>CAIMVC010000397.1 GCA_903844825.1 uncultured Burkholderiales bacterium | reverse complement strand
CCGTGCCGGAGCGTTTGAAGCACTACAAGGAATTCGTCATTGGTCTGGACGATTTGCAGGCCACGCAGCAGGCGGCGCGTTGCATGGACTGCGGCACGCCCTTTTGCAACAGCGGCTGTCCGGTCAACAACATCATTCCCGACTTCAACGACATGGTGTTTCGTTCGGACTGGAAAAACGCCATTGAGACCCTGCACAGCACCAATAACTTCCCGGAGTTCACCGGCCGCATCTGCCCCGCACCCTGCGAGGCTGCTTGCACGCTCAATGTGAATGACGATGCCGTGGGCATCAAGTCGATTGAGCACGCGATCATCGACCGTGCCTGGGCCGAGGGCTGGGTCACCCCCCAGTTGCCCAAGCACAAGACCGGCAAGAAAGTGGCCGTGGTCGGCTCGGGGCCGGCCGGCATGGCAGCCGCCCAACACCTGGCGCGCGCGGGCCATGACGTGACCCTATTTGAAAAGAACGACCGTGTGGGCGGACTGCTGCGCTACGGCATTCCCGACTTCAAGATGGAGAAGGTCCACATCGATCGCCGCGTCGAGCAGATGAAGGCAGAGGGCGTGACTTTTCGTACCGGCGTGATGGTCGGCGAGCTACCCAAGGACAGCAAGGTGACGAACTGGGCCAAGGAAACCATTACCCCAGCCCAACTGCAAAAAGACTTTGACGCCGTGATGCTGACCGGCGGCGCCGAACTCTCGCGTGACCTGCCTGTGCCCGGCCGGGATCTGGCGGGCATTCATTTCGCTATGGAGTTTTTGCCGCAGCAAAACAAGGTCAATGCGGGCGACAAGCTCAAGGACCAGTTGCGCGCCGACGGCAAGCACGTGATCGTCATTGGCGGCGGCGACACGGGCTCCGACTGCGTAGGCACCAGCAACCGCCATGGTGCAGCCAGCGTGACCCAGTTTGAACTCATGCCGCAGCCACCGGTGGAAGAAAACCGCCCCATGACCTGGCCCTACTGGCCTGCCAAGCTGCGCACCAGCTCCAGCCATGAAGAGGGTTGTGACCGCGAGTTCGCCATTTCGACCAAAGAATTCATTGGAGAAAAAGGCAAGGTCACTGGCCTGAAGACGGTTCGGGTCGAGTGGAAAGACGGCAAGATGCAGGAAGTGGCCGGCTCGGAGCAAACGCTCAAGGCTGACCTGGTCTTGCTGGCCATGGGTTTTGTGGCGCCTGTGGCCACGGTGCTGGATGCTTTTGGCGTGGACAAGGACAGCCGCGGCAACGCCAGGGCCGGCACCGATGTGTCTGGCGGCTATGCCACCAATGTGCCCAAGGTCTTTGCCGCTGGCGACATCCGCCGGGGCCAGAGTCTGGTGGTGTGGGCCATTCGTGAAGGCCGTCAGGCGGCTCGCGCCGTCGACGAGTTCCTGATGGGCAGCAGTGATTTGCCCCGCTGATTGAGCGGTGCTTGTCAGCCGTTGTGCTGGCTGGCCCGTTATCATGATGATCCGCTACCCCAAAGCCGGCTGATGCCGGCTTTTCATATTCATGCCCGATACCTCAGATTCCACGTCCTCCTCGCTTGTTGAGTTCAAGCAAGTGACCTTCGCCTACCCGGGCGCCAAGGGGGACCGCGTCATTCTTAAAGACCTGAGTCTGTCGGTGCCTCGCGGCAAAGTCACCGCCTTGATGGGCGCGTCCGGCGGCGGCAAAACTACCGTGCTGCGACTCATTGGGGGACAGCAGCGGGCCAACTCGGGGCAAGTGCTGTTTGACGGTCAAGAGGTGGGTGCGCTGGACGCCCAGGGCCTTTACAAAGTCCGGCGCCGCATGGGCATGCTGTTTCAGTTTGGCGCCTTGTTCACTGATCTGAGCGTTTTTGACAACGTTGCTTTCCCCCTGCGCGAACACACCCGACTGACCGAGGCCCTGATCCGCGACATTGTCCTGATGAAGCTGGACGCGGTGGGCTTGCGCGGTGCGCGCGACTTGATGCCCTCCGAAATCTCCGGCGGTATGGCGCGCCGTGTGGCCTTGGCCAGGGCGATTGTGCTGGACCCCGAATTGATCATGTACGACGAGCCTTTTGCGGGCCTGGATCCCATTTCGCTGGGAACCGCTGCCGAGCTGATTCGTCAGCTCAACGATACCCTGGGCATCACCAGCGTGGTTGTTTCGCACGATCTGGAAGAAACCTTCCGGATTGCCGACCAGGTCATCATTTTGGCCAATGGCGGCATCGCTGCGCAGGGCACGCCTGAAGAAGTCAAGAACTCGAGCGATCCGCTGGTGCATCAATTCGTGAACGCTCTGCGTCAGGGTCCGGTCGAGTTGCATTACCCGGGCCCGGATGCCGCCAGTGATTACGGCCCCGGCAGCGCGTCCGCTGGCAAAGGCGGCGCTGCCGGACGCGCCAGGGGGTCCTCATGAGCCCCTTTCATCCGGTCAAGCTTCTGGCTGATCTTGGCTTTTCCGCCCGAAACAAATTGAGTGAGTTGGGTTTGGCCGGCCGCCTGTTTGCACGCTTGTTGGCCCTGACCGGCCCCACCCTGGCCCGCTTTGGTCTGGTGCGCGACCAGATATTTTTCCTGGGCAATTATTCCCTCGCCATCATCGGGGTGTCGGGCCTCTTTGTGGGCTTTGTTCTGGGTTTGCAGGGCTATTACACCTTGCAGCGCTACGGCTCGTCCGAAGCGCTGGGGTTGCTGGTTGCCCTCAGTCTGGTGCGCGAGTTGGGCCCTGTGATCACGGCCCTGCTGTTTGCCGGACGGGCGGGAACCGCCCTGACTGCAGAAATCGGGCTGATGAAAGCGGGCGAACAACTCTCTGCGATGGAAATGATGGCGGTGGACCCGGTGAGCCGTATTCTGGCGCCGCGTTGGTGGGGCGGCATCATCGCCATGCCCTTGCTGGCGGCTGTCTTCAGTGCCGTAGGCGTGATTGGCGGCTGGCTCGTTGGTGTGGTCATGATCGGGGTGGATTCGGGCTCATTCTGGAGCCAGATGCAAGGCGGCGTGGATGTCTGGCGTGATGTCGGCAATGGTGTCGTCAAAAGCATGGTGTTCGGCGTGACGGTGACCTTTGTGGCGCTTTACCAGGGCTTCGAGGCCCAGCCCACCCCGGAAGGGGTATCGCGCGCGACCACGCGCACAGTTGTGGTGGCCTCTCTGGCTGTGCTCGGGCTGGACTTTTTGCTGACGGCCTGGATGTTCAGCCTGTAGCGCGTGTAGCGCGTTTGTTTTGTAAGTAATTGTGTTGAGCGTGATGTGAAGTTGCGTGAGAAAATGGGGCCACCGGGCGGCGGGTCGGTGGCGGGTTGAGTGGCTATTGCCGTGTTCTGTTTTATCGAAAGTTTTTGTCATGCAGCGTTCCAGCAAAGATCCATGGGTCGGCCTTTTTTTGGTGATTGGTGCCGCAGCCGTGTTGTTTTTGGCGCTGAAGTCTGCCAATTTGCTGACAATCAATTTTGGCGCCACCAGCTACCCGGTGGTGGGGCGTTTTGACAACATTGGTGGCCTCAAGCCACGAGCGGCTGTCAAGAGTGCCGGCGTCGTGGTGGGTCGCGTCGATGCGATCACTTTTGACGACAGGAGTTACCAGGCCAGCGTGAGTCTGGCCATGGACAGTCGCTACGTGTTTCCAAAGGACAGCTCGTTGAAAATTTTGACCAGCGGCTTGCTCGGCGAGCAGTACATCGGCATCGAAGCCGGTGCTGCCGACAAAAACCTGGCTGCGGGGGACGTCATCAAGACCACCCAATCTGCAGTGGTGCTGGAGACACTCATCAGTCAATTCTTGTACAGCAAGGCGGCAGACAGTAGCCCTTCGGCTTCGGACAATGGGAGCAAGAAGTGAACACTCAAAACCTGTCCTGCGGGCGCACTGGCTTGACGCGCTGGAGTCTGGCCGCCCTCGTGATGGTCATGGCCTTGCTGCAGGGCTGCGCCACGGCGCCCAACGCCAACCCGCGCGACCCCTGGGAGCCTTTTAATCGAGGCGTGTCTGACTTTAACGAGCAGGTCGATGACGCTGTGCTCCGGCCGGTGGCCAAGGCCTACCAGCTCGTGCTGCCGCAGGTCGTGAGAACCGGTGTGACCAATTTCTTTGGCAATATTTCCGACGTCTGGTCGCTGGTCAACAACGTGCTGCAACTCAAGCCCCGTGAATCGGCTGAGACCCTGGCCCGTATCGGTGTCAACACCATCGTGGGCCTTGGCGGTTTGATTGACGTTGCCTCTGATATTCCCATCGAAAAACACCGGGAAGATTTTGGTCAGACCCTGGGCTATTGGGGCATGTCGACCGGCCCCTACCTTGTGCTGCCCTTACTCGGCCCCTCGACCTTGCGCGATGCTGCAGCTCTGAGCGTCAACTGGAGTGGCGATCTGGTGAGCTACATCAACGACCCGGCTGCCCGGGTATCCCTGTCGCTGTTGCGGGGTATTGACATCCGGGCCAACTTGTTTGGTGCAGGCAACTTCCTGAACAACGCAGCGCTCGACAAATACAGTTTTGTGCGCGATGCCTATTTGCAGCGCCGTCGCGGTGAAACTCGGGAAGTCGATGAAAATGGCGCCCCGGCCGAAGAGCGGTTTGACTTGCCCGAGAAGGTACCCGCACCGTCCCCGGCCCCGGCTGGTTTCTCCGCCCCACCCATGAACGGCACCGTGCCCGCTCCTGATCGACCTGTTAAGCCTTGAAGTGATCCCCGGTAACTTATGAAACGTAGAAGCTTCCATCAATTTTTGTGCGCACTCTGCGGGCTGTGCCTTGCGACATCCACTTTCCTGGCACGGGCTGCCGAAGAAGGGCCCGACGAGCTGATTCGCCGCTTGTCGGTCGAGGTGCTGGACATCATCAAGGCCGACAAGGACGTGCAAAGCGGCGATGTTCGCAAGATCGTCTCGTATGTCGATAGCAAGATCATGCCGCACGTGAACTTCACGCGCATGACCGCTGCTGCCGTGGGCCGCAACTGGCGCCAGGCGACGCCGGAGCAACAAAAGCGGTTGCAGGAGGAGTTCAAGAACCTGCTGGTGCGCACCTACTCGGGTGCACTGACCCAGGTCAAGGACCAGACCATCAACGTCAAGCCCTTGCGGGCCAGTCCGGGCGATACCGAAGTCGTGGTCCGCACCGATGTGATCAGTCGCGGCGATGCGGTTCAGCTCGACTACAGGATGGAGAAGTCACCGACGGGCTGGCGCATTTATGACCTTAATGTGCTGGGCGTCTGGCTGGTGGAGACCTATCGCACCCAATTCGCGCAAGAAATTTCAGCCAGGGGCATCGACGGCCTGATTGCCGCCCTGGCCCAGCGCAACAAGGCCGGTTCCGCCGAGAAGAAGAGTTGAGCCGGCGTCAGCCATCACCATGCCTGCAGTGCTTCGTCTTCCTTCAGTTTTGACCCATGAGCAGGCCGTAGCCTGCAGTGTGGCCCTGCGCAAAGCGATTGCGTTGCAAGCCACTGCAGACGGCGTGACCGTCGACGCCAGCGCGCTGCAGCGCTTTGACTCCTCGGCGCTGGCCGTATTGCTCGATTGCCGCCGCACCGCCTTGTCGCTGGATCAGGTCTTTCATGTGTCGGGTTTGCCGTCTCGCCTGCGACGGCTGGCGGACCTGTACGGTGTGGCCGACCTGATGCCTGCTGCCGCCTGACTTACCCGGGGCGGACCCCCTGCTTTGAGGACTTGCGCACCGCCGCCATGGGCTCGGCCATATCACCCTTAAAATGCTGGGCTCATGCCCGCTATTTCATTTCAGTCTGTTTCCAAACAATATCAATCGCGTGGCGCCTCAGGCACCGTGGTGCAAGCCCTTGACCACGTCAGCTTTGACATCCAGCAGGGCGAGTTTTTCGGTCTGCTTGGCCCCAATGGCGCGGGCAAGACCACCCTGATCAGCATTCTGGCAGGCCTGTCACGCGCCAGTGCCGGCTCCGTCAAGGTGCATGGCCGAGACGTGGTCACCGACTATGCCCAGGCCCGTCGCCTGCTCGGGGTGGTACCGCAGGAGCTGGTGTTTGACCCTTTTTTCACGGTGCGCGAGTCGCTTCGCATCCAGTCGGGTTACTTCGGCGTCAAGCACAACGACGACTGGATTGATGAGTTGCTGGTCAGTCTCGGTTTGGCCGACAAAGCGCAGGCCAACATGCGACAGCTCTCCGGTGGCATGAAGCGGCGCGTGCTGGTGGCCCAAGCGCTGGTCCATAAACCGCAAGTGATCGTGCTGGACGAGCCTACGGCCGGCGTCGACGTCGAGCTGCGCCAGACGCTGTGGCAATTTATCGCCAAACTCAATCGGCAGGGCAGCACGGTGCTGTTGACCACCCACTACCTAGAGGAGGCCGAGGCCCTGTGCAGCCGTATTGCGATGCTCAAACAGGGAAAAATGGTGGCCCTGTCTTCGACCTCTGACTTGCTCAAGAATGCATCGTCCAATGTGTTACGTTTCAAACTCGACAAGGAACTGCCGCCCGGGCTGGCTGCCAAGGCACGCGTGACCGGGCGCATCGTTCAGTTTCCGGCGCACGATGCCCGTGAGATTGAGCAGTACCTGGCCGCTGTGCGCGAAGCCGGGCTGATTGCCGAAGACGTCGAGATTCGCAAGGCTGACCTCGAAGACGTGTTCCTTGAAGTCATGGGTGGCAAGGCCCAAGGTGCGACGGCAGCGCTTGAGGTGCAGTCATGAACGGTTGGCAAACGCTTCTTTATAAAGAGGTTCTGCGGTTCTGGAAAGTTGGTTTTCAAACCGTTGGTGCGCCCATCCTCACGGCTGTTTTGTACATGCTGATCTTCGGCCATGTGCTCAGGGACCAGCCCTTGATTTATGGCAAGGTCAGCTACGCTGCATTTTTGGTGCCCGGTCTGGTGATGATGAGTGTGTTGCAAAACGCGTTTGCCAACAGCTCATCGTCGCTGGTGCAGAGCAAGATCATGGGCAATCTGGTGTTTTTGCTGCTCACGCCCTTGTCGCACTGGCACTGGTTCATTGCTTATGTCGGGTCGTCCGTCGTGCGGGGGCTGGCGGTGGGCCTTGGCGTTTTTGTGGTCACGGTGTTTTTTGGTCAACCCGGCTTTGCAGCGCCGCAGTGGATCCTCGCCTTTGCGGTGCTGGGTGCAGCTTTGCTCGGCGGGCTGGGCCTGATTGCCGGCTTGTGGGCTGAAAAGTTCGACCAGATGGCCGTGTTTCAAAACTTCATCGTCATGCCCATGACCTTCTTGAGTGGCGTGTTTTACTCGATTCATTCGCTACCCCCCTTCTGGCAGACGGTCAGCCACCTCAACCCTTTTTTCTACATGATCGACGGTTTTCGCTACGGATTTTTTGGCACCAGCGATGTGTCGCCCTGGCTGAGTCTGGGCATTGTCGGCGCGGCTCTGCTGCTCGTCAGCGCCACGGCGCTGCATCTTCTCAAAATTGGCTACAAGATCAGGCATTGAGCCCTACCCAACCATTCATGACCAGCGAAGAACTTCAGGCCATCATCAGCGCAGGCCTTGACTGCGAGCACATCAAACTTGAGGGCGATGGGCGGCATTGGTATGCCACCATCGTGTCCACGGCCTTTGAGGGGCAGCGACTGATTCAGCGCCACCAGCGTGTCTATGCCACGCTCGGCCAGCGCATGAAGACCGACGAGGTCCACGCCCTGTCCATGAAAACATTCACGCCAGCCGAGTGGGCTGCGCAATCGGCAAGCTGAGTATGGACAAGCTACGAATCAGGGGGGGGCGCTCGCTTGCCGGCACGGTCGACATTTCCGGTGCCAAGAACGCGGCCTTGCCTGAACTCTGCGCGGCCCTGCTCACGGAGCAGCCGGTCACTTTGCAAAACGTGCCGCGTCTGCAGGATGTGGCGACCATGCTCAAGCTGATCCGCAACATGGGGGTGGATGCCGTTCGAAGCGACGCTGAGCCTGGCGTTGTTCAGATCAATGCCGCGGCCTTGAACAAGCCCGAGGCGCCTTACGAGCTGGTCAAGACCATGCGCGCGTCCGTTCTGGCGCTGGGCCCCTTGCTGGCCCGCTTTGGCCACGCGACGGTGTCGCTGCCTGGCGGCTGTGCGATCGGCTCGCGCCCGGTCGATCAGCACATCAAGGGGCTGGAGGCCATGGGCGCCGAGATTGTGGTCGAGCACGGCTACATGCTCGCCAAACTGGCCCACGGAGCCAAGCGGCTCACGGGCTGCCACATCACCACCGACATGGTGACCGTGACCGGAACCGAGAACTTCATGATGGCGGCGTCCCTGGCCGAGGGCGAGACCGTTCTGGAAAACGCCGCGCAGGAGCCGGAGATCGGTGACCTGGCGGAAATGCTCATCAAGATGGGTGCAAATATTCAAGGCCATGGCACGCGCCGCATCCGCATACAAGGCGTCGAACGACTGCACGGCGCAACCCACCAGGTGGTGGCTGACCGCATTGAAGCGGGCACTTTCTTGTGTGCGGTGGCAGCGGCCGGTGGCGACGTGGTGCTCCAGCATGGCCGGGCTGACCACCTGGATGCCGTCATCGAAAAACTGCGCGCGGCCGGTGCCGTGATCACGGCGGGCGAGGGCTTTATCCGCGTTCAGGCGCAGGGCCGGCTCAAAGCGCAGTCGTTTCGCACGACCGAGTACCCTGGTTTTCCGACTGACATGCAGGCCCAGTTCATGGCGCTCAATGCGATCGCGAACGGTAGCAGCAAGGTCACCGAGACGATCTTTGAAAATCGCTTCATGCACGTCAACGAAATGGTGCGACTCGGCGCCAGGATTCAGATTGAAGGCAAGGTGGCGGTGCTGGATGGTGTGGCGCGGCTTTCCGGTGCCACGGTCATGGCCACCGACTTGCGGGCTTCGGCCAGTCTGGTGATTGCCGGCCTGGTTGCGGAAGGGGAAACCGTGGTCGACCGTATCTACCACCTGGACCGCGGCTATGACCAGATGGAAGCCAAATTGCGCGGCCTGGGCGCTGACATCGAAAGACTAAAGACGTGATTACCCTTGCGCTTTCCAAAGGCCGGATTTTTGACGACACCTTGCCGCTGCTCAAGGCCGCGGGCATTGAGGTGCTTGACGATCCGGACAAGTCCCGCAAACTGATCCTCGACACCAACCACCCCGACGTGCGTGTGGTGCTGGTGCGGGCCACCGACGTGCCAACGTATGTGCAGTACGGTGGTGCCGATCTGGGGGTGGTGGGCAAGGACACGCTGCTGGAATCGGGCAGTGACGGTCTGTACCAGCCGCTGGACTTGCAAATTGCCAAGTGCCGCATCAGCGTGGCGGTGCGCGATGGTTTTGATTACGCCGCTGCCGTGCGCCAGGGCGGGCGGCTGAAAGTGGCCACCAAGTACGTCGCAATCTCGCGCGATTTTTTTGCCACCAAGGGCGTGCACGTGGACCTGATCAAGCTCTACGGCAGCATGGAACTGGCGCCACTGACCGGGCTGGCCGACGCCATCGTCGATCTGGTTTCCACGGGCAGCACCCTTAAGGCGAACCACTTGGTCGAGGTCGAGCGCATCATGGACATCAGCTCGCGTCTGGTGGTGAACCAGGCGGCGCTCAAGCTCAAGCAGGCGCCGATTCGCCGCATTATTGATGCGCTGGCTGCGGCCGTGGCACGTGAATTGGGTGGTTGATCAGCATGTTTGCCACCCCCGCTCGCCTGTCTACCGCTGCGCCCGAATTTGAAGCTGCTTTCAAGGCACGGCTGCATTGGTCGGCCGATACCGACGCGGCCATCGAGCAGCGCGTGGCCGACATCCTGGCCGATGTGCAGCTGCGTGGTGATGCCGCCGTGCTTGACTACACCCGCCGTTTTGATGGTCTGGACGCCGCCGACATGGGCTCGCTGGAGTTGACCCAGGCCGAACTGAAGGCGGCTTTTGAAGGTTTGCCAGCGGTGCAGCGCCAGGCTCTCCAGGCCGCTGCTGCCCGTGTGCGCAGCTACCACGAGGCGCAAAAAGAGGCTTGTGGAAAAAGCTGGAGCTACCGTGACGCTGATGGCAGCTTGCTGGGCCAAAAAGTCACGCCGCTGGACCGTGTGGGCATCTATGTGCCCGGTGGCAAGGCCGCCTACCCCTCGTCGGTGCTGATGAATGCCATTCCGGCGCACGTGGCGGGCGTGGGCGAAATCATCATGGTGGTGCCCACGCCGCGCGGAGAAAGAAATGCGCTGGTGCTGGCGGCCGCCTATGTCGCTGGCGTGAGCCGCGCCTTCACGCTCGGCGGCGCCCAGGCCGTCGCAGCGCTGGCCTACGGCACCCGCAGCATCCCAGCCGTGGACAAGATCACCGGCCCCGGCAACGCCTACGTGGCGGCGGCAAAGCGGCGCGTCTTTGGCACGGTTGGCATTGACATGATTGCCGGCCCTAGCGAGATTTTGGTGCTCGCCGATGGCAGTACACCTGCCGACTGGGTGGCCATGGATCTGTTCAGTCAGGCTGAGCATGACGAGCTGGCGCAGAGTATTTTGCTGTGTCCCGATGCGGCATATATCGACCAGGTGCAAGCGGCAATCACCCGCCTGCTGCCCGACATGCCGCGCGCGGCCATCATTGCGAAATCCCTCAATGACCGCGGCGCGCTGATTCACACGCGCAGCATGCAGGAGGCCTGCGAGATCAGCAACCGGATCGCGCCTGAGCACCTCGAAGTCTCCAGTGCTCAGCCGCACCAGTGGGAGCCCTTGCTGCGGCATGCCGGTGCCATTTTTCTGGGTGCCTACACCAGCGAAAGTCTGGGCGACTACTGTGCCGGCCCCAACCATGTGCTACCGACCAGCGGCACGGCCCGTTTTTCCAGCCCGCTGGGCGTTTACGATTTTCAAAAACGTTCGAGCCTGATCGAAGTCAGCCAGGCCGGCGCCCAGACCCTGGGCGTGATTGCAGCCGAACTTGCCTACGGCGAGGGCCTGCAGGCCCATGCCCGCGCAGCCGAATTGCGCCTTGACACGGTGCCTGCCATGCGAAAGATGCCATGAGTACGTCCGAGCCCAGTTCCCTTGATCCTAAGCTCAAGAAGTTGATTCGCCAGGACGTGCAGTCCATGCATGCCTATGCCATTCAGGACTCGGCCGGGATGGTCAAACTCGATGCGATGGAAAATCCGCACCGCCTGAGCCCGACGTTGCAGGCCGAGCTGGGCAGTCGTCTGGGTGCGCTGGCCATCAACCGTTACCCTGACGGGCGCGTCAATGATTTGCGTCATGCGCTGGCTGAGTACGCTGGTATGCCGACGGGTTTTGACATCATGCTGGGCAATGGCTCGGATGAGCTTATTTCCCTGCTGGCCATGGCCTGCGACGTGCCCGGCGGATCCATCCTGGCCCCGGTACCCGGCTTCGTGATGTACGCCATGAGCGCGCAACTCCAGGGATTGGAGTTTGTCGGCGTGCCACTGACGGCGGACTTTGAGCTCGACGAGTCAGCCATGCTGGCGGCGATTGCCCGGCACCAGCCGTCGATCGTGTACCTGGCTTATCCCAACAACCCCACCGCCAATTTGTGGGACGATGCAGTGATCGAAAACATCGTGGTCGCGGTGGGTGCACAAGGGGGTCTGGTGGTCATGGACGAGGCCTATCAGCCCTTTTCCAGCAAGAGTTACGCCGGCCGCATGGCCCGCCACGGCCATGTGCTGCTGATGCGCACCCTGAGCAAGTTTGGCCTGGCCGGTGTGCGGCTGGGTTACATGATGGGGCCCAAGGCCTTGATCGCAGAGCTTGACAAGGTGCGACCACCCTACAACATCAGCGTGCTCAACTACGAGTGCGCCTTGTTCGCGCTGGAGCATCAGGACGTTTTTGCAGCCCAGGCGCGCGAACTGGTGGCGCAGCGCCAAATTTTGCTGAACGCGCTACGCAGCATGCCCAGGCTTCAGGCCTGGGACAGCGATGCCAACATGGTTCTCGTGCGCGTGTTGGGCGAGGGGGAGCGCGCCGGTCCGGTGTTTGAGGGTCTGAAGGCGCGTGGCGTGCTGGTCAAAAACATTTCTAAAATGCACCCACTGCTGACCAACTGCTTGCGCCTGACAGTGGGTACCGCCCATGAAAATGAACAACTATTGCAAGCTCTCAAAGAAGCCCTCCAAGTAGCCCTATGACCGCCCCATCTATTGCACCACGCACCGCCGAAGTCAGCCGCGACACGGCCGAGACCAGGATCAGCGTCAAGCTCAATCTGGACGGTACCGGTCTGTCCCGGCTGTCGACGGGCATTGGTTTTTTTGACCATATGCTCGATCAGATTGCCCGCCACGGTCTGATTGACCTGGACATCCAGGCCATTGGGGATCTGCATATCGACGGTCACCACACGGTGGAAGACGTGGGCATCACCCTCGGTCAGGCAGTTCACCGCGCTGTGGGCGACAAGAAAGGTCTGCGCCGTTACGGTCACGCTTATGTGCCGCTGGACGAGGCGCTGAGCCGGGTGGTGGTGGATTTTTCGGGCCGTCCGGGCCTGGTGATGCACGTGCCTTTCAAGAGCGGCATGATCGGGACTTTCGACTCCCAACTGGCGTATGAATTTTTTCAGGGCTTCGTGAACCACGCCTTTGTCACGCTGCATATCGACAACCTGCGCGGGGAAAACGCCCATCACCAGGCCGAGTCGGTCTTCAAGGCTTTCGCCCGGGCGCTGCGCATGGCGCTGGAAATTGATCCCCGCTCGGTCGGCGTGATTCCCTCGACCAAAGGCTCGCTCTGAAGCGGCGCCAGGGTCGATCGCAACAGAACTGATGGTTTGACATGTCGAATCTGAAAACGGTGGCCGTGGTGGACTACGGGTCCGGCAATCTGCGCTCGGTCTCCCAGGCGGTGCTGCACGTGGCCCAGGGCAGTGGTTACGAGGTGCTGGTGACGGGCAATCCGCAGGATGTGCTCAATGCCGAACGCGTGGTGCTGCCGGGCCAGGGTGCCATGCCTGACTGCATGCGCGCCTTGGCCGAATCCGGTCTGAAAGAGGCCGTGCTGCATGCGGCCGCCCACAAGCCCCTGTTCGGGGTGTGTGTGGGCATGCAGATGCTGCTGGACCGCAGCCATGAGGGGCCGCCCGGCCTGCCGACGGCGGGGCTGGGGCTCATTCCCGGCGAAGTGCTCAAATTCGACCTCGCCGGTCGCCTGCAAGCCGATGGCAGCCGTTTCAAGGTGCCACAAATGGGCTGGAACCAGGTCGGGCAGTCCTTGTCGGGCGACAACGGCCGGCCGCATCAGCTTTGGCAAGATGTCCCGGATAACGCTTATTTCTACTTTGTGCACAGTTTTTATGCCAAGCCGTCGGATGCGCGCCACACTGCCGGCGAAGCAGACTATGGCAGCCGCTTTACGGCAGCGCTGGCGCGAGATAATATTTTTGCTACCCAGTTTCATCCGGAAAAGAGTGCCGAACACGGCTTGACCCTTTATCGCAATTTCCTGCATTGGAAGCCTTGAGCTGGCGGTCAGCGCCGGCAAAGGTTGACGACTGCGCAGCTTTTCCAGTGCAAGCGCTAACTGATTTTTCAACTATTTTTTGGCACTTCGTAACGCACCATGCTACTCATCCCCGCGATTGACTTGAAGGACGGCCAGTGTGTTCGTCTCAAACAGGGCGATATGGATCAGTCCACCATTTTCGGTGAAGACCCCGCCGCCATGGCTCGCATCTGGGTTGACAAGGGCGCGCGGCGGCTACATCTGGTCGACCTCAATGGCGCTTTTGCGGGCAAGCCCAAGAACGAAATGGCGATCCGCAAAATCCTTCAGGAAGTCGGCAGCGAAGTAGATGTTCAGCTAGGCGGTGGCATTCGCGATCTCGACACCATCGAGCGTTACCTGGATGCGGGTTTGCGTTACGTCATCATCGGCACGGCCGCCGTGAAAAATCCTGGTTTCCTGCAAGACGCCTGCACGGCCTTCGGCGGCCACATCATCGTCGGCCTTGATGCCAAGGATGGCAAGGTCGCCACGGACGGCTGGAGCAAGCTGACGGGTCACGAAGTCGTGGATTTGGGAAAGAAATTCCAAGACTACGGTGTGGAATCCATCATCTACACCGATATCGGCCGTGATGGCATGCTCAGTGGCATCAACATTGAAGCCACGGTTCGCCTGGCACAGGCTTTGACCATTCCGGTTATCGCCTCGGGCGGCTTGTCCAATATGGCCGACATCGACGCTCTTTGCGCGGTCGAAGACGAGGGCGTAGAGGGTGTGATTTGTGGCCGTTCGATTTACAGCGGCGACCTCGATTTCGCCATTGCCCAGGCCCGCGCTGACGAACTCAACGGCTAGGCCCTGCCTTGGCTGCCGTGCTTTGAACTTTCTCATTTTCCGGTCACACTGAGCGTTTCAAAAAATAGAGCCTGCGCGACGCTGCGCGGGCTACTGCGCTTTTCTCCAATCTGGTTTCACCATGCTCGCCAAACGAATCATCCCTTGCCTTGACGTGACCGGAGGCCGTGTGGTCAAGGGCGTCAACTTCCTGGAACTTCGCGATGCCGGCGATCCGGTTGAAATTGCAGCGAGGTACAACGACCAGGGCGCTGATGAGCTGACTTTTCTGGACATCACGGCCACCAGCGACGGGCGGGACCTGATCTTGCACATCATCGAAGCGGTGGCATCGCAGGTTTTTATTCCCCTGACGGTAGGCGGTGGCGTGCGCACGGTCGACGATGTCAGGCGCTTGCTCAACGCCGGTGCCGACAAGACCAGCTTCAATTCAGCGGCACTGGCCAATCCACAGGTGATTTCCGAGGCGTCAACCAAGTATGGCGCGCAGTGCATCGTGGTGGCCATTGATGCCAAGCGGCGCTCGGAAGAGCAGGCCTTGACTCGCGGCCCCGGCTGGGACGTCTACAGCCACGGTGGTCGTCAAAATACCGGCCTTGATGCCGTCGCCTGGGCCAGCGAAATGGCGCAGCGCGGGGCAGGAGAAATCTTGCTCACTAGCATGGACCGCGATGGCACCAAGGCCGGTTTTGATCTGGCTTTGACCCGTGCCGTCAGCGACGCGGTGAGCGTGCCGGTGATTGCCTCGGGCGGCGTTGGCACGCTGGACCATCTGGCCGATGGCATTCAAATCGGTGGTGCTGATGCGGTGCTGGCCGCGAGTATTTTTCACTACGGCGAATTCACGGTGCAGCAAGCCAAGCGGCACATGGCCCAGCGCGGCATTGCCGTGCGGCTGTGACGACCTGGCCCGCTACCCCGGTGCCGCCGACAATGGCGGACAATAGCGCCATGAACTGGCTAGACGAAGTTAAATGGGACGAGCGGGGCCTGATCCCGGTGATCGCGCAGGAGGCTGCAAGCGGCGATGTGCTGATGTTTGCCTGGATGAACCGCGAGGCGCTACAGGCAACGGCCGATACCGGTCGCGCCGTGTATTTCAGTCGTTCCCGCAGCCGGCTCTGGCGCAAGGGCGAAGAGTCCGGTCATGCCCAGACTGTGCATGACATCAGGCTGGACTGTGACAACGATGTGATCTTGCTCAAGATCACCCAGCTCGGCCAAGGCGAGCTGGCGCCGTCCATCGCCTGTCACACGGGCCGTCACAGTTGTTTTTTTCATCGGTACGAAAAAAGCAGCGCAGGAGGTCAGTGGCAGGTGGCTGAACCGGTCCTCAAAGACCCCGAACACATCTATCAGAAACCATGACATCCAACGACTCCCTGGCACGCCTGGCGCAAGTGATTGAAAGCCGCAAGATTCAAAACGGGGGAGACCCCGACAAAAGCTATGTGGCCCGACTGCTGCACAAGGGACCCGACGCCTTTTTGAAAAAAATTGGCGAAGAAGCGACCGAGACCGTGATGGCCGCCAAAGACCTGGACCACGGGGGTCACACCGCCGAGCTCAAGCTCAAGCTGGTCGGGGAAGTGGCCGACCTCTGGTTTCACAGCCTGATTGCGCTGTCCCATTACGGCTTGCAGCCCGCTGATGTGATGGCGGAACTGGAGCGGCGCGAAGGCACCAGTGGCATCGAAGAAAAAGCACTGCGCAAAGTCGTGGCGCGTGAACTGAGCGAAAAACAGGCCGATGCTTAGCGGCTGCTGACGAGCCAGGGCGCCATGCGTTTGAACCCGTCCACCCCAGCAAGACTCAGACTTATGAACGACATCTCCCCCGGTGGGTTCGGCCCCCGTTTTGAGACCCGGAATCCGAATGACCGCCTGGTCATGCAAATTCTCTACGGCCTGCATACCCTGGCCTGGTTCAGTGGCGGCACATTTGCCTTGGTGGCACTGATCATCAACTACATCCGGCGCGCGGATGAGTCTGACCCGCTTTACCGTGAGCATCACAGCTACATGATTTCAACCTTCTGGTGGACGGTGGTCTGGCTGGTGCTGCTGGCGCCCTTGTGGCTGCTGTTTTTGCTGCCTGGTGTGATGGCCTATGGCGTGGTCTGGCTCTGGTATCTGTACCGCTGCGTCAAGGGTTGGTTGCGGTTCAACGACAACCGCTGGCCAGGCCATCCGGTGGACCGGACTAACCCGACGAACCCGTGAATTTGGACCCTAATTTTTACTTTTTCAAGTTTCCATGACTGAGCCAACCGCTGCCGATAACTGCATTTTCTGCAAGATTGCCACTGGCAAGATTCCTAGCCGAAAAGTCTATGAAGACGAAGACATCTTCGCTTTTCATGACATCAACCCTTGGGCGCCCGTGCACTTTCTGATGATCCCCAAAACCCATATTGCCTCCATGGCGCATGTGGGCCACGAGCACGAAGCCTTGCTCGGGCGCATGCTGGCCCTGGCGCCGCGCTTGGCGCTGGAGCAGGGCTGTCGGCCCTACCCGGAAGGAGGTTTTCGAATTGTTACCAATACGGGGGCTGAAGGTGGGCAGGAAGTGCACCATCTGCACTGGCATGTGATGGGGGGTCCCAGGCCCTGGTTGCGCGGCTGACAGCCTGAAGTTGCGCCAATGTGCATGACCGCCCTTGCAATAGCCAGGCGCTTATGCGGGCTATCCCGCTGAAGTGTTGGCGCCAAGCCCTTTAGAATCAGACGATTGTTGAAAAGCCGGTTGTCCGGCGAGAAATTCAGGAGTTAAACATGGGTTCATTTTCGATCTGGCACTGGTTGATCGTTTTGTTGATCGTGGTCATGGTGTTTGGTACCAAGAAGCTCAAAAATATTGGCGGTGACCTGGGCGGAGCCGTCAAGGGTTTCAAGGACGGAATGAAAGATGGTGGGCAAAACGCTGCTGCGGCTGACGACGCCGCGGCCACTGCCTCGGCTCAAGTCACGGCCAGTGCGGCGAGCCCGGCGCCCGCCGACAAGACGACCATTGATGTCCAAGCTCGTCAGAAGTCCTGATTGAGCTGCGTTGCTTTTTTTCGCCGACTGACCTCGGCGTTTGAACCGTGATTGATCTGGGCATCTCCAAGATGGCGCTGATCGGTGCCGTGGCGTTGATCGTCATCGGCCCCGAGAAGTTGCCTCGTGTCGCTCGCATGGTGGGTGCCATGCTGGGCAAGGCTCAGCGTTATGTGGCCGATGTCAAGAACGAAGTGAACCGTTCAATGGAGCTCGATGAGCTCAAGAAAATGAAGGACAGTGTTGAGAGCGCCGCGCGTGACGTCGAGAGCTCGGTCCAGACCAGCGCCAGCGAGTTCGAAAAATCCTGGGCTGACACCACCAGCACGGCCTTGGGCTCAGCCGATGTGCCGGGCATGATCAGCTTTCCCGAATACAAGCACCCCGGTAAGAACTGGCGTCTCAAGCAAGGTGCCACGCCGCAGTGGTACAAGGCCCGCTCAGGCGTGCGTACCAAGGCGCTTTCGGGTGCCGCGCGGGTGGCGCGCTATCGGCCCAAGTCCGCCAGGCAGGTTTAAATCCGGCGTCGCTGCTTGCCATCGGGCGATCGAATTTTCATCTGAATGGCCAGTAGCTCCCGTTGGGAGCAACCCCAGCCCCACCAAAGCAAAGTTTTTCTCATGAGTGATCCCCAATCAGACAAGCCAGACGAGCTCGCTGGCACCGAGCAACCCTTTGTCCAGCATCTGATGGAACTGCGCGATCGCATGATCAAAGCGGTGATCGCCATCGGGGTAGTGGCCGCTGCACTGGCATTTTTCCCTGGCCCTGGCGCGCTCTACGACCTGATGGCTGCGCCCCTGGTGGCCACGCTGCCGAAAGGTGCGACGCTGATCGCCACGAATGTTATCTCACCGTTCGTCGTGCCCATCAAGATTCTCTTCATGGCGGCGTTCATGCTGGCGCTCCCCGTGGTGCTCTACCAGGTCTGGGCTTTTGTGGCGCCAGGCTTGTATTCGCATGAGAAAAAACTGGTTATGCCGCTGGTGATTTCGAGTACCTTGCTGTTTTTCTTTGGTGTGGCTTTTTGCTACTACCTTGTCTTCGGTCAGGTTTTCAGCTTCATCCAGAGTTTTGCGCCCAAGTCCATTACTGCTGCGCCAGATATTGAGGAGTACCTCAACTTCGTCATTGGGATGTTCCTGGCATTCGGGCTGGCGTTTGAAGTGCCGATTGCCGTGATCCTGCTGGTGCGAATGGGTGTGTTGACGGTCGCGCAATTGCGCCAGTACCGTGGCTATTTTTGGGTTATTGCCGCTGTCGGAACGGCCCTGGTCACGCCTCCCGATGCGGGCTCCATGTTGATGCTGCTGGCCGTTGTGGGCGGCTTGTACGAGGTCGGTATTGTTGCGGCGCAGCTGTTTGTCAAGCACACCAAGGCGCCCGAAGGGACCGTAGACGCTCAAGCCAAGCCCTGACGCGCGGCGTCTTCCGCCCGCTGAGGCGGGTATGTATCAAGTCCTCACCGCGGCAGCCGAGGACGCTGCCTCTTGCCTGGCGTGACCGATACCTGCAAGCTGCCATCTTTGCGCTGCACCGTCAGATTCGACGTTGTGCCCGGTCGCAATGCCGCGACTGCGCTCAGCAGTTCCGTGACGGTGCGAACCGGCTGGCCGGCAACCGCCGTGATCACGTCGCCGGGCCGAATACCCGCTTGCGCTGCCGGTCCGTTTTGCATGACACCGGTGATGATGACGCCGGTTTTGGCCTTCACGTTGAAGGTTTGGGCCAGTTCGGCCGTGAGCTCTTGCGGCTCTACGCCGATCCACCCGCGCGTGACCTGACCGTCACGGATGATGCTGTCCAGCACTTGCCGTGCGCTTGACACGGGAATGGCAAAGCCGATGCCCATGGAGCCGCCCGAGCGCGAGTAGATGGCGGTGTTGATGCCGAGCAGACGTCCCTGCGTGTCCACCAGCGCGCCGCCCGAATTGCCGGGGTTGATGGCCGCGTCAGTCTGAATGAAGTTCTCAAAGACGTTGATGCCCAACTGGTTGCGGCCCAGTGCGCTGACGATGCCGCTGGTCACTGTCTGCCCGACACCAAAGGGATTGCCGATGGCCAGCACCTGATCACCGATTTCAAGAGTTTCCGAACTGCCCAGCACAATCACGGGCAACTTGTCGAGTTCAATTTTCAAAATGGCGAGGTCGGTCTCGGGATCGGTGCCAATGACTTTGGCTTTGGCCTTGCGGGAATCAATGAGGCTGACTTCGATGTCATCAGCCCCTTCAACCACATGGTTGTTCGTCAGGATATACCCGTTGGGGCTGACGATCACACCGCTGCCCAGCCCGATCTGAGGCTCCCCCTGAGCCTGGTCGCCAAAGAAAAAACGAAACCATGGGTCTTCCGCGTTCGGATTGCGCGAAGCCGCCTTGCTGGTGTTGATGCTGACCACGGCGCCAGAGGCCGCCTTGGCCGCGGCACTCAGGCTGCCAGGGGCGGGTACCCTGGCCGTGCTGGCAGGGGCCTCAATCACCGAAACCGAACCCAGGGTGGGCCGCTGGCTCAACCACTGTGGCTTGAGCGTGAGCACCACAAAATAGCCGGCGAGCAACACCGTTACCGACTGGGAAAACAGGAGCCAGAATTTGCGCATGGGTGGGAAGTTTGTTGGAATCAGGCGGAAAACAGGCGGACCTGGATGGGGCGAAAGGAATTTGATTTTCACCGAATTTCAGGCGCATGGAGCCTCATCTGGAAGTGCGAGTCGGGTCGGATTTTGCTTTTCAGCTCGTCTGCCGGCTTGCATGGTTTTCGCACCCCTGTGCGCCATGGATAATCAAAAACATGAATGAAATGGGTTTGTCATGACGGCACCACTTGCAGCCGGTTTGTCGCGCTCGCAACTGCTGAGCATCTTTGATGAATTGCTGCAGCCAGCAAATTTCAAGGACTACGGCCCCAATGGTCTGCAGGTCGAAGGTCGCGCTCAGATTCGCCGCCTGGTGTCCGGGGTGACGGCCAGTGCCGCCTTGATTGAAGCAGCGATTGAGGCGCGTGCTGACGCCATCTTTGTTCACCATGGGCTGTTCTGGCGTGGCCAGGATGGCCGGGTGACCGGCTGGATGAAGCAGCGACTGGCTCTGCTACTGGCGCATGACATTAACTTGTTTGCCTACCATTTGCCTCTGGATGCGCATCCGGCGCTGGGCAATAACGCGCAGCTGGCCCTTGAGCTGGGTCTGCAGGCTTACGCGGGTGCGGCTGGGCGCTTCGGTGACAACGGTTTGGGTTTTCTCGGGGAGCGTCTGGATGGTCAGCCTTACGCGAGCGCCCAGCAGCTGGCGCGCGCCGTGAAAGAGCGACTGAAACACTCGGTGGTGCTGGTCGGTCCGGCCGACCGGCCTGTGCAACACATTGCTTGGTGCACCGGCGGCGCGCAAGGGTACTTTGAGGCCGCCATAGCTGCTGGCGCCGATGCGTTTATCACTGGCGAAATCTCCGAGCCACAGGCCCATTACGCGCGTGAGTTGGGTGTGCCTTTCATCGCCTGTGGTCACCACGCATCGGAGCGTTATGGTGCCCCTGCCGTGGCTGGCCACGTGGCGGCGCAGTGGGGGTTGACGCATCAGTTCATCGATATTGACAACCCCGCCTGAAGGCTCGGACCATGCGCCAGGTGCAACGCAACTTTACATTCAAGTCTTCCAAGTCGTCCAAGGCGATCAGCGCATGAAGCCTGTGCTGATCACCATGGGCGATCCCGCCGGCATCGGTAGTGAGATCATTGCCAAGGCCTTCATCCAGGCCCCGCAGGACACGGCTGACTGCGTGGTTGTGGGCGACGTCGAGGTGATGCGGCGCGCCATACGTTTGCAGCAGCAAGGCGGTGCGGGTCGGTCGCTGGCGCTGGCCGAGTTTTCGTCGCTGGCCGATGTGCAGGCGGTGCCCCCTGGCGCCATGGCGCTGGTGCAGGCCTGTGAATTGACGCAATTGCCCGCCTGGGGGCAAGTCAGTGCAGCCGCTGGCCGCGCTTCGGCGCAGTGTATCGAGACCGCTGCGCGTGCGGTGCTGGCGGGTCAGGCCTGCGCCATGGTCACGGCGCCGATTCATAAAGAGGCCCTGTCGGCAGCCGGCGAGCGCTGGTCGCACTTTCCTGGTCACACGGAAATGTTGCAGGCCGAGGCGGCAGCGTTCATGGGTACAACGACTGCGGCGCTGCCGGTGCGCATGATGCTGGCCAACCCAGAGCTCAAAACTGTGTTGGTCAGCATTCATGTCTCGCTCAGGCAGGCCATTGATGCGGTGACCTTCGATCGGGTTCTGGAGACCATTGAAATCAGCCATACAGCACTTAGCCGCGCCCTGGGACGAGCGGCGCGCATTGCGGTGGCGGGACTCAATCCGCATGCGGGTGAAAACGGTCTTTTTGGGCGCGAGGAGCTTGACGTGATCGTGCCTGCGGTGGCTGCGGCTCGGGCGCGGGGTCTGGATGTTCACGGCCCGTTGGCACCGGATACGGTGTTCATGCGCGCGCGTGGGCGATCCGGGCATCCCGGCGAGTTTGACGTGGTGGTGGCGATGTACCACGATCAGGGCCTTATCCCGGTCAAATACCTAGGAGTCGAGCAGGGCGTTAACGTCACGCTCGGCTTGCCGCTGGTGCGCACCAGCCCTGATCACGGAACAGCGTTTGACATTGCCGGAACGGGCAAAGCCGATCCGTCCAGCCTGATCGCTGCGCTGCGCATGGCACGCGACCTCGCCGCCTGATATTTCTTGCGCAGCTAGCCGCTCGAGAGGGATGTTCAGCCTGATTTTTTCAGGCTGTCGCGAATTTCCCGCAACAAAGAAATGTCCTCCGGTGTTGCGGGCGGCGCTGCGGGGGCCGCCGCTGGAACAGGGGTCTGATCGCGCTTGAGGCGATTGATCTGCTTGACCATCAGGAAAATGATGAAGGCCAGGATCATGAAGTTGACCGACACCGTGATGAAGTTACCGTACGCGAACACTGGCACACCCGCTTTTTTCAGTGCGTCGAGTGTCACGGCCGTCCCCTGAGGGGGTGTGCCCAGCACCAAAAACAGATTCGAAAAATCCAGCTTACCAATCAGCATGGAAGCCAGCGGCATGATCAGGTCGGCCACGACCGAGTCCACGATCTTGCTGAAGGCTGCGCCGATGATGACGCCGACGGCCAAGTCGATGACGTTGCCTTTGAGGGCGAATTCTTTGAATTCTTGAGCGATAGACATGTGTGCCTTTTTATTGGGTGGATGCGACTTGAGGAACAATGAACCTGGAGTTTATAGAGCTATTTGGTATTATTTTTGAAGTTTTTTATCGAATGATTTCTTAAAGATTATGGTGTCTGCGGCGCCGTCTTGATCAGCGCGACCATGAATCCGAGCGGCGAGTCTCACAACTGGCTGAGACTGGATCGACTCGTTGGCAGGACGTTGAAAACCGTCTTCGCGCTCCGCTACAATGTCGGGTTGACCCCAATAAGTCTTTTTCAAGCGAGCTCTTGAAGGAACCTCATGACCCAAGCAAGCGTTAATGCAAGCGTTGCCCCCGACTCGGGCGCAACTGTAGACCAGCAGAAAAGAACCTGGATCGTGGCGACCTGCGCCGTCGGCGGTGCCGGTGTTGCTGCTGTTGCGGTGCCATTTGTAAGCACATTTCAGCCTTCCGAGCGCGCCAAAGCCGCAGGTGCTGCTGTGGAGGTGGATATTTCTGCCCTCAAGGCCGGCGAAAAGGTCACCGTCGAGTGGCGCGGCAAGCCGGTCTGGATCATCAAGCGTACGCCCGAGCAGTTGGCCGCGCTCAAAAATGTCGAAAACCAGCTCGCTGATCCCAATTCCATGCGCAAGGTTGACGAGCTCACGCCAAAATACGCCCGCAATGCCAACCGCTCCATCAAGCCGGAAATCATGGTGGCCGTCGGTATTTGTTCGCACCTAGGTTGCTCGCCGGTTGACAAGTTGCAGCCCGGAGCGCAGCCCTCCCTGCCAGACGACTGGCAAGGCGGTTTCCTCTGTCCCTGCCATGGTTCTACCTTCGACCTGGCCGGTCGCGTCTACAAGAATAAGCCTGCGCCGGATAATCTGGAGGTGCCGCCGCACATGTACCTGTCCGAGAATCGCTTGCTGATCGGCGACGATAAGAAGGCCTGAAGCTTGTCAGGACCTTTGTCTGCGAACACCGCAGGCCGGTCCATCACTGAGTAGGAATCGATATGGCTGAACTAAAAGAAATTTCCCCTGACGCTCCCGTCGGCGCCAAGTTGCTGAACTGGGTCGACAACCGTTTTCCCGCCAGCAAGCTCTACAAAGAGCACATTGGCGAGTACTACGCCCCGAAGAACTTCAACTTCTGGTATGTGTTCGGCTCCCTGGCTTTGCTGGTGTTGGTGATCCAGATCGTCACGGGTATTTTCCTGACCATGAATTACAAGCCTGACGCAGCTCAGGCTTTCGGTTCGGTCGAGTACATCATGCGCGATGTGCCGTGGGGCTGGCTGATCCGCTACATGCACTCCACGGGCGCCAGCGCCTTCTTCATTGTGGTGTACCTGCACATGTTTCGCGGCCTGATTTATGGCAGTTACCGCAAGCCGCGTGAACTGATCTGGATTTTTGGTTGTGCTATTTTTCTGGCGTTGATGGCCGAAGCCTTCATGGGTTACTTGCTGCCGTGGGGCCAGATGAGCTACTGGGGTGCGCAGGTGATCGTCAATTTGTTCGCCGCTATTCCGTTCATCGGTCCTGATCTGGCCCTGCTCATTCGCGGCGACTACGTGGTGGGCGACGCCACATTGAACCGCTTCTTCGCCTTTCACGTGATTGCAGTGCCACTGGTCCTGCTGGGTCTGGTCGTGGCGCACCTGATTGCCCTGCATGAGGTGGGCTCCAACAATCCTGACGGTGTTGAAATCAAGGCGACCAAGGACGCCAAGGGCAATCCACTGGACGGCATTCCCTTTCACCCCTATTACACGGTGCATGACATTTTTGCGGTCAGCGTGTTTCTGTTGGTCTTCACCGCCATCATCTTCTTTGCGCCTGAAGCCGGAGGTTATTTCCTCGAGTACAACAACTTCATTCCGGCCGACTCCCTGAAGACGCCATCCCACATCGCTCCGGTCTGGTATTTCACACCGTTTTACTCAATGCTGCGTGCGATTACCGGCGAGATGATGTACGCACTGGTTGCTTGCGTGGTGGCCGCTGCGGCCTTCACGGTTCTCAAGAGCCGGCTGGCTGCCATGTTCAAAATCGGCGTCCTGGTGGCCGCTGCAGGCTTGATCGCAGTGATGTTGATGATCGATGCCAAATTCTGGGGCGTGGTTGTCATGGGTGGCGCGGTCATCATCTTGTTCTTCCTGCCATGGCTGGACAACAGCGAAGTCAAATCCATTCGCTACCGTCCTGACTGGCATAAATACATGTATGCCACTTTTGTGGTGGTTTTCATTGTGCTGGGTTATCTTGGCATCAAGCCGCCCTCACCCATCAACGAGCGCGTGTCGCAGGTTGGAACCCTGTTTTACTTCGGCTTCTTCCTCTTGATGCCGTGGTGGAGTCGGTTGGGCACCTTCAAGCGCGTGCCCGATCGCGTGACATTTGCTGCCCATTGAGCTGGAGATTTCTTAGCATGAAAAAATTCAAACAACTGGCGCTGGCTTTGATGGCCTGTCTGGTGTTCGTCTCCGGGGCACAAGCTGGTTCTGATGGCCTGGCTTGGGACAAAGCACCCAATAAAACCAACGATTTGGGCGCCCTGCAAAATGGTGCCAAGCTGTTCGTCAACTATTGCCTGAACTGCCATTCGGCAGCGTTTATGCGTTACAACCGCCTGGGCGATATTGGCCTGACTGAGCAACAGATCAAGGACAACTTGTTATTCACGACTGACAAGGTCGGCGAGACCATGAAGGCGGCGATTGACCCGAAGCAGGCCAAGGCCTGGTTCGGTGGCAACCCGCCCGACCTGACCTTGATTGCTCGTTCCCGCTCAGGCTCTCAAGGTACTGGTGCGGACTATCTCTACACCTATTTGCGCACCTACTACCGTGACGAGACTAAAGCCACGGGTTGGAACAACCTGGCTTTTCCGAATGTCGCCATGCCGCATGTGTTGTGGGAGTTGCAGGGAACACGCGAACCCATTTTTGAGACTCAAACAAGCCATGGCCATGAGTCCAAGGTCTTCAAGGGTTGGAAGCAAGTGACGCCGGGTACGATGTCACCGCTGGCCTACGACCAGGCTATGGGCGATTTGGTTGGCTATCTGCAGTGGATGGGCGAGCCTGCTCAAAATGCGCGCGTGCGAATTGGCGTGTGGGTCTTGCTTTTCCTAGGCATGTTTACGGTGATTGCCTGGCGTCTGAATGCGTCTTTCTGGAAAAACGTCAAATAAAATTTTCGTCGGGCACTCGTGCCTCGACATCTTCTGGAGTGGCACGCTGAAGGTTATTTAACCTTGGGTCTGCCGCTCCTTTGTATCTAGGAGTTCCCGCCATGATGGTCCTTTATTCCGGCACGACCTGCCCGTTTTCGCATCGCTGCCGCTTTGTGCTGTTTGAAAAAGGCATGGATTTCGAGATTCGCGATGTTGACCTTTACAACAAGCCCGAAGACATCAATGTGATGAACCCGTACGGGCAAGTTCCCATACTGGTTGAGCGCGACTTGATCCTGTACGAGTCCAACATCATCAACGAGTACATCGATGAGCGTTTTCCTCACCCGCAGTTGATGCCCGGCGATCCGGTCGACCGCGCCCGTGTACGACTGTTCCTGCTGAATTTTGAAAAAGAACTCTTTGTGCACGTCAGCACGCTCGAGTCGCGTGCGTCCAAGGGCAATGAGAAGGCCCTCGAAAAAGCGCGGGCTCATATTCGCGACCGCCTGACTCAGCTGGCTCCGGTGTTCCTCAAGAACAAATTCATGCTCGGCGATAACTTCTCGATGCTGGATGTCGCCATTGCGCCGCTGCTGTGGCGTCTGGACTATTACGGTATCGAGCTGTCCAAGAACGCCGGGCCACTGCTCAAGTATGCCGAGCGAATTTTTTCGCGTCCGGCCTACATCGAGGCATTGACGCCTTCAGAAAAGGTCATGCGCAAGTAATTGCGGCATCTGTGCTTGGTGGCTCACTTCATGAATGATCTGGACTCGACTTCGACTCGCCCGTACCTGATCCGGGCGTTGTACGAGTGGTGCACTGACAATGGTCTGACACCTTATGTGGCGGTGATGGTCGACCAAAGCGTTCAGGTCCCGCGCGAATATGTGAAGAACAACGAAATTGTTTTGAACATCAGTTTTGACGCGACGAGCTCGCTCAAGCTGGGTAATGAGTTCATTGAGTTCAAAGCGCGCTTTGCGGGCAGCGCTAGGGAGATCGTTGTTCCCATCAGCCGTGTGATCGCCATCTATGCCCGTGAGAACGGTCAAGGGATGGCTTTCCCCTCTCCTGCTGCGTCCATTGATGAGGCAGGGCGGGAGGAACCTTTGGCGGGCGAGCCGGTCTCGAGGGTCTTGGCTCCGACTGCCGTGCCTGAGCCGCTGGCGCCGGAGGGCAGGGTAATACAGTTCGTGAGTGATGCACTACAGCCCGCCGGCGAGGCTTCGCCGCCGACGGTGGCGCCAGAACCTCCCAAACCACCGCCGGGTCCGCGGCCTTCGCTCAAGCGAGTGAAGTAAACTATAGCTTCGCCGATTTAGCTCAGTTGGTAGAGCAACCGCCTTGTAAGCGGTAGGTCATCAGTTCGAATCCGATAATCGGCACCATGTAAAAAGCCAGACCCAAAAGGTCTGGCTTTTTTTCATTGCGTCGCCCTAGCGAAAGTTGACTACTTTGAGCCTAATTGAGGTAACCTTCCAGCCCTCGTCGCTCAACCGGACCTCGATCAGGGGCTTGAGCTGCCTGACTTTGGCTGCTGCCGCATTCCCGGTAATGAGCAGGCACCAGATTCCTTCATCAAGCGGACCGGCCTTGACAGCTGAGCGCAAGGAAGCTGGAATCAGTGGCTCGACGCACCTCAGCATGGCATTCGATTGCCCCACCATGGCAGCTAGTCGTGCCAAGGGTGGGGAGTTGTCAATGGCCTGACTGAAAGTGATGGCGCGGGACGGTCGTGGAGTTTGGTTCACGTGAAGGCTGGGCGCGCAAGCGCATGGGAGCCGTAGATGCAGGAGGTTGCAGGTGCAATTGATTATCACGGATGCCTGGTTGTTCCGGGGCAAGACCATCTATCTGGGAGGTCGGCGTCTGGCCGGTCTGGCCTCCGCTACGGCTTTGTTGCTCTTGTCGGTGACGGCCGTGCTGTATCACGCGGTGTACCTCAAGGGCGTTTCCCAAGGGTGGCGAACCATCCCGCCACTGGCCGGGTCACCGGGTCAGGGTGAGCCTGCACAACGAGACCGCTATCTGCGTGAAAACCTCGACGTCATGGCCAAGCGAGTCGGTGAAATGCAGGCCAAGATGCTGCAACTCGAGTCCCTGGGAGAGCGTGTGTCTGGCTTGGCAGGGCTGCCGCTGTCCGATCTCAAGGGAATGCCCGGCCGGGGCGGCGCGTTGGTGAGCGAGCGATCGCTCAGTCTGGGCGAACTGCAGGCGCACCTCAATGAGCTCCATGCAGCCTCCGACCATGGCGCAGACCTGTTGACAGTGCTGGAAACGCGGCTGTTCGATCAAAAGGTTCGCAGCAGCATGGTGCCGACCCAGTTGCCCGTGGCGGGTATATCGCCGGGCTCGCCCTTTGGCTGGCGCATTGACCCTCTGACCGGGCGCAGCGCGCTGCACACAGGTCTGGATTTTGCTGCGGAGCCGGGCACAGCCATTTTGGCGGCCGCCGGTGGCGTGGTGGTCACCCAGGAACGTCAGCCCGATTACGGCAACCTGGTGGAGCTTGATCACGGCAATGACTTGCTGACCCGTTACGCCCATGCCTCGCGTGTATTTGTCAAAAAAGGTGACCTCATCAAGAGGGGTCAAAAAATTGCGGAGGTTGGCTCGACAGGGCGCTCGACGGGCTCACACTTGCATTTTGAGGTACTCGTCAAAGGGGTTCTGCAGGACCCCCAAAAATTCCTGCGTGCCGGGCAGGGCTTGTCCCCTACAGCTCTGGTGGCGTCAGGAACTGCAGCAAAGAAATAAGACACAAAGCAGCTCGCAGGCGGCGTTGGGTCAACGCATTGGCGGATGTGCCAGTTGGCGCCGGGGGCAGGCGTTGCGACGGACGTAAAATACGGGGTTTGCACAGTGCCGGGTCAACGGCTTGTGCACTTTGTTCCAGTTCTCGCCAAGTTCTCAATCAGTAAGGGATTTCGGCCGCACGGTCAGCTTCTGGCTGCTGGCGCGGCTGCTCATTTATGGCTTCCAACATCCTGACAAAACTCTTCGGTAGCCGCAATGAGCGGTTGCTGAAAACCTACCGCAAGACCATTGACCGCATCAATGCTTTAGAAAACCAGTTCGAACAGTTGGGCGATGAGCAATTGCGCGCCAAGACCCAGGAGTTCAAAGACCGCGTGGCTGCCGGTGAATCGCTCGATACCGTCCTGCCTGAAGCCTTTGCCGTCGTGCGTGAGGGCAGCAAGCGGGTCATGAAGATGCGCCACTTTGACGTTCAGATGCTCGGCGGTATGGCCCTGCACAACGGCAAGATTTCCGAAATGGGTACGGGCGAGGGCAAGACCTTGACGGCGACCTTGCCGGTCTACCTCAACGCCTTGTCAGGCAAGGGCGTACATGTGGTCACGGTCAACGACTATCTGGCCAGCCGCGATGCCCGCTGGATGGGCAAGCTCTATAACTTCCTTGGCTTGTCGGTGGGCATCAACCTGCCGCAAATGTCCCGCGAGGAAAAGCAGGTCGCTTATCGGTCGGACATCACGTACGGCACCAACAACGAATATGGCTTCGATTACCTGCGAGACAACATGGTCTACGAGGTGGCCGACCGTGTGCAGCGCGGTCTGAACTTCGCGATCGTTGACGAGGTTGATTCGATCTTGATTGACGAGGCGCGAACGCCTTTGATCATCAGCGGTCAGGCCGAAGACCACACCGAGCTTTACCTGGCCATGAACAAGGTGGTGCCGCTCATGGTTCGCCAGGAAGGCGAAGCCGATCCGCGTACGGGGGAGGGCATCATCACGCCAGGTGACTTCACGGTCGACGAAAAGACCCACCAGGTTTTCCTGACCGAGCAGGGCCATGAGCACGCCGAAAAAATACTGTTTGGTATGGGACTAATTCCCGAAGGCGCCACGCTCTACGATCCGGCCAACATCACGCTGGTGCATCATCTTTACGCTGCGCTGCGGGCCAACAACATTTATCACCGCGATCAGCACTACGTGGTGCAGGACGGCGAGGTAGTGATCGTCGACGAATTCACGGGCCGCCTGATGTCCGGTCGCCGTTGGAGCGATGGGTTGCATCAGGCCGTCGAAGCCAAGGAGGGCGTGGCCATTCAGGCTGAAAACCAGACCATGGCCTCGATCACCTTCCAGAACTATTTCAGGCTGTATGGCAAGCTGGCGGGCATGACGGGCACGGCCGATACCGAAGCTTATGAGTTTCAGGAAATCTACGGGCTCGAAACCACCGTCATTCCGCCCAACCGCCCCAGCCGCCGTGATGACCAGCTCGACCGCGTCTACAAGACCACCCGCGAGAAATATGAAGCGGCGATCAAGGACATTCGTGAGTGCCACGAGCGCGGCCAACCGGTGCTGGTCGGCACTACCTCGATTGAAAATTCGGAAATCATCGACCAACTTCTTGAGAAAGAAAAATTGCCGCACCAGGTGCTCAACGCCAAGCAGCACGCGCGCGAAGCGGACATCGTGGCACAAGCCGGACGGCCTGGGATGATCACGATCGCCACCAACATGGCAGGCCGTGGGACGGACATTGTGCTGGGCGGCAATGTCGAAAAATTGATTGAGGCCGTCGAGGCTGATGACGCGCTGGATGCCGCTGCAAAAGAAGCGCAAATCACGGTGCTGCGCGCCCAATGGGGCAAGGATCACGAGCTTGTCAAGTCGCTGGGAGGCCTGCGCATCATTGCCACCGAGCGTCACGAGTCGCGGCGCATTGACAACCAGTTGCGTGGCCGTTCAGGCCGGCAGGGTGACCCCGGCTCCTCGCGTTTTTATCTGAGCCTCGACGACCCGCTGATGCGCATTTTTGCGGGCGAACGCGTCAAGTCCATCATGGACCGACTCAAGATGCCGGATGGCGAGGCCATTGAGGCGGGTATCGTCACCCGCAGCATCGAGTCAGCGCAGCGCAAGGTCGAGGCGCGCAACTTTGACATGCGCAAGCAATTGCTTGAATACGACGATGTCGCCAATGACCAGCGCAAGGTGATCTACCAGCAGCGCAACGACATCATGGACGCCGTCAACCTGCAAGGCCAGATCGCCTCCTTGCGTGAGGGTTGCTTTGCCGACCTGACGCGCCAGTTTGTGCCGCTCGAAAGTGTTGAAGAGCAATGGGATCTGCCGGCTCTTGAAAAGGTCTTGCGCGACGAGTGGGCGATCGAATTGCCCTTGCAGCAAGAGCTGGCGGCTGCCACCGCCCTGACGGATGAAGACGTCCTTGAAAAAGTGACTGCGGCGGCGCATGCTGCTTTTGCGGCCAAGGTTCAAAGCATCGGCGAGGAAAACTTCACGCAGTTCGAGCGCATGGTGCTGTTGCAAAGCATCGACACGCACTGGCGCGATCACCTGAGCGCGCTGGACTACCTGCGCCAGGGCATTCACCTGCGCGGCTATGCGCAGAAGCAGCCTAAACAGGAATACAAGCGCGAAGCCTTCGAATTGTTTGGTCAACTGCTCGACAGCGTTAAAAACGAAGTCACGCGTGTGCTAATGACCGTCAAGGTGCAGTCCAGCGAGCAGCTCGAGCAGGCGGCCGAGGACATTGAGCAGCGCGCCGAGCAGATTGCCAACGTGACCTATTCGGCGCCCGACGAGTCGGGTCAGCCCACGGTGACAAGCGAGCAGGAGCGCCAGTTCATGGACTTTATGGCCAGTCAGGGCGACGCAGTTCCCCGCGTCGGTCGCAACGACCCCTGCCCTTGCGGCTCAGGTAAGAAGTACAAGCAGTGCCACGGCAAGCTGAACTGATTCGACCGGGCCAGGATTTTTGTCGCGTTTTTGAAAGTCAGGAGAACAACCATGCCCGTCAACCTCGTGGCCACCCCCGCTGAGCTCTTGTACCCGGTGCCCGGCTTGCGCTGGGGTATTGCTGAGGCAGGCATCCGCAAGGCCGGCCGCAAGGACTTGGCAATCCTGTTGCTGGCAGAGGGCAGTTCGGTCGGGGCGGTGTTCACGCAAAACCGTTTTTGCGCTGCACCGGTCCAGATTTGCCGTGAGCATCTGGCGCTCAATGCCGGCGCCAGCCATGGCATTCGCGCCATGCTGATCAACACCGGCAATGCCAACGCGGGCACCGGCTCCGACGGGCTGATGCGCGCCCATGCCAGCTGCATCGCCCTGGCCCGCGAACTCAACCTGGCGCCAGAACAAATTCTGCCGTTTTCGACCGGTGTGATCATGGAGCCCTTGCCTCATGAGCGAATTGCGGCCGGCCTGCCGGCGGCGCTGGCTGACGCCAGAGAAGACAACTGGGCCAGGGCAGCAGAAGCCATCATGACCACCGACACGGTGCCCAAGGCGTTTTCCACCCGTGTGAATATCGCTGGTGCGTCGGTCACGGTGACCGGCATCAGCAAAGGTGCCGGCATGATCCGTCCCAACATGGCGACCATGCTGGGTTTTCTGGGTACCGATGCTTGCGTGTCCCAGCAGCTGATGGCCTCCCTGGCGCGGGAACTGGCCGACGGATCCTTCAACCGCGTGACGGTGGATGGCGATACCTCGACCAACGACTCTTTCGTGGTGATCGCCACCAACCAGGCTGCGCACCCACCGATCACGTCGCTGGACAGTCCTGAAGGTCAGGCCCTGCGCGGGGCCTTGCTAGGCATTGCGCGGCAGCTGGCCCAGGCCATCGTGCGCGACGGCGAAGGTGCCACCAAGTTCATCTCGATATCGGTGGAACAGGGCCGCACGGCCGCTGAATGCCGCCAGGTGGCTTATGCGATTGCCCACTCACCACTGGTCAAGACCGCATTTTTTGCCAGTGATCCCAACCTAGGCCGAATCCTGGCCGCAGTGGGTTACGCCGGCATCGAAGACCTTGAGCAGACCGGTATCGACCTGTATCTCGATGATGTGCTGGTTGCCCGGCAGGGCGGTCGCCATGTGGACTACGTCGAGGCCGATGGCCAGCGTGTCATGAAGCAAAGCGAAATCGCCATCCGCGTTCTGCTGGGTCGGGGCACGGCCTCGGACACCGTCTGGACCTGCGACCTGTCCTATGACTACGTCAAGATCAACGCCGATTACCGAAGCTAAGCCCCTGATGAACACCGCCTTTGAAAGTCTCCTGGTCCGCGTTGAGTCGCTGGTCACTCGCATTGAATCGATCTTGCCGCAGCCTTTGACTGCGCCGGACTGGTCGGCCTCGGTCGCCTACCGTTACCGCAAGCGCAGTTCTGGTCACGGTGCGCTGGAGCCGGTGCGCCACCTGGGCAGCATGGGCCTGACGGACCTGAAAGAGATCGATGCACAAAAAGACAAGATTCGTCGCAACACCGAGCAGTTTGTCAGTGGGCAGCCGGCCAACAACGTCTTGCTGACCGGCTCGCGCGGCACGGGCAAGTCGTCATTGATCAAAGCCTGTCTGAACGAGTACGCGCCGCGTGGTCTGCGTTTGATCGAAGTCGACAAAGCCGATCTGACAGACCTGCCCGACATCGTCGACCTGGTCTTTGGCCTGAGTGAAAAATTCATTATTTTTTGCGACGACCTCAGCTTTGAAGAAGGCGAGTCGGGCTACAAGGCGCTCAAGTCCATCCTGGACGGCTCGGTTGCTGCGGCCACGCCCAATGTCCTGATTTACGCGACAAGCAACCGCCGCCATTTGCTGCCCGAGTACATGACCGAGAACCTCACCTACACGCACAGCGACGACGGGGAGGTTCATCCTGGCGAAGTCGTGGAGGAGAAAATTTCGCTGTCCGAGCGATTTGGTTTGTGGGTCAGTTTCTACCCCTTCAGCCAGGACGAGTACCTCACCATCGTCGCCCAATGGCTTTCGTCTTTCGGTGTTGGCCTGGCCGACATTGAGGCCGCTCGTGGTGCTTCGCTGGTCTGGGCGCTCGAGCGAGGCTCACGCAGCGGGCGTGTGGCTTACCAGTTCGCTCGCGATTACGCGGGTCAGCACGCGCTGGCTGCGTGACCGGGCCGGTGCTATGGGCTGACGCCGAGAAGCCTCGAGAAGGCGGCATAGATCGGCCCGTCGTCAACGTGGCTGTCGGCGTTCTGATTCAGCCCGCGGGTGACTTTTTGCTGACTTCCCGCCCGCCCGGCAAGGTCTACGAGGGTTATTGGGAGTTCCCTGGCGGCAAGCTGGAGGCTGGTGAAAGCGTTGAGGAGGCCTTGCGCCGTGAGTTGCACGAAGAAATCGGCATTGTCATCGGTAAGGTGCATCCCTGGCGCGTTGAAGTGGTGGACTACCCGCATGCCCGGGTGCGCCTGAATTTCTGCAAAATCTTCGACTGGACCGGTGCACTCGAAATGAAAGAGGGGCAGTTACATGCCTGGCAGACGCTGCCGGTTCAGGTCCAGCCCGTGCTGCCAGGAACCGTTCCGGTGCTGGCCTGGTTTGCGCAGGAACGTCACTTTTTAGGTGCCACCCATGCAAGCGCTTGGATCTCAGGCTGACCAGTCCCACTGACGGCTTGCCGTGATCACGGCGCCCGGATAGGCTGAGTGTCCACGCGAACCGTTGTAGCGACCCAGACCCATGAAGAGGTCGCCACGTTCCTGGTCCAGGTAGTGCCGCAGGATCACGCAGCCAAAGCGCAGGTTTGTTTGCAAGTCAAACAGTTTGCTGGCGTCACCATCCCCGATGACGCGGGCCCAAAACGGCATGACTTGCATGAATCCGCGCGCGCCCGCTGAACTCACCGCGAACTTGCGGAAATTGCTCTCAACCTGGATCAGTCCAAGGACCAGGGGTACATCAAGGCGGGCCCGTTTGGCCTCGTACCAGACGGTTTGCAGGAACTCGTGGCGAATTTGCGCGTCGGCAAATCGGGACTGCAGTCGCTGAGCAGTGGCGGCCAGCCAGCGCTCATGTTCGATGCGGGCATGCTCGTTGGCGAAGACCGGCCGCGGTGGGCCGCGACTGGCGATGGCAGAAGTCAGCGCCGTGCGAACGGCATCCATCAGGGGCTCTTCGACTTGACTGCCGGCCCAGGCGGGAAGCCCTTGCCAGAACATCAGCCCCGCACCGCTGAGGTGCCTGAACCAATGTCTGCGCGTGGCGCGCCTGCTTACGGCATCCAGGATGCCGCTAGCGGCGCCTGGCGGGGCTTTCATGAACCCAGTTTGCCCTTCATGAAGTCCAGCACGCCAGCCGCCTCGATCTTGATCGCGGTCGTGTCGCGTCGGTGCTGGTATTCCAGCTGACCTTCCTTGAGGCCACGCTCTGAAATCACCAGCCGGTGCGGCACGCCGATCAACTCCCACTCGGCAAACATGGCGCCGGGGCGTTCATCGCGGTCATCGAGTAAAACGTCGACGCCCATGGCGATCAGGTCGTCATGCAGTTTTTGTGCAGCTTCTCGAACTTCAGCGCTTCGGTGGGCGCCGATGGGGCAGATGACCGCGGTAAAAGGTGCGATGGCATCGGGCCAGATGATGCCGCGCTCGTCATGGTTTTGCTCAATCGCCGCCGCCGACAAACGGGTAACGCCGATGCCGTAGCAACCCATTTCCAGAAATTGGGGTTTGCCGTTTTCGCCCAGAAAGGTGGCGTTCATGGCACGGCTGTACTTGGTGCCTAGGTAAAACACATGCCCCACCTCAATGCCACGCTCAATCGCCAATTCTCCCAGTCCGTCCGGCGAGAGGTCGCCGGGCACCACGTTGCGCAGATCGGCCACCACGTCAGGCTCAGGCAGGTCACGCCCCCAATTCACGCCAGTGAGGTGGAAGTCGACCTCGTTGGCGCCACAGATCCAGTCACTCATCACGGCGACTTCGCGGTCTACCACCAGCTTGACCGGTTTTTGCAGCTTCAGCGGCCCGAGGTAGCCGGGTTTGCAGCCGAAATGATCCTCGATCTCGGCCAGCGTGGCAAAGCGAAAGCCCTCCAGACCAGCGACTTTGCCCACCTTGACCTCGTTCATGTCATGGTCACCGCGCAACAGCAAGAGCCAGACCTGGGTCTTGCTGGCTTCGCCGTCGGCGCCGCTTGGGTCTGTCGCGAGCACCAGCGACTTAACGGTTTGCCGCAGGGGCAAGCCGAGCAGTTCGGCCACCTCGGTGCAGGTGCTTTTGCCCGGCGTTGGCGTTTTGGCCAGGTCTTGGCTGGCGCCAGCGCGCGGGCCGGCAGGGGCCAGGGCTTCGGCTTTTTCCATGTTGGCCGCGTAGTCGCTGCCTGGGCAATAAACAATCGCATCTTCGCCGGTAGCGGCGATGACCTGAAACTCTTCGCTCAGGTCGCCACCAATGGCGCCGCTGTCGGCAGCCACGGCGCGGTAGCGCAGGCCAAAACGGTCAAATATCTTGCGATAAGCCTCGGCCATGATCTGGTAGCTGGCCTTGGCCGCAGGCATGTCCCGGTCAAAGCTGTAGGCATCCTTCATGATGAATTCGCGGCCGCGCATCAGGCCAAAGCGTGGTCGCCGCTCGTCGCGAAATTTTGTCTGAATCTGGTAGAAGTTTTTGGGCAATTGTTTGTAACTGCGGATGTCCTGCCGCACGATGTCGGTGATGACTTCCTCGCTGGTGGGCTGAACCACAAAATCGCGACCATGCCGGTCCTGAATCCGCAACAGCTCGGGCCCCATCTTTTCAAAGCGGCCAGTTTCCTGCCACAGCTCGGCGGGCTGGATCACCGGCATGGACAGCTCGACAGCACCGGCGCGGTTCATTTCCTCACGCACGATGGCTTCGACCTTGCGAATCACGCGCAGGCCCATGGGCATGTAGTTGTAGATGCCAGCGCCGAGTTTTTTGATCATGCCGGCACGCATCATGAGCTGGTGACTGACGACTTCTGCGTCCGCAGGCGCTTCCTTGAGAGTCGAGATGAAGAACTGGGAGGCTTTCATGCGGGGGGTGTTTTCCGGGAGTTGGTAACCGCAGTCCGATCACGTACTTGG
>CAIMVC010000396.1 GCA_903844825.1 uncultured Burkholderiales bacterium | reverse complement strand
GGCGTCAGCAAACCATGGCGGAGAACCTGTCACGGTTGTCCCAGGGTCAGCCCTTGATCAACGTGGTCAAGGCGGGCCTGAACTGAGGCAGTCGCACTGCCAGCACCGGGCTGCCAGCACGATCTAGCTGCTCCCTTCCCGGCTCAGCTGCTGCGCCGGGTGATGACCTCAAAGCCTAGGTCAATGCAGGGCTGATCCGGCGTCTGGCCGCGCATCAGGCCCAGCAGCATGGTGGCACCGGCCTCGCCGATCTGCGCGCGCGGTGTGCGCACCGTGGTCAGGGCTGGCAGCATCTGGTCGCTGCCGGGGAGGTCGTTGAAGCCGGCAATCGCCACCTGTTGCGGCACGCTGATGCCCAGACGAAGCGCTGCCAGCAGGGCGCCCTGGGCCAGGTCGTCGTTGCAAAAGAAGATCGCGTCAACGGCGGGGCGCTGGCCGATGATTTGTTCGAACAAGGTACCGCCCAGGGCCAGCGAGGACGAGGCCGGGTTCAGCCATTCCAGGGTGGGGTCGTAAAGCTGCGCTGCCTGTAGCGCGCTGCGCCAGCCGTACAGGCGCTGCATCACGCGCGGGTCAAGTTGCGCGCCCGCAAAAGCAATGCGGCGTCTGCCGCTGGACAGCAAATGGCGCGTCAGGCTAGCGCCGGCCTCCTTTTGACTAAAGCCCACGCAGTAGGTTGATGGCGGCAGGCTTGGCTCGCTGGCGGCAGGCAGGTCCATCAGGTGAACGCAGGGTACCTGGCTGCGGCTGATCAGAGCCTGTGTGGCGGCGTTGTGGTTCAGGCCCGTGATGAGCAGGCCGGCGGGCCGATGCATCAGCTGTTCGCGTAGCAACTGCTCCTCCTGGCCTTCGTCGTAATGTGTCACGCCAATCAGGGTTTGAAAGCCGGCGGGTCTGAGTGTTTTTTGCGCCGCATCCAGCAGGTCCACGAAGAGGGTGTTGGACAGCAGCGGAATCAGGATGGCCACATGGTTGCTGCGCTGCGACGCCAGCGCGCGCGCCGCCGGGTCGGGCACGTAGCCCAGCCGGTTGGATGCCTGCATCACACGCTCGACGAGTTGGGGGTCGACTGCGCGCTCGCCACGCAGTGCGCGAGAGACGGTGATCGGACTCACGCCAGCGGCCTGCGCCACGTCTTGGAGGGTCACGCGGCCGGTGGATCGTTTATTTTTGGCGGGCGCTGGCATCGGGGCAGCAATCAAATCAGTGCATGGGTTTGCGGGTAATTACCGAGTAGGTCCGGGGATGAGCTCTATTAGGCTAGCGCTGTCCCGATTGGCTCTGAGTCGGGGTCATTGTAGTGATCGGTTTTTCTCTCACGGGCTAAATTTTTCGACTTTCTCCCTGGTGGGTGTTTGAGCTTTTTGAGATAGCGCTGTCCGGAGTGTCTTTTCGGGCGGCTGTGGCTGGCATGTCGACCGTGGGGTTTTTCGGCGCGGTCATGCTGAAATTTGAACAGGAGCAAGTCGTGTCTGAATTGGATATCCTGGCGGTCGCCAAAGTGCACCCGCTTTATTTGCAAGCGCTCAAATCGGTCTATCGGGTGCATGAGTTGGCGCACGAGGGCGATGCGGCGGCCTGGGCTGCGCTGGCCCCACGCATCGTCGGCGTGGCCGCGGGCGGCGAGTCCAGCGTGCCGGCCTCCCTGCTGGCCCAGATGCCTCAGCTCCAGCTGGTGTCGGTGTTTGGCGTGGGCTATGACGGTGTCGACGTGCAGGCGGCCATCAAGCAGGGCGTGGCGGTGACGCACACGCCCGGCGTGCTGAGCGATGATGTGGCCGATCTGGCCCTGGGCCTGATGCTGTCCGTGGCGCGCACCATTCCTCAGGCCGACCAGCATGTGCGCCAGGGCCGCTGGCCCGCCGGGCCGATGCCGCTGGGCAGAAAAGTCTCGGGCGCGCGGCTGGGCATTGTGGGCCTGGGCCGCATTGGTCAGGCGATTGCGCGCCGGGCGGCGGCCTTTGACATGTCGATTGCGTACACCGCACGCTCGGAAAAGCCGGCTTCTGGCTGGCAGTTTTATGCCAGCGCTGCCGAACTCGCTGCGCAGGTGGATTTTCTGGTGGTGATCACCCCCGGCGGGCAGGGCACCCGGCACCTGATCAATGCCGAGGTGCTGAAGGCTTTGGGCCCCAAAGGCTACCTCATCAATGTCGCCCGCGGCAGCGTGGTGGACGAAGAGGCGCTGGTGCATGCCTTGCAAGCGGGGGTCATTGCCGGCGCCGGGCTGGACGTCTTTGCCGACGAACCCAATGTGCCCGAGGCCCTCTGGTCGCTGACCAATGTGGTGCTCACGCCGCACATGGCCAGTGCCACGCACCAGACCCGTCGGGCCATGGCCGACCTGGCGTTTGCCAATATGCAGGCGGGGCTTGCGGATCAACCCTTGCTCACGCCCGTGCCCGAGTGCCTGGCCGCGCGTCAGGCTTGAGGACCGCCGCATGAATGACCGGTTTGGCTTGCCCGCTGCCCCTGCCAGGTCTTTGCAGATTATTGTCATGGGCGTGTCTGGCTGCGGAAAGTCAACCCTGGCCAACGCGCTGGCCAAGCAACTGGGCTTGGCCATGGTCGATGGCGATGACCTGCATCTGTCCGAAAGCGTTGCCAAGATGCGCGCCGGCATTGCCCTGGAAGACGCCGACCGCTGGCCCTGGCTGCAGCGCATTGGTGACTACCTGTCCATCGGCAGCGCGACCCAGCCCGGGCGCATTGTGGCTTGCTCTGCGCTCAAGCGCGCCTACCGAGACCACATTCGGCAGATGGCGCCTGGAACTTCTTTTATTTTTCTCGATGGTGATGGCGAACTCATACGCGAGCGCCTGTCGCGGCGCACGGGTCACTACATGAAGCCTGATTTGCTGAGCAGCCAGTTGCGTACGCTCGAAAGACCCGCGGCTGACGAGGGCGGCGTGATCACGCTCGATCTGGCACAAACCGTTGACGCGCTGGTGGTACAAGCCACCCAGGCCCTGATTTTTCAACCCTCTCGCTAATTTCAAAGGATTCCATGTTCATTCGCTGTGCCTTCTTTCGCGGTCAGGTCAAACCCGGTTTTGAGGAAGCATTTAACCGCTATATCCGGGACGAACTGGTGCCCTTGTGGACGCGTTTTCCGGGGGCACAGGAAGTGCGCGTACTCAGGCAGCTCGAGAGTGACGTGAACGATCCGCGCCTGGACATGGTGTTGTCGGTGCGCTACCCCAGCCGCGAGTCGATTGACGTGGCGCTGGCCTCGGAGGTGCGCATGCGCAGCCGCGAAGTCTCCAAGGGGCTGTTCGAGATGTTCGATGGCACGGTGTTTCACACGGTGTTCAGTGCCGACGAATATGCCATGCCAACCGATTGAGACGGCGGCGCGGGCGCTTAGGCTGCCCGTTGAATGGGCGCTGCAGCCGCTCGGGGTTTAGCAGCTGTTTTTTGAGTGTTCGCTGATTTTTATTGAACTTTTTTTTATCAACCAGGAGACAAGCACATGAAAATTTCAAAACTACTGATGGCCTGCCTGATCGCCAGCGTGGGTTCTGCAGCCTGGGCTGCCAAGTACAACCTCAAGCTCGGTCATGCGGTGAACGCCACAGACGGCCAGCACGCGGCGGCTGTCAAGATGGCCGAACTGGTCAAGGAGCGTACCAAGGGTGATGTCGAGATCACCATTTTCCCGGCCAATCAGTTGGGTAACGACGCAGCCATGATCAACGGCGTGCGAGGCGGCACGATCGACATCGTCTCGAGCGGCGCCTCCAACTACAACGGTATCGTCTCGAACACTGCTGCGATGGAATTGCCTTTTGTGTTTCGCAGCGCGCAGCACGCCTACAACGTGCTCGACGGCGCGGTGGGCACGGGCGTGCTCAATGAGCTGGCCCCGCATGGCATGAAGGGGCTGGCTTATTGGGAAAATGGCTGGCGAGCCTTTACCAATAACAAGCGCCCGGTACGCACGCCTGATGACCTCAAAGGCCTGAAGATCCGCTCGACGCCCAACCCTTACCATATTCAGGCCTTCAAGCTGCTGGGCATGAATCCCTCGCCCATGCCAATTGCCGAGCTGTACACGGCGCTGGAGACCGGTACCTTTGACGCGCAAGAACACCCGATCAATGTGACCTGGTCGTCCAAGTTCTATGAAGTGCAAAAGCACCTGACGGTCAGCAACCATGTTTACTCGCCCATCATCTTGTCCATGAACAAGGCCAAGTTCGACAGCCTGCCGGCCAACTTCCAGACCATCATGGTCGAGGCGGCCCGTGAAGCTGCCAAGTACCAGCGCGCCTTGAACGCCAGCAATGCTGGCAAGGTGGTGGCAGACCTGAAGAAGTCTGGTATGCAGGTCATCGAGAACGTCGACATGGCGCCGTTCCAGAAGATCGTCTCCGGCGAGATTGCCAAGACCTTTGGTGAGAAAAACGGCATCGCCCTGCTCAAGGCCATCGAAGACACCAAGTAAGCTTTGACCTTATGTCCTCTTGCTGCGTGGTGCCGATCGGTGCCGCGCAGGGGGAGGCATGACAAGACCTATGAAAAAAATCAACGATCTTTTTTTCCGACTGGCCGAGCTGACGCTGGTCGTCATGTTGTCCGTGATGGTCATCATGGTGTTTGGCAACGTGGTGCTGCGCTACGGCTTTAATTCGGGCCTGATCAGTTCGGAAGAACTTTCGCGATTTTTGTTCATCTGGATCACTTTCCTGGGTGCCATTGTGGCGATGCGCGAAAACGCGCACCTGGGGCTCGACACCATGATTCGGCTGCTGCCTCGTGCCGGCAAGAAATTTTGCTTTGCCTTGTCCAACGTGTTGATGCTGGGCTGCTGTGTGCTGATGTTCTATGGCACTTTCAAGCAGCATCAGATCAATGCGACGACTTTGTCTGCGGTCACGCAAATTCCGATGAGCTGGGTCTACGGTGTCGGTTATGTCGCCAGCATCGCCATGGGATTGCTGATTTTGGGCAAGCTGCTGCGCCTGGCGCGTGGCGAGTTCAGCGATGAAGACCTGATCCAGGTGCAGGACTCCGAAGATGGCGGCGAACAACACATCAAGGGGGCTGCGCGATGACTGTGCTGGTCTTTATCGTCTTTTTGCTGGCTGCCATGGCGCTGGGCATGCCGCTGGCTTTTTCGCTGCTGGTCTCAGGCGTGGCGCTGATGCTGCACCTCGATTCGTTTGACACGCAAATCGTGTCGCAAAACCTGATCAATGGCGCCGACAACTTCCCGCTCATGGCCGTGCCCTTTTTCATGCTGGCCGGCGAGTTGATGAACGCCGGCGGCATGAGCCGGCGCATCGTCAATTCAGCGTTGGTGTGGGTTGGCCACTTTCGCGGCGGCCTGGGTTATGTGGCCGTGTTTGCCGCCATCGTCATGGCCAGCCTGTCGGGCTCGGCCGTGGCGGATACGGCGGCCCTGGCGGCGGTGCTGATGCCCATGATGCGCAAGGCCGGTTACCGCATGGACCGCTCGGCCGGACTAATTGCAGCCGGTGGCATCATCGCCCCGGTGATACCGCCATCCATTGGCTTTATCTTGTTCGGCGTCATCGGCGGCGTGTCAATTTCCAAGCTGTTCATGGCCGGAATTTTCCCCGGCATCTTGATGGGGCTGGCGCTGGTCGTGACCTGGTGGATCGTCGCGCGCAACGACAACGTGCAGGTCGCGCCACGGGTGCCCATGGCTGAAAAACTCAAGGTCACTGCGAACGCCTTTTGGTCCTATTTGCTGGCCATCACCATCATTGGCGGCATGAAGATGGGCGTCTTCACGCCGACCGAGGCGGCCGTTGTAGCGGTGGTTTATTCCTTGATCGTCGGCTTGTTCATCTACCGCGAGATCAAGGTCAGGGATCTCTACCAGATCATCCTGAACGCTGCCAAGACATCGTCGGTGGTGATGTTCCTGGTGGCCGCAGCCCTGGTCTCGGCCTGGCTCATTACCGTAGCCAATATTCCTGCGCAGATCGTCGCGCTGATGCAGCCATTCATTGACAACAAGATGTTGCTCATGGCCATGCTCATGCTGTTGGTTCTGGTGGTGGGCACCGCACTGGACTTTGCCCCGACCGTGTTGATCCTGACGCCGGTTTTGATGCCGCTGGTGCGCCAGGCTGGCATTGACCCGGTTTACTTTGGCGTGTTGTTCATCATCAATAACGCTATCGGCCTGTTGACGCCGCCGGTTGGCACCGTGCTCAACGTGGTCTGTGGCGTGGGCCGGATTCCGATGCACGAGGTGATCAAGGGTGTCTGGCCCTTCCTGGTGTCGCAGGTGGTGGTCATGGGCCTGTTGATCGTTTTCCCGCAACTGGTGCTGGCCCCTCTGCACTGGATGCTGCGCTGAGGTGTGCGTGAAGTTGTAGGCGATGACGATGACCGGTGGTGCCCAAACCAAAGCGCCTGAGGGTTGACGCTTCAGGCGACCTTGGTCGATGTGCTGTTGCTTCGGTTTTATGGCGGCGTCAGGGCAGCAGTGCCGCCAGGCCGCCTTCGGCCTCGAAGCGCTGGTTGCGAAAGGTCAGGCGCGTCGGGCCGGCCCAGATGCGCTCTTTGACGCTGTGCCTCGCATCCCCCGGGTAGCAAATCACGCGCTCGCCGTTGAGTTGAAACGGTTCGGGCTCGATCAGCGCAGGCGATCGTTCTGCGGCTGCTTGCAGCACCGCGCCAGCACTGACAAATCGCGCCAACTGGCTCAAGGTCATGATCTGCGCCGGCGCCAGGCTGATCTGGTTGTTCCAGTAGTGCTGCAGTGCTGCGACGGGGGTGAACCAGCCGGTTTCGGTGACTTCGTGTTGGTCATGGCTGGCCTCTTGCCCGCTGGGCGCCAGGGCGGCAAAAAAGCGGGTGTCGAAGCGGCGGTTGCTCACGGACGGTGTGCGCGGCGTGATCCAGCGTGACCAGGGGTGCAGGCTGCTGGTGGGCAGCGGCAGCTTGAGCGCTCGCATGGCGTCCATAAAGCCCATGCCTTCGCTGAGCTGGCGTGTCAAACGCCCTGGTACCTCGGGCGCCAGGCCGGGGTGCAGCAGCAGGCCACACTCTTCAAAGGTTTCGCGTAGTGCGGCCACATGCAGGCCGGCGGCCGTGCTGTGGTCAAGCTCGGCTTCGTTCAAACGCCGATGCAACGCCTCAACTGGCTGGTCCAGACTGCCGGGTTGAATCAGGCAGTCCTGCTCGTCGAGCTTGCCGCCGGGAAAGACGTGCGCCCCGCCGAGAACACCGGAG
>CAIMVC010000395.1 GCA_903844825.1 uncultured Burkholderiales bacterium | reverse complement strand
GCATCAACAAGACGCTCAAGGAACTGCAAGACGAGCAAGCGGGCGTAGCCCACCTGCTGTGAGCTGGCCCTGCTGATCGCCGCTTGAATGAAACATCCGCGTGACGTTTTGGGGGGTGCGCGGGCCGCCGTTGGCGTCCTGCCGGTGTGCGACCACTACAGCGGCGTTGAACTGCGCATGCGAAAAAGCCTGCAGTTGCAGGCCGAGATGACCGAAGAGTTCGGCGCTTGCGTTTTTGACGTGACGCTGGACTGCGAGGATGGGGCGCCGGTGGGTGGCGAGGCCGACCATGCGGCGCTGGTGGTGTCGCTGGCCCTGGCCGCTGCACCCCATGCCCGCGTTGCGGTGCGCGTGCATCCGGTCGATCACCCGGCTTTCGCCTCGGACATTGCCACCATCGCCGGCCAGGCCGGCCAGCGGCTCACGCATCTCATGATTCCGAAGGTGGAGTCTGTGGCCGATCTGTTCCATGTCGACCGCGCCCTGATGGCGGTCGGTGGCGCGGCGGCCAGACTGCCGGTGCATATTTTGCTGGAGTCGGCCAAGGCGGTGCATAACGCTTTCGAGATCGCCTCTCACGCCCGCGTTCAGTCCATCAGCTTTGGTCTGATGGACTTTGTCTCCAGCCACAACGGCGCGATTGGGGCCGATGCGATGGGTAGCAGCGGCCAGTTCACGCACCCACTGGTGGTCCGCGCCAAGCTTGAAATCGCCGCGGCCTGTCATGCCCAGGGCAAGACGCCCTCGCACTGCGTGGTCACCGAGTTCAGCGATGAGGCCGCCCTGCAGCGCTCGGCCAGTCGCGCCGCACGCGAATTTGGCTTTACCCGCATGTGGAGCATTCATCCGGCGCAGATAAGGCCCATCTTGGCCGCGTTTGCGCCGCAGCAGGCGGAGATTGAAACGGCCACCGAGATGATCGCTGCTGCCGCCGCTGCCCACTGGGCGCCCATCAGCTTTCATGGCAAGCTGCACGACCGTGCCAGTTACCGCTACTACTGGCAGGTACTCGAGCGCGCCCACCAGACAGGCAGCCCCATGCCGGCCGAGGCGCGGGCTTACTTCAGGACTGTTCCGGCCTGAGGGCCGTTCTTGCGAGGCTCGCCATGACGACACGGATCACTGCCTGCCTGCTGCTGTGCTTGCCTTTGTCCTTGTGGGCGGCGGAGGGCGTCAAGCCGCCGGTAAAGCAGGTAAAGCAGGCAAAGCAGGCAAAGCAGGCAAAGTCTGTCAAGCTCGCCAAGGCGCAGGTCGGCAAGACTGCGAAGACAGGGGCCAAAGTCCGCAAGCCCACGCCAGTCAGCGGGGTGGACAGTCGCACCGAGATTCGCAGCAAGGCTACCCAGATGGCGGCCGGTATCGGCGCAGCCGAAGCGGCGCTGGGCCCGCAAGAACTGGCCATTGCCGACCAGGTGCATACAGGCCTCGTGACCTGCGAGCGAGGCACCAGCGTCACGCTGGCTGGTGACCCCGCGTCGCCCGGCTATTTCAATGTGCACGGCCGTAATTTCAGTTACCGCATGCTGCCCGTGATCACCTCGACCGGCGCCATTCGGCTTGAAGACATCAAGGCCGGCGCGGTCTGGCTGCAATTGCCAACCAAGTCGATGCTGATGAACCAGAAAGCGGGCCGTCGAGTAGCCGACGACTGCATGAGTCCGTCACAAGTGGCGGTCGCCGGGACCCTCAAGCGCGACAGTACGCGGCCTGGCCTTCTCGATGGACCTGTCACGGCCCTGGTCAAACCTGACGAAGAGCCCGACGCGCGCTGAGGCCGGTCTGGTCAAAGTTTTTTCAATTTTCTAATCCGATTGCCCACCTTTTTTGAACGACAGGAGAAAAACATGAGCCAGTTCTTGCAAACCTACCGTGCGCACATTGCCGAGCGTGCCGCCCTTGGCATTCCGCCGCTGCCGCTTTCTGCCAAGCAAACCGGTGAAGTCATCGAGCTGCTGAAAAACCCGCCGCTGGGCGAAGAGGCCACGCTGGTTGACCTCATCAGCTACCGCGTGCCCGCCGGTGTGGACGATGCCGCCAAGGTCAAGGCCAGTTACCTGGCCGCCGTGGCGCACGGCACCGAAAAATGCAGCCTGATCTCCCGCGTCAAGGCCACCGAGCTGCTGGGCACCATGCTGGGCGGCTACAACATCAGCCCCATGATCGACCTGCTCGACGATGGCGACGCGGTCGTGGCCCAGCAAGCGGCCACCGGCTTGAAGTCAACGCTGCTGATGTTCGACCAGTTCCATGACGTCAAGGAAAAAGCCGATAAAGGCAATGCGCAGGCCAAGGCCGTGCTGCAAAGCTGGGCCGATGCTGAGTGGTTCACCAGCCGCCCTGAAGTGCCGCAGTCCATCGCGCTGACGGTCTTCAAGGTGGCCGGCGAGATCAACACCGATGACTTGTCGCCCGCGCCTGACGCCTGGAGTCGCCCCGACATCCCGCTGCACGCCCTGGCCATGCACAAAAACGCGCGCCCCGGCGTCACCCCTGAAGAAGACGGCAAGCGCGGACCGGTCAAGTTCATTGAAGAGCTCAAGGCCAAAGGCAATCTGGTGGCTTATGTGGGCGATGTGGTCGGCACAGGCTCTTCGCGCAAGTCCGCCACCAATTCGGTGCTGTGGTTTACCGGCGAAGACATTCCCTTTGTTCCCAACAAGCGTTTTGGCGGCGTCTGCCTGGGCAGCAAGCTTGCGCCGATTTTCTACAACACCATGGAAGATTCGGGTGCGCTGCCGATCGAGCTTGACGTCAGCCAGATGGCCATGGGCGACGTGATCGAGTTGCGCCCTTACGACGGGAAAGCGCTCAAAAACGGCCAAGTGATTGCCGACTTCAAACTCAAGAGCGAGGTGCTGTTTGACGAAGTGCGCGCCGGCGGCCGTATTCCACTGATCGTCGGTCGTGGCCTGACCGCCAAGGCCCGCGCCGCCCTGGGCTTGCCCGCTTCCACCGTGTTTCGTCTGCCGCAGCCCCCCGTTGACAGCGGCAAGGGCTACACCCTGGCGCAAAAAATGGTCGGCCGCGCGGTCGGTCTGCCAGAAGGCCAGGGCGTGCGCCCGGGGACCTATTGCGAGCCTAAGATGACCTCGGTCGGCTCGCAAGACACCACGGGCCCGATGACCCGCGACGAGCTCAAAGACCTGGCTTGCCTTGGCTTTAGCGCCGACCTGGTCATGCAATCGTTTTGCCACACCGCCGCGTACCCCAAGCCAGTCGATGTGAAGATGCACCACGAACTGCCAGAGTTCATCAGCACCCGTGGCGGCATTTCGCTGCGTCCGGGTGACGGCATCATTCACAGCTGGCTCAACCGCATGCTGCTGCCCGATACCGTGGGCACCGGTGGCGACAGCCACACACGTTTTCCCATCGGCATCAGCTTCCCGGCCGGCTCCGGTCTGGTCGCCTTTGGCGCTGCCACAGGCGTCATGCCGCTGGACAT
>CAIMVC010000394.1 GCA_903844825.1 uncultured Burkholderiales bacterium | reverse complement strand
ATCAGCCACATCTGGCAGGCCCGCAGCGACCGCTACTCCGAGCTGCGTGCTGCATTGCCCGCAGACAGCACAGCGATCAAGGGACAAAAGCGGGTCGAGATGAGTTACATCGGGGGTTGAATGTGACCCCCACGCCAGTCACTTCGTGTACTTCGCTGCCCCCCGAGGGGGCGCTGCTTTCACCGGGGCGGCCCTTCGAAAAACTGTCAACCCCTACGCTCGTCAATTCACCTACCGCCACCGTCGGGCTCGCCGGCGCATAAGAGGACACTTCATGGTCGACACTTCTTTGATCACCGGCATCGTGCTGGCGGGCGGCCGGGGCTCGCGCATGGGTGGTGTTGACAAGGGCTTGCAGAACTTTAATGGCGTGCCCCTGGCGCTGCATACGCAAATGCGTCTGAGCCCTCAGGTGGGCGAGTTAATGATCAATGCCAACCGCCATCTGGCCGCCTACGAATCTTTTGGCGTTCCGGTCTGGCCAGATGCCAGCAGTCTGGGCGAGTTTGCAGGCCCTCTGGCAGGTTTCCTGATTGGGCTTGAGCGCTGCGAAACACCTTACCTGGTGACCGTTCCGTGCGACACGCCGCTGTTTCCCCTCGATCTGGTCGATCGTTTGTTCCAGGCGCTGGAGGGCCAGCATGCTGACATCGCCATGGCAGCCGCGCCCGAGGAAGATGGCCAACTGCGCCCGCAACCTGTTTTTTGTCTGCTGCGCGCCGAATTGCTCGAGAGTCTGGTTCGTTTTACGCATGCCGGTGGCAGAAAAATCGACGCCTGGACGGCGCTGCACACAACGGCGCTGATGCCTTTCAACCGTCCGGACGACTCAGCCCGCGCCTTTTTCAATGCCAATACGCTGGCCGAGCTTCATCAACTCGAAGGGACTTGACGCGGACGTTTGCCCGCACACGCCCCCTCAGCACCTGATTCGCCCTACTTTTTCATGAAGACCATCGACCAGATTGCCGCCGAACTCCAAGGCTACGACCCGCAGGCACTGCCCGCACAAAGCGTCGCTGCGTTCCTCAAGAAGTTAGTCCAGCCAGTGCAAGACTCGATGGAGTTGCCTCTTTTCGAAGCATTCGGCAAAGTGCTGGCGCAGGATGTGATGTCACATCTGGACGTTCCGCCGCATGACAACTCGGCCATGGATGGCTACGCCTTTGACGGCAAGCAGTTGATCCAAGCTAACCAGCACCAGACAACGCTGGCGTTGCGTGTAGTGGGTACGGCATTGGCGGGCAAGGCCTGGAGCCTGGCTGTCGGCCCCGGGGAGTGCGTCAAGATCATGACCGGCGCCGTCATGCCCGTCGGGCTTGATACGGTCGCCCCTCAAGAACTGGTCGACGTGACCGGGCCGGGGGGTAGCACCATCGCCATCAAGCCGGGGCTCTTGAAAGCGGGTGACAACCGCCGCCTGCGGGGAGAAGACCTGGCGCGTGGCACGCCCGCGCTCAGACGAGGCGAGCGACTCAACCCTGCGCGCCTGGGCCTGGCTGCGTCGCTTGGCCTGGCGAACCTGAAAGTTCGGCGCCCCTTGCGCGTAGCCTATTTTTCCACCGGCGACGAGATTCTCTCCCTGGGCGAGCCGCCCCGTGAAGGTGCGGTTTACGACAGCAACCGCTACACCGTGTGGGGTCTGCTCAGGCAAATGGGCTGTGAAGTGATCGACATGGGCGTTGTTCGCGATGAGCCCACCCTACTGGAGGAAGCGTTCAAGGCGGCCGCTGTCAGGGCCGATGCCATCATCACGTCAGGTGGCGTCAGCGTCGGGGAAGCCGATTTCACCAAAGCCATGATGAAAAAGCTTGGTGACGTGGCTTTTTGGCGCGTGGCGATGAGGCCGGGCCGCCCGATGGCTGTTGGCCGTATTCAAGTCTCCGACAGGCAGGCCCAATCGCCCGAAAAAAGCGCGATCCTCTTTGGTCTGCCCGGCAACCCGGTGGCGGTGATGGTCACTTTTTTAGCTTTTGTGCGCCCGGCGCTGCTGCAAATGATGGGATGCACCGACCCAGAGCCCCCCTTGCTCAAAGCCTACAGCCTGGACATCATCCGCAAAAAACCAGGAAGGACAGAGTACCAGCGCGGCTGGGTCGAGACGACCCCGGCCGGGCGTTTGCAGGTGCGCGTCACCGGTGACCAGGGCTCGGGCGTGCTGCGCTCCATGGCGCAGGCCAATGGCCTGATCGTGCTGCACCATGGGCAGGGAAATGTGGCAGCAGGCGAAGCTGTCGATGTGATGATGTTTGACGGGGTGATCTAGCAACCCGCCGGGCTTGGCGCGCCGAAAGCAACCATCGACGCGCCCCCACTTACTTGGCGACAAGTTCCTGTGCTACCGCTGCCTGGCCATGAGCATGCCCAGGCGACTCGTGAGCCTCCTGCGTGTTCGCGCCTGGAATGGCTTTGCGGGCAAACAGCGTGTACATGGTCGGGACCACGAAGACCGTCAGCAAGGTACCTAGCGACATCCCGCCCACAATGACCCAACCAATCTGAATGCGGCTTTCAGCACCGGCTCCCTTGGACAGGGCCAGGGGCAAGGCACCAAGCACCATGGCACCCGTCGTCATCATGATGGGACGCAGCCGCTGCGACGAGGCCTTGACCACGGCATCAATCATCTCCACGCCCTGGGCGCGCAACTGGTTGGTGAACTCCACGATCAAGATGCCGTGCTTGGTGATCAGACCCACCAGTGTGATCAGGCCAATCTGAGAGTAGACATTGAGCGAGCCGCCAGAAAATTTCAGGGCCAGCAAGGCGCCGATCATGGACAGCGGCACCGACAGCATGATCACCAGCGGATCGACAAAACTTTCGAACTGCGCCGACAAGACCAAGAAAATAAACACCAGCGCCAGCACAAAAACGATCACCAGCGCGCCTTGGGAGTTACGGAACTCTCGCGAGGTTCCGTTGAGATCAGTGGCGTAGCCGGTCTTGAGTACCTTGGTCGCGGTCTGGTCCATAAAGCGCAGGGCTTCGCCAAGGGAGTAGTCGGGCGAGAGGTTGGCCGTGAT
>CAIMVC010000393.1 GCA_903844825.1 uncultured Burkholderiales bacterium | reverse complement strand
TCGGACATCCCAGGTCTGGAGGTCGCGGGCGAGATCATCGGTGGTGATGCTGCGGCCATGGCATCTGCCGGCTTCAAGCTCGGCGATCGTGTCTGCGCGCTGGTGGCTGGCGGTGGTTACGCCGAACTGTGCAATGCACCCGTGGGGCAGTGCCTGCCGGTGCCCGCCGGATTGAACGATGTCGAAGCGGCTTCGCTGCCTGAGACCTTCTTTACTGTCTGGAGCAATGTTTTCGATCGAGCTCGCTTGCAGGCAGGCGAAACCTTGCTGATCCAAGGCGGCTCCAGTGGCATTGGCGTGACGGCCATCCAGATGGCCAAGGCGCTGGGTGCGAAGGTTCTGGTCACGGCGGGTAGCGACGAGAAATGCGCCGCTTGCCTCGCCTTGGGAGCTGACCATGCCATCAATTACAAGACCCTTGATTTTGCTGAAGAGGCCAAGAGGTTGACGGGTGGTAAGGGGGTTGATGTGATTTTGGACATGGTTGCCGGAAGCTATGTGGCGCGCGAGATCGACTGCCTGGCCGAAGATGGCAGGCTGGTCATCATCGCGGTACAAGGCGGCATCAAGTCTGAGATCAATGCGGGTCTGGTGCTTCGGCGCCGTTTGACCATCACGGGATCGACCTTGCGGCCGCGCCCGCTGGCGTTCAAGTCGGCCATTGCTGCGGCCTTGCGTGCCAAGGTCTGGCCTTTGTTCGCAGGTGGCGCGATCAAGCCGGTGATTTTTCGCACCTTTGCGGCGGCCGATGCAGCGCAGGCGCACGCGTTGATGGAGTCAAATCAGCACGTGGGCAAGATCGTTTTGACCTGGTAGGCGCGGATTTTCTTTGTTGACTATGACCAAACTGATTGCAGGAAACTGGAAGATGAACGGCGGCCTGGTCGCCAATGAGGCATTGCTGTCGGCGCTGGCGCAGGGTCTGGCTGGCGGCGCGTCCAAGGCGCAGCTTGCTGTTTGCGTGCCCGCTCCCTATCTGGCGCAAGTCCAGGCCGTGGCCAAGGCCCATGCGGCTTTGTCTGACCTGGCCCTGGGCGCGCAGGATGTCTCGGCGCAAGCCTCTGGTGCGTATACCGGAGAGGTGAGCGCGAGCATGCTCAAGGACTTCGGCTGTCGTTATGTTCTCGTTGGCCATTCGGAGCGCCGGCAGTACCATGGCGAGACCGACGCCCTGGTGGCCAGCAAGGCGCAGCAGGCGCTGGCGGCGGGTATCACGCCAATCGTCTGCCTGGGGGAGAGTCTGGCTGAGCGCGAAGCCGGTCTGACCGCGGAGGTGGTCAAGCGCCAGCTGGCAGCGGTGATCCATGCCAATGGCCATTGCATCAGCGAGATTGTGGTGGCGTACGAACCTGTCTGGGCCATCGGGACCGGCAAGACTGCCAGCCCTGAGGAAGCGCAGGCGGTGCATGCCGTCCTGCGTGCACAACTCAAGGTGGCAAGCGCCAACGCCGACCGGGTGAAGATTTTGTACGGTGGCAGCATGAATGCAGCTAACGCGGCCGCCTTGCTGGCTCAGCCAGATATTGACGGCGGCCTGATTGGTGGCGCATCGCTCAAGGCTGCCGACTTTTTGACCATCATTGCGGCTGCCTCGGTTTAAGCGATACAGCCATCCCCTTTAGGAGTAAATCATGAATATTATTTTGACCCTTGTTTTGACTGTCCAGATGCTTTCCGCACTTGGCATGATCGGCCTGATCCTTGTTCAACACGGCAAAGGCGCCGATATGGGAGCGGCTTTTGGCAGCGGTGGTTCGGGCAGCCTCTTTGGCGCCAGCGGCAGTGCCAACTTTTTGTCGCGTACGACCTCGGTCTTGGCTGCCGTGTTTTTTGTCTGCACCCTGGCGCTGGCCTACTTTGGCGGCGCTCAACCGCGCACCAGTTCAAGCGTGCTCGAAGGTGCTGCGGTGGTGCTGCCAGCCGTGCCGCAAGCCCCCGCTGGGACTGCCCAGATTCCTGGCAGTGCTGCGCCGGCCGCAGGCGCTGCTGCTGTCCCCGCACCCGCTGCGCCCGTGACGCCTGGGGCCGGTCAAATCCCGACGAAATAAGCGCGTAAAGCGCAATGGCTGGCTCTTTGCTGCTTGTTTTTCAGGGTAAACTCTAGGGCGTTGCCGGAAAGCCAGACTGCAGGTCTCCTCATGCAATTCGGGACGATATAAAAAAACCGCGGACGTGGTGAAATTGGTAGACACGCTATCTTGAGGGGGTAGTGGCGAAAGCTGTGCGAGTTCGAGTCTCGCCGTCCGCACCAGATATGGGTTTTGCAGTTGTTGGGGCGTCAAGCTCCGCAAGTTCTGGAGTTGGCCGAAAGGTGCTTCAGGCGCCTTGGTAGCAACTGCGAAGCGGCAAGCAAAGCGGTGTACCAACATGAATCTCGACCAATACCTTCCAGTCCTTTTGTTTATTCTGGTCGGGGTCGGGGTTGGCATCGTGCCTCAGGTCTTGGGCCGGCTTTTAGGGCCGCATCGCCCGGACAGTGAAAAAAATTCCCCTTACGAATGCGGCTTCGAAGCTTTCGAAGACGCCCGCATGAAGTTCGATGTGCGCTACTACCTCGTCGCCATCTTGTTCATTCTTTTTGACCTTGAAATTGCCTTTCTTTTTCCATGGGCTGTCGCGCTCAAGGAAATTGGTGCGGTGGGCTTTTGGTCGATGATGATTTTTCTAAGCATTCTGGTCGTGGGCTTTATCTACGAGTGGAAAAAAGGTGCGCTCGACTGGGAGTAAGCGCCCTGTCAATGGCGGCGAGCATTCTCGGGCGCGGGTGCCGGTGAAGATTTAAATCCACGATTCAAGCAGCGGCGAAACATTCGCCACAAAGGTACGGGTATGTCACTTGAAGGTGTTTTCAATGAAGGCTTCATGACCACGAGCTACGACTCGGTGGTTAATTGGGCCAAGACCGGCTCTCTCTGGCCCATGACCTTTGGTCTGGCTTGCTGCACCGTCGAGATGATGCATGCTGGCGCGGCGCGCTATGACCTGGACCGTTTTGGCATGCTGTTTCGTCCCAGCCCGCGCCAGTCTGATCTGATGATCGTGGCCGGCACGATGTGCAACAAGATGGGTCCGGCCTTGCGCAAGGTCTACGACCAGATGTCCGAGCCGCGCTGGGTGCTGTCCATGGGGTCTTGCGCCAACGGTGGCGGCTACTACCACTACAGCTACTCGGTGGTCCGTGGCTGTGACCGCATTGTGCCGGTGGATGTGTATGTGCCCGGGTGCCCGCCCACTGCTGAAGCGCTGATGTACGGCATCATCCAGCTGCAGCAAAAGATTCGCCGTACCAACACGATTGCGAGGGCCTGATGGGACCGCTGCATCCGGCGTCTGCCGAACAATTGAAGGCTGCTGTGGCTGCAGCGCTGGGCGACAAGGCCCAGCGTCTGACGGTGGCTCTGGGTGAGTTGACGGTCGTGGTCAAGTCGGTTGACTATGCGGCGGCTGCTCTGATATTGCGCGACGCCCCCGGCTGCCAGTTCGAACAGCTGCTTGACCTGTGCGGCCTGGATTACTCCGAATATGGCAACGGCACTTACGACGGTCCGCGTTACTGCGTGGCGTCGCACCTGTTGTCGGTGAGTTTGAATCAACGCGTGCGGCTCAAGGTGTTTTGTGAAGACGACGATTTCCCGATGCTGAGCTCGGTCACCGAGGTCTGGAATTCGGCCAACTGGTTCGAGCGCGAAGCCTTTGACCTTTTTGGCATCATCTTCGAGGGCCATAACGATCTGCGTCGCATCCTGACCGATTACGGCTTCATCGGCCACCCCTTCCGCAAGGATTTCCCCGTCACCGGGCACGTGGAAATGCGCTACGACCCAGAGCAAAAGCGGGTGATCTACCAGCCGGTGACGATCGAGCCACGCGAGATCACACCTCGCGTTATCCGTGAAGACCATTACGCTGGCACGCCCGGCGGCTCACCGGTCCACAAAGGCTAAGTACATGGCTGAAATTAAAAACTACACGCTCAACTTTGGCCCGCAGCACCCGGCCGCGCACGGTGTGCTGCGCCTGGTACTCGAACTCGACGGCGAAGTGATCCAGCGCGCCGATCCGCACATCGGCTTGCTGCACCGCGCCACCGAGAAGCTCGCTGAGAGCAAGACCTACATCCAGTCGCTGCCCTACATGGACCGCCTCGACTACGTGTCAATGATGTCCAACGAGCATGCGTACTGCCTGGCCATCGAGAAAATGCTGGGTGTGGATGTGCCGATTCGCGCGCAATACATCCGTGTGATGTATGCCGAGATCACCCGTTTGCTGAACCACCTGATGTGGCTCGGTGCGCACGGTTTTGACTGCGGCGCGATGAATATCTTGATTTATTGCTTCCGTGAGCGCGAAACGCTGTTCGATATGTACGAAGCAGTCTCCGGCGCCCGCATGCACGCGGCCTACTTCCGCCCAGGCGGCGTTTACCGCGACCTGCCGGACAGCATGCCGCAGTACAAGGTCAGCAAGGTCAAGAACGCCAAGGCCATACAAGCGCTCAATGAAAACCGGCAGGGTTCCCTGCTCGACTTCATCGACGACTTCGTCGCCAAGTTCCCGGGCCTGGTGGACGAGTACGAAACACTGCTGACTGACAACCGCATCTGGAAACAACGCACGGTGGGTGTCGGCGTGGTGTCGCCGGAGCGGGCGCTGAACCTGGGCTTCACGGGGCCCATGCTGCGCGGCTCGGGCTTTGCCTGGGACCTGCGCAAGCAGCAGCCCTATGACGTCTACGACCGCATGGACTTCGACATCCCGGTTGGCAAGACCGGCGACTGTTATGACCGCTATCTGGTCCGTGTTGGGGAAATGCGCCAGTCCAACCGCATCATCAAGCAGTGCGTTGACTGGCTGCGCGCCAATCCCGGTCCGGTCATCACCAGCAACCACAAAGTGGCGGCGCCCGACCGTGAGTCCATGAAAGCCAACATGGAAGAGCTGATCCACCATTTCAAGCTCTTCACCGAAGGCTTTCATGTGCCCGAGGGCGAGGCCTACGCTGCTGTAGAGCACCCGAAGGGCGAGTTCGGCATTTACATCGTCAGCGATGGCGCCAACAAGCCCTACCGGCTGAAGATTCGTCCGCCGGGTTTTTCTCATCTGGCTGCCATGGACGAGATGTCGCGTGGCCACATGATTGCGGACGCGGTAGCCGTGATCGGCACCATGGATATTGTGTTTGGTGAGATTGACCGCTAATGAGCCTGACCATGATTTCAGAACAAACCCAAGCGCGGTTCGACCGCGAAGTTGCCAAGTATCCACACGATCAGAAACAGTCGGCTGTCATGGCTTGCCTGACCATCGTCCAGCAGGAGCAGGGCTTCGTCAGCGCCGAAAGTGAAAAGGCCGTGGCGGCTTACCTGGGCATGGCGCCCATGGCTGTGCACGAAGTCACGACCTTCTACAACATGTACAACCAGCAGCCGGTGGGCAAGTACAAGCTCAATGTCTGCACCAACTTGCCCTGCCAGTTGCGGGACGGCAACAAGGCGCTGGTCTACCTCGAGAAAAAACTCGGCGTGACCATGGGTGGCACCACCGCCGATGGTCTGTTTACGCTGCAGCAATCCGAGTGCCTGGGCGCTTGTGCTGACGCCCCTGTGATGCTGGTCAACGACGTGAACATGTGCAGTTTCATGAGTAATGACAAGCTCGACCAATTGATAGACGCGCTGAAATCTGCCGAGGCCAGCTAACCATGACGACCGCTTCCAGCATCCTCTCGCAGTTCGCCGCCACGGGCGTGCAAACATCCCTGCATGGGCGGCACATCAACCCGCAAATCATGGCGGGCCTCGATGGCAGCAATTGGCGCCTGAAAGACTATGAAGCCCGCGGAGGCTACCAGGCGCTTCGCAAGATTCTTGGCCAGGACGGCGGCGCAGGCTTGACCCCTGACCAGGTCATTGCCGAAGTCAAGGCGGGCAGCCTGCGCGGCCGTGGTGGCGCAGGTTTCCCCACGGGCCTGAAGTGGAGCTTCATGCCCCGTCAGTTTCCCGGGCAGAAGTTTTTGGTCTGCAACTCCGATGAAGGCGAGCCGGGCACTGCCAAGGACCGCGACATCATGATGTACAACCCGCATGTCGTGATTGAAGGCATGGCGATTGCCGCCTATGCCATGGGCATCACGGTGGGCTACAACTACATCCATGGCGAAATTTTTGCCACCTACCAGCGCTTTGAAGAAGCTCTGGAAGAAGCCCGTGCGGCCGGTTTGCTGGGCAACCAGATTCTGGGCAGCAACTACAGCTTTCAATTGCATGCGGCGCACGGTTTTGGCGCCTATATTTGCGGCGAAGAAACCGCCTTGCTCGAGTCGCTCGAGGGCAAGAAGGGCCAGCCGCGATTCAAGCCACCATTTCCCGCCAGCTTCGGTCTGTACGGCAAGCC
>CAIMVC010000392.1 GCA_903844825.1 uncultured Burkholderiales bacterium | reverse complement strand
GCATTGTCGAGCCCTCGGGCGCGCTGGCGGTGGCGGCGGTCAAGCAGTACGTGGCCAAACACAAGACGCGAGGACAGACCTATGCCGCCATTTTGTGCGGCGCCAACATGAACTTTGACCGCCTGCGTTTTGTCGCCGAGCGAGCTGAGGTGGGCGAAGAGCGCGAAGCCCTGTTTGCCGTGACCATTCCCGAGGAACGCGGCAGCTTTCGGCAGTTTTGCGAACTCATTGGCACCTTGCCGGGCGGGCCACGCAGCGTGACCGAGTTCAACTACCGTATCAGCGACGACGCCAAAGCCCACGTCTTCGTCGGCCTGACCACACACGGCAAAGGCGAGAGCGCCAAGATCGCCAGCAACTTCACGCGGCACGGCTTCAAAGCCCTGGACCTCACGCACGACGAGCTGGCCAAAGAGCACGTGCGCCACATGGTGGGCGGGCACAGCGCACTGTCCAAAGACGAGCGCCTGCTGCGCTTCGTGTTTCCCGAGCGGCCAGGCGCCCTGCTCAAGTTTCTTTCGACCATGCGCCCGGGCTGGAACATCAGCCTGTTTCATTACCGCAACCAGGGCGCCGACTACGGCCGCATTCTGGTCGGGCTACAGGTTCCCAAGTCCGACAACCAAGCGTTCAAATCCTTCCTGGACACCCTGGGCTACCCCCACGTCGAAGAGACCGACAACCCGGTCTACAAACTTTTCTTGAAGAGCTGACGCCGCGCTGCCTGCGCTGTGCTTTCTGGCGCCCTCCTCGCGGGGGCGGAGGAGGTATGCGGAGCCGGCTAATGGAAAGGCACGCCCGCCGGCAGCCACCACCACCCCAGTCTTCTTGGCAAATGAAGGCCTGTAGCCACACGCCATGACCCGTCAGGCCCCCTTGGCCCTGGCTCCCCAAGGGGAAATTGAGCCTGGCCGCAGCGGCAGGCGACAAGAACGCGGCAATGACCCAATTTTTCACTCGGCTATCGGGTTCGGGCCCGGAAACTAACCTATCATTGGTTCCCTAATGAATCAGCGTTTCACATATTAAACAGCTGTCTGCCATTCAAAGCCCGCTCATGACCCACCCATCCGACAACACCCCGCCGCCGCCGGCCATTGAATTCATTGGGGTGGACAAGCGTTTTCCGGGCAACGGCAAAGCGCCCGAGGTGGTGGCTGCGCGGCAGGTCACGCTGTCGATCAGGCTCGGTGAAGTGGTCTCGCTGATCGGGCCTTCGGGCTGCGGCAAGAGTACGCTGCTCAACATGGGCTCGGGCCTGTCCCGGCCTTCGGCAGGCCAGGTCAAGGTCAATGGCGAGTTGGTGACCGGGCCCAACAAGCAGGTTGCCTTCATGCTGCAAAAAGACCTCCTCATGCCCTGGCGCACGATTGCCCAGAACGTCGAGTTCGGGCTCGAGTTGCGTGGCGTCAAGGCAGCCGAGCGCAGCGCCATATCCAGCCGGCTCATCTCACAATGCCATCTCACGGGGTTTGGTCAGAGCTACCCGCACCAGCTCTCGGGCGGCATGCGCCAGCGTGCAGCGCTGGCCCGAACGCTGGCGGTGGACCCCCTGGTGCTGCTGATGGACGAGCCCTTTTCGGCGCTCGACGCGCAGACCAAAATGATCTTGCAGCAGGATCTGGCCCAGACCGTGGCAGCACACAACAAGACTGTGCTTTTCATCACCCACGACCTGGCCGAGGCGGTCGCGCTGTCGGACCGGATCCTGGTCATGAGCGAGCGCCCGGGCACCATCATTGAAGAAATCACGGTAGACATTCCCGACCGTGCCAACCCCATGCAACGCCGCAAGCACCCGGATGTGAGCGGCTATGTGTCGCGGCTGATGGAGTTGCTCAAGCTCGACGCGCAGACCGAAGTTCACTGAACCTGAACCCGCCTGCGCAACCTGGCCGCCCCTTCCTTTCTTTTCTTTGAGACCTTGTATCTTTTCTAAACCGACTGGAGATGTCATGAAGCTGACCCGCACCCTGAACCTGACCCGCCGCGCCGGCTTGAGCGTGCTGGCAGCCCTGAGCCTGGCGGTGCCTCTGGCCGGCCACGCGCAAGTGCAGGAAGTCACCTACCTGCTGCCCGCCCCTGGCACCTTGCCGGCCTTTGGTCCCTGGATGATCGCGCAGGCCAAGGGCTACTACGAGAAAGAAGGTCTGAAGGTCAACTTCGTCACCGGCCGTGGCGGGGTTGACGTGGCCAAGCAAGTCGGCGCCGGCAATGCCGTCATTGGTGGCGCGCTAGGCGACACCCCCATCATTGCGCGCGCCCAGGGCATTCCAGTCAAGGTCGTGGCCGTGCTGGGCGCCGGCTCGCTGATGCAACTGGTCAGCCACGAGGACGCCAAGATCGAAAGCCCACGCGAGTTGCGCGGCAAGACGGTCACCACGCTGGCCTACACCGACACCACGTACTACGCGCTGCTGGGCATGCTCAGCAAGTCGGGCCTGACCAAAAACGACGTCGACATTCAGGCCGCCGGACCGGCCGGCGTATGGCAACTGTTCGTCAGCAAGAAAGCCACCGCCATGGCTTCGACCCCGGACTGGACCGTCAACGCCATGGAAGCTGGCGCCAAGGTCTCCATCATTCCGGCCGACGTGTATTTCAAGAGCATGGCGCAAGGCATTCTGGTGTCTGACGAGACCATCGCGAAAAATCCGCAGCTGGTGCAAAAGTTGGTGCGCGCCACGCTCAAGGGCATGAAGGACATCATGAGCAACCCCAAGGAAGCGGCCAAGGTGTATGCAGCGCATGTGACCGTGCACAAGGGCAAGGAAGCCTCGATCGAGCGCATGTTCGAGATGTACAACAAGTACGTCTACATGAACCAGAAAACCCCCGGTCTGATGGACGAGCAACGCCTCAATGACCTGCAAAAGTTCTATGTGAGCAACGCCATCGTGGCCAAGGAAGTGCCGCTCAAGGACCTCTTTACCAACCAGTTTGTCGCGGCCAAATAAGCGCATCAACGCCACGCCTCGTAGACCCCCCTGCCACCCGATCCTGGATCAGCGACCATGAACTCGTTCAAGCAGCGCCTGAGCACCACCCTATGGAGCCTGTTGGTGCTGGCTTCCTTTTTAGGGCTGTGGGAGTGGGGCCCGGGCGCGCTGGGCGTGCCCGACTTCGTGCTGCCCCCGCTGTCGCGGGTCGCCAGCGAAGCGGTGCGCATCTGGGACAGCGAACGCCTGCTCTGGCACGCCGGCATCACCGGCATGGAGGTGGTGGTGGGCTTTGTACTGGGTTCCTTGCTGGGCGCCGTGATCGGCTATGCGCTGGGGCTCTCGCCCAAGGTCGAAGCCGTGCTCTCGCCTTACTTGCTGGCCTTGCAGATTGCACCCAAGGTGGCGTTTGCGCCGCTCTTCGTGATGTGGCTGGGCTACACCGTGTACCCCAAGATCCTGGTGGCGGTGCTGATTGTTTTCTTCCCGGTGCTGATCAATGTGCTGCAAGCCATGCGCACCATGGACCGCGACATGATCAACCTGGCGCGCTCTTTTTCGGCCAGCCGCCTGCAGGTGTTTCGCATGGTCGAGTACCCGACCACCATGCCGGCGCTGTTCTCCGGCTTGCGCATTGCCAGCACGCTGGCCGTCATCGGGGTGGTGGTGGGCGAACTGGTGGGCGGCAACATGGGGCTGGGCTACATGCTGGTGTTCTTTGAGGGCCAGGGCAACACCGCCGGGGTCTTCGTGGTCATCGGCGCGCTGACCGTCATCGGCATCATTGCCTACTACGCCGTCGCGCTGGCCGAACAGCGCGTGCTGCACTACCTGCCCAGCGCCGAGCGGCGCTCGGCCTGAACAGGCCGAGGGGCCTTCTTGCGGAGCAACAGTTCATGAACGAAATTCAGATGCAGGGCCGCCGCGTGCTGGTCACTGGCGCGGCCCGTGGTCTGGGCGAAAGCTTCGCCCGGGCGCTGGTCGCGGCTGGCGCGCAGGTGGTCATCAGCGACGTGCTGCACGAGCAAGGCCAGGCACTGGCCCGTGAGCTCGGCGAGGCGGCGCATTACGTCCCGCTGGACTTGCTGGACGCTGCCAGCGTGCAGGCCGGCGTGGCCGCCGCCGCTCACAAGCTCGGCGGACTCGACGGCCTGATCAACAACGCGGCGATCACCAACTCCGGCGGTAAGACCCTGGGCGAGATCAGCATCGAGACCTGGGACCGCGTGATGGATGTCAATGTGCGCGGCACCTGGCTGGTGACCGCCGCCGCCCGCACGCATCTGGCCGCCAGCGGTACCGGCCGGGTGGTCAACCTGGCTTCGGACACCGCGCTCTGGGGCGCGCCCCGACTGCTGGCCTATGTGGCCAGCAAGGGCGCGGTGATTGCCATGACGCGCACCCTCGCCCGCGAGCTGGGCGCCGACAACATCACCGTCAACGCCATTGCGCCCGGCCTGACGCTGGTCGAGGCCACCGCCTACGTGCCGCAGGAGCGACACGCGCACTACCTGCAAGGCCGCGCCATCCAGCGGCCGCAGGTGCCCGAAGATGTGAACGCCGCCGCGCTCTTTTTGCTGACCCGCGCCAGCGGCTTTATCACCGGCCAATTGCTGCCCGTCAACGGCGGCTTCGTCTTGAACTAAGGAGATCCTCATGAGTAGCACCCCCCTGAACGCCCCCGCCGCCAATCAACCCGTTTTCAACGAGCGTGGCCTGATGGATCCGGCCACGCCGCCCGAGGCCGACATTCAGCGCAGCCTGATGCGCGCCGAAGGCCAGAGCTTTGCCGACTGGATGCAAAGCCGCGTCGCCCGCCGCTCGACCCGAAGTTACGACTGGGACGCGCTGAAGTTTCAGGCCGACTTTGATCCGCGCTACCGCCGTGCACAGATGCGCTATGTGGGCACCGGCGGCACCGGTGTTGGCAAAGACAACAACACCGTACCGGCGGGCCACTTCACCTTCTCGACCATGCTCATTCCAGCCGGCAATATCGGGCCGTCACACATTCATTACGACGTCGAAGAAATCTTCTTTGTCATGCGCGGCGCCATGAAGGTCATTTGCGAAAAAGACGGCGAGCGCTGGGAAGTGGTGGTCGGCGAGCGCGACCTGATCTCGGTGCCACCGGGCGTCTACCGCGAGGAGCACAACATCGGCGACGAAGACGCGCTGATGTGCGTGATGCTCGGCTCGCCCAAACCGATCACGCCGACCTACCCGCCCGACTCGCCGCTGGCCAAGATCAAGCGCTAACACCCGGCCGACCCCAGCATGTCGCTCGAGCAAGCCCTGGCGCAATTGGCGCCGCAACAAGTCGCCACCCCGATGGGCCGCGTGCATTACCGCAGCGCGGGCCCGTCTCGCCGCGTCAGTCACGTGCTGCTGCATGGCATTGGCTCGGGCTCGGGCAGCTGGGTGCGGCAGTTGCAGGCCGCGCAAGGCCTGGATGATTGCCGCGTCCTGGCCTGGGACGCGCCCGGCTACGAGAGCAGCGAGCCGGTCGCCGCAGACTGGCCGCAAGCGAGCGACTATGCCGATCGACTGTGGTCCTGGCTGGATGCGCTCGAAGTAACGCAGGCCGTCACACTGGTAGGCCACTCACTGGGCGCACTCATGGCCGCCAGCGCCGCCGCTTCGCAAGCCAGCCGCGTGACGCAGCTGATCTTGCTGGCGCCAGCGCGCGGCTACGGCGCCGCAGCCGAAGCTGAGCGCACGAAGAAATTGCAGGATCGTCTGGCCACGCTCAACACACTGGGCCCCGCCGGCATGGCCAAGGCCAGAAGCGCGGCCATGCTCTCGCCGCAGGCAGCACCCGAGCTGGTGGCCGCCGTTCGCGCCAACATGGCACGGGTGCTGCCCGCCGGCTATACACAGGCCGCCCGGCTGCTGGCGCACGGCGATTTGCTGGCCGACCTGGCCCGCGTCTCATGCCCGGTGCAGATCGCTAGCGGCAGCGCCGACAGCATCACGCCACCAGCGGCCTGCCAGGCGGTGGCCGCCCAACACGGTGTGGCCTGGCAAGACCTGGGACCGGTCGGCCATGCCTGCATGCTCGAAGCGGCGCTGGCCGTCAACGCCCTGTTGGGTCTTGCAGCCTCGGTCAAGCCATGAGCACCGACATCCGCAAGGACACCGCCATCCGTCCGGCGGCGAGCAAGGACGCCGCAGAGGACCGCTACACCGTGCCGGCGCTGATGCGCGGCCTGCAGTTGCTGATGCAGTTCAGCAGCCAGGAGCGCGAACTCAGTGGTGCCGAACTCTCGCGCCGGCTGGAGTTGCCGCGCGCTTCGGTCTTTCGCATGCTGCAAACGCTGGAGCAAGGCGGCTTTGTCGAGCGCGTGGGTGAAGGCAGCCAGTACAAGCTCGGCCTGGGCGTGCTGCGCCTGGGCTTTGCGTTTCTGGCCTCGATGGAGCTGACCGAGCACGGCATGCCCGTCATTGAAGCCCTGCGTGATGCCTGTGGCTATTCGGCCCATGTCGTGGTGCGCGATGGCCGCGAGGTGGTGTTTGTGGCCAAGGCCGCCGGGCGCAGCGCCATGTTTCATTCGATTCAGGTCGGCGCTCGCTTGCCCGCCCATGCCACCGTGCTGGGCCGCGTTCTGCTCGGCGAGCTGTCGGAGGCCGACCTGGCGCAGCTCTACCCCGAAGCAACACTGCCCGCCTTCACCACGCTGACGCCCACCACGCCCGAGCAGCTCAGGCGCCTGGTGGCCGAGACCCGCGCGCAGGGCTACGCCGTCAGCCAGAGCGGCTTTGAAACCGGCATCTCGACCATCGCCGCGCCGGTCTTCAACGACCGCGGCCGCGTCACTGCCGCCGTCAGCATCAGCGTGCCGGCGCCCCGAATCGACGCGGCCGAGCTCGCCCCGCTGGTGGCCCTGGTGCGCAGCGCCGCACAGCAACTGAGTGAGCGCATCAGTCATACCCCCGGCCGCAACAGCTGGCCGGCCACCCCCTTTGAGAAGAAAATCGCATGAGTCCAACGACTGAGTACATCACCGTGGGCGAACTCGCCGCCCGGTTTCTGGAGACCTGCGGCGTGCGCGCCGCTTTCGGCGTGATCTCCATCCACAACATGCCCATCCTCGACGCGTTCAACACCCGCGGCCGGATTCGCTTTGTGTCGGCCCGCGGCGAAGCTGGCGCCTGCAACATGGCCGACGCCTGCGCGCGCGTCACCGGCACGCTGGGCGTTTGCGTGACCAGCACCGGCACCGGTGCCGGCAATGCCGCCGGCGCGTTGATCGAAGCGCTGACCGCCGGCACCCCGCTGCTGCATCTGACGGGCCAGATCGAGTCCGACTACATCGATCGCGACCTGGGCTTTATTCATGAGGCGCCAGCGCAGCTGGCCATGCTGCAGGCCGTGGGCAAGGCAGCGTTCAGAATTCGCAACCCCGAGACCGCGCTGGCCACCCTGCGCGAGGCGGTCCGGCTGGCGTTCACGCCACCTTGCGGGCCGGTCAGCATTGAGATCCCGATCGACGTGCAAGCCATGCGGTTGCCACTGCCCGCCGACCTGCTGCCCCTGCTGCCAGCCGCCTTGCAGCCCGCACCAGCGGCGGTTGCCGCGCTGGCGCAGCAGCTGCGCACGGCGCGGCGCCCGCTGCTGTGGCTAGGCGGCGGCGCGCGTGGCGCGGGCGAGGCGGTGGCGCGCTTTGTCAAGATGGGCTGGGGCATCGTCACATCGGTGCAAGGGCGCGGCATCGTGGCCGAAGACCATCCGGCCAGCCTGGGCTCGTACAACCTACAAAAGCCGGCTGAAACGCTTTACCAGAGCTGTGACGCCATGCTGGTGGTCGGCTCCCGGCTGCGCAGCAACGAAACCCTGCGCTACAAGCTCAAGCTGCCGCAAGCGCTGTACCGCATTGACGCCGACGCGCTGGCGCACAACCGCGCCTACAGCAGTGACTACTTTGTGCACGGCGATGCCTCGCTCACCCTGCATGCGCTGGCCGACCAGCTCGAGGGCCAGATGCAGATTGATGCGGCCTTGCTCGACGATGTCCGGCAGGCGCGCCAGCAAGCCTCGAGCCTGGTGGACGCCACGCTGGGCATTTATGCCACGCTCAAAAACGAGCTGGCGCTGCAGGCCGGCAAGTCCCTGTGGTGGGTACGTGACATCACCTTGTCCAACACCATGTGGGGCAACCGGGCTCCGGTGCTGGACCACCCGCGCGCGGGCGTGCACGCCCTGGGCGGCGGCATCGGTCAGGCGCTGGCCATGGCCATCGGCACGGCCGTGGCTGACACCGAGCATCAGCTCGGCCGCAAGACCGTGGCGCTGATTGGCGACGGCGGCTTCATGCTCAATGTCGGCGAGTTGGCCTGCGCCGTGCAGGAAAACGCCAACATCGTGGTGCTGCTCATGAACGACAGCTGCTACGGTGTGATCAAGAACATCCAGGACGATATTTACGGCTCGCGCCACTGCTACGTTGATTTGCACACGCCTGATTTCGCGCAGTTCTGCAGCAGCCTGAAAGTGGCGCACCTGCACCTGGCGCAACCCGCACAAACGCGCGACGTGCTGGCCACGGCCTTTGCGCTGCCCGGACCCGTGGTGGTGGAAATCGACATGAAAGCCTGGGGTCCGTTTGCCGCCAAGTTTGCCGGCCCGATCCTGAAAAAGGACTGAGACCATGGCCCGCACGCTGCAGAACGTGACCCTGATCGGTTTTGGTGCCATTGGTCGCTCGGTGTTCGAGCGTGTCGCCGGCTGGCCGCTGGTGCGCGTCACCCATGTGGTGGTTCGCCCCAGCCGGGTGGCTGAGCTGCAGGCCCGGCTGGGCGAGCAGGTGCAGGTCTGCAGCCAGGTGCCTGCCGATGCGCCACTGGTGCTGGAATGCGCCGGCCACGCCGCACTGACCGAGCATGTGCTGCCCGCGCTGCGGGCGGGGGTGGAATGCGCTGTGCTGTCGGTCGGCGCACTGGCCAGTGCAGGCCTGCTCGAGCAACTCACGCAGGCGGCCGAGCAGGGCGGCACGCAGCTGCACCTGCTGGCCGGCGCCATAGGCGGTCTGGATGCGCTGGCGGCGGCCCGCTTAGGCGGCCTGTCCGAGGTGCGTTACACCGGCCGCAAGCCGCCGGCCGGCTGGCGCGGCTCGCCGGCCGAAGCTGTGGTGGCACTCGACAGCCTGAGCGAAGCAGCCGTGATCCTGCAGGCCACAGCGCGTGAGGCGGCGCAGCGCTACCCCAAAAACGCCAACGTCGCCGCCACGCTGTCACTGGCCGGCCTGGGTCTGGACCAGACCGAGGTGCGCCTGATCGCTGACCCCGGGGTGAGCGACAACGTGCACCAGTTTGAAGCCCAGGGCGAGTTCGGGCAGATGCAGCTGACCCTGCGCGGCAAGCCGCTGGCCGACAACCCCAAAACCTCGGCGCTGACGGTGCTGTCGGCGCTGCGCTTTTTGCATAACCGCAGCGCCAGCGTGACGATCTGAGCGCGTCCCGCAGCCCCCAGTCCATCGAGTCCATCGAATCCATCGAATCCATCATGAGCCAAAAAATCCAGACCCTGCTCGCCGGCCAGTGGCGCGACGCCTCCGGCCCCGCCTACGGCACCGACTACCCGGCCGACGGCAGCACGGTAGCCACCTTGCACGCGGCCACCGCCGCCGACGTTGACGAGGCCGTGCAGGCCGCCGAGCGTGCCCGCCTGCAGCCCGGCTGGGCCCGACTCAAACGCCACGAGCGGGCGGCGCTGCTGCACCGCATCGCCGGCGGCATCCGTGAGCGCGCTGAAGAGCTGGCTCAGCTGCAGCGCCTGGACAACGGCAAGCCGATCAACGAAACCCGCGCCCTGGTGGCCAGCGCCGCCGGCACCTTCCAGTTTTTTGCCGCCGCCTGCGAAACCTGGGAAGACACCCTCACACCCTCGCGCGGCGACTACTTCACCATGAGCGTGCACGAGCCGCTGGGCGTGGTGGGCGCCATCACACCCTGGAACTCGCCGATTGCCAGCGAAGCCCAAAAGCTCGCGCCGGCCCTGGCCGCCGGCTGCGCCGTGGTTTTCAAGCCCGCCGAAATCACGCCGCGCATGGCCATTGAGCTGGCGCGCATCGCCCAGCAAGCCGGCGTGCCCGACGGCATTGTCAGCGTGTTGCCGGGCAAGGGCTCGGTCGTCGGCGAGGCGCTGGTCAAGCACCCGCTGATCAAGCGCATCGCTTTCACCGGTGGCACCAGCGTGGGCATGGGCATTGCGCGGCTGGCGGCCGACAGACTCATGCCGACCTCGCTCGAGCTGGGCGGCAAGTCGCCGACGATTGTGTGCGCCGATGCCGACCTCGACCACGCGGTGGCGGGGATTCTTTATGGCATCTTCAGCTCCTCGGGCGAGTCCTGCATTGCCGGCTCGCGCGCCTTCGTGCACACCAGCGTCTACCCACAATTCAAGGAACGCCTGCTGGCCGGCATCCAGGCGCTGCGCGTGGGCGACCCCGCCAGCGAACGCACGCAGATGGGGCCACTCGTCAGCACCAGCCACCGCGCTTCGGTCGAGCGCTATGTGCAGCTTGGCCTGGAAGAAGGCGGCCAGTTGCTGTCGGGCGGTGGCCGCCCCTCTGGGGCGCTCTTCGACAAGGGCAGCTACTACCTGCCGACGGTGCTGGAAGGTCTGGACAACAGCGCGCGCATGTGCCAAGAAGAAATTTTCGGCCCGGTGCTGGCGCTGCTGCCCTGGAGCGATGAGGCCGACCTGATCGCGCAGTGCAACGACAACCTCTACGGCCTGGCCGCTGGCATCTGGAGCCGTGACTACAAGAGCGCCTGGCGTCTGGGTCAGGCGCTGCAAACCGGCACGGTGTGGATCAACACCTACAAGGTGTTTTCAGTCAGCACGCCTTTTGGTGGCGTGAAGATGAGCGGCACTGGCCGCGAAAAGGGCCGGCTTGGCATTCTTGAATACACCGCGCAAAAAAGCTTTTACTGGGGGCTGAACGAGTCGCCCATGCCCTGGGCCAGCAGCTAGACCGGGCGCCCCGCAGCGTCACTGGCGCTGCTGCAGGTCTACACCTTGCTTGGCCCGAACCGGTACCCCGCCCGCCCTGTTATCCCTCTACAAAAACTCTATCGCCCTTCCTGAAAGATCGCTCGCATGCAACACCCTGGCCCCCACCGCCGCCTGATTCTGAACCTTAGTCTGAAGCTGGCACTGACCATGTGCGCCACCTGCGCCACGTTCGCCAGCAGCGTCACCTGGGCGCAAGGCGCGGTGTTCGGCAGCAGCGCCGAGAAGGCCCTGGCCCAAAGCGGCTTTGCCATCGTCGCGCCCTTCCCGCCGGGTGGCCCGATCGACACACTGTCGCGAATTCTGGCCGAGGGCCTGAGCAAGCGCTATGGTCAGCCAGCCGTGGTCGAGAACCTGCCGGGTGCTGCCGGCAACATCGGCATTGACAAGGTCAAGCGCGCCAAAAATGACGGCCACACCCTGCTGGTCGTGCCCGCCGGCAACCTGACCATCAACCCGACCTTGATGCGCAACTTTCCCTTCAACATCGACAAAGACTTCGTGCCCGTGACCATGCTGGCCAAGGCGCCCAACGTGCTGGTCGCCGGCCCCGGCGCCAAGGTCAGATCACTCAAGGAGTTGATCGAGGCCGCGCGCGCGCGGCCCGACGCGATGGCTTACGCCTCGCCCGGCATCGGCAGCGGCCTGCACCTGGCCGGCGAGCTGTTCAAGCAGCAAGCCGGGGTGGAGATGCTGCATGTGCCCTACAAGGGAACCGGTCCGGCGCTCAATGACGTGTTGGGCGGCACCGTCCCGCTGATGTTCAGCAACCTGCCGGCCACGCTGGGCCATATCCGCAGCGGCAAGCTGCTGGCCCTGGGCATCACCGACAACAGCCGCGCCAGCGTGGCGCCTGACATTCCCACCCTGGCCGAACAAGGCATTGCGGGCGTGGTGGTCACCTCCTGGTATGGCCTGCTCGCGCCGGCCGGTACCGCGCCGGAAATCGCCGCGCAGCTCAGCCACGATGCCGCCGAAATCCTGGCGCAGCCGGCTGTGCGCGAGCAACTCAAGGCTCAGGGCCTGAGCGAGGCCATCATGAAGCCGGCCGACTTTGCCGCCCACATCCGCAACGAAACCGCCACCTGGGCGCGCATCATCAAGGCCCGCAACATCGTGGCGGAATAAGCCACGACTCAGCCAACGAAACCCGACCGAAGCCGACCGAAGCGATTGCCCCCATGACCGAGACCACCATGACCACCCATGAGCAGAACGCCCCCGCCACCATGCTGCTGACCATCGTGCTCAAGCACCATCCGGGCCTGGTGCTCGACGAGGTGCAGGCCCGACTCAAGGCCAGCCAGTGGTGGGAGCGCTTTCCGGTGCCGGGCACGCGGGTGGTGTCTTGGACTGTGGCCATGGGCCTGGGCCAGATCGTCACGCTGGAGGTGCCGCCGCATCTGTTGGGCCAGGTCAACCTCGAGCTCGAGCGCTCGGCCTGGGGCGTGTTCACGACCGAGTGCTACCCGAGCTACGACTTTGTGCCGGTGCGCGAGCGCATCCGGGAACGCGTTCGGGGCGGTGGTCAGTAGGGCGGTCACAAAATGCTGGAAAGAATAAATTGCCCCGCCGTGCCCGACCTGCCCACGGCCACTTGGACCAACGCCTACCGGTTCGGGCAGGAGGTGGTCATGTCGGGCATGACCGGCCACCCGGCGACGCGCCAGGCTAGTCAGGCCGGCGCGCCGCTGGGCACCTACGAACAAACCTTGCTGGTGCTGCGCAAGATTGAAGCGCTGATTCATGCCGCCGGTGGTCACAAGCACAACATCACCAAGACCGTGGTCTACCTGCTCGACATCGCCGACAAGGACGAAGTCGGCCGCGCGCGCCACGATTTTTTTGAAGGCCACTACCCCTGCTCGACCTTGCTGGCGGTGCAGGCCCTGGTGTTTTCAGAACTGCGCGTCGAGATCGACGCCTGGGCCCGGCTCGACGTCGACCTGCGTCTGGCCACAGCGATCACAACCGGAGTTTGAAACATGGACCTTGGAATTGCCGGAAAAAAAGCGCTGGTCTGCGGCGCCAGCGCGGGCCTGGGCCTGGCGTGCGCACAAGCGCTGGTCAGCGAAGGTGTTGACGTGGTCATCGTCGCCCGCACCGAAGCGCCGCTGGTGGCGGCTGCGGCGGCGCTGGCAGCCGGCGGCGGCGGGCGCGTCGACTGGGTTTGCGCCGACGTGGCGAGCGAAGAAGGGCGCGCCCGCATTTTTGTCCAGCACCCGGACTTTGACATCCTCGTGACCAACGCTGGCGGGCCGCCGCCGGGCGACTTCCGCGATTGGGACCGCGACACCTGGCTGCGCGCACTCGACGCCAACATGCTGGCACCGATCGCCCTGATCAAGGCCAGCGTCGACGCCATGATGGCGCGCGGCTTTGGCCGCATCATCAACATCACCTCCAGCGCGGTCAAGGCGCCGGTCGACGGCCTGGGCCTGTCCAACGGCGCGCGGGCCGGGCTGACTGGCTTTGTGGCGGGCCTGGCGCGCAGCACGGTGAGCCGCGGCGTGACCATCAACAACTTGCTGCCCGGCACCTTTGACACGGCGCGTCTGGCCGGCAACTTCGAGGCGCAGGCCCGCCGCGAGGGACTGAGCGCCGACGTGGTGCGCGCCCAGCGCATCGCCAAGCATCCGGCCAGGCGACTGGGTCGGCCCGACGAGTTCGGCCACACCTGTGCCTACCTGTGCAGCGTGCATGCCGGCTACATCAACGGGCAAAACATCCTCATGGACGGCGGCTCCTTTGCCGGCGTCTGAATCCGCCAGAACAAAGTCAGTACACCAGGGACAAAACCACCATGAGCACATTGAACATCGGTATCATCGGCGCCGGCATCGGCGGGCTGGCCGCCGCCATCGCGCTGCGCCAAGCCGGCCACCAGGTGCTGGTCTTTGAACAGGCCAAACAGATTTTCAGGGTCGGGGCCGACATCAACCTCACCCCCAATGCAGTGCGCGCCATCGACGGCTTAGGCATCGGCGCGGCAACGCGGCTGCATGCCGCCCGGCCCAGCCACCGCATCAGCCGCACCTGGGACAGCGGCGAAGAAACCTCGCGTCTGGAAATGGGCGATGCAGCCGAGCAAAAGTACGGCGCTCCGCAACTGACCATTCACCGCGCCGACCTGCTGGCCGCCATGGCTGATGCATTTCCTGCGGACCAGGTTCAGTTCAACAAACGCTTGCAAAGCTGCGCCAGCCAGGGCGCTGGCGTGGCCTTGCGTTTTACCGATGGCAGCGCGTCGCAGCACGACGTGCTCATTGGCGCCGACGGCATTCACTCGGTGGTGCGCAGCGCCTTGTTTGGCGAAGAAAAACCGCGCTTTACCGGCGTGGTCGCCTTTCGCGCGGTGGTGCCCACCGAGCGCGTCCAGGACGTGCCCGACATCGGCGCGTTCACCAAATGGTGGGGCCCCAACCCCGAAAGCCAGATCGTCACCTTCCCGCTGAACCAGGGGCGCGACACCTTTATTTTTGCAACGATCGCGCAAGACTCCTGGCTGATGGAATCGTGGACCACACCCGGCAGCGTCGACGAGTTGCGCGAGGTCTACCAGGACTACCACCCCGACGCGCGCCGGCTGCTCGCAGCTTGCGACAGCGTGCTCAAAACCGCGCTCTACGAACGCGACCCTTTGCCGCACTGGTCGCAAGGCTGCGTGACCCTGCTGGGCGACGCCTGTCACCCCATGATGCCCTTCATGGCGCAGGGCGCGGGCATGGCCATTGAAGACGCGGTGGTGCTCTCGCGCCATCTGCAAGGCTTGGGCGGCGCGGCCGATGTGCCCGCCGCGCTGCACGCCTATGACGCCTCCCGCATGGAGCGCGCCAGCCAGATCCAGCTCGGCTCGCGCAGCAACAACTGGATGCGCGGACAGGGCAACGCCGACTGGGTCTACGGCTATGACGCCTGGCAAGTTGCGTTGAGCAGGGCGCCTGCGTAATATCGTTTTTACCGTTCTCAAGACATTCAACCCCCAACACCCTTCAGGAGACTTCATGAACCTCACCACGCGACGCCCGCTGATCGCCTTGCTGATGCTCACCGGCTTGGCCGCGGCCATGCAGGCGCCGGCCCTGGCGCAGACCTTCCCCAGTCGTACGGTCACCATCGTGGTGCCTTTTCCACCAGGCGGCGGCCCCGACCTGTTTGCCCGCATGCTGGCCGAGAAACTGGCGCCGCGCCTGGGTCAGGCCGTGATCGTCGAGAACAAGCCCGGCGCCGGCGCGTTGATGGGCGCGGGCGTGGTCGCCAAGGCCAACCCCGACGGTCACACCCTGCTGCTGACACCCAACACCATGGCGATTTCACCGCACGTGCTGCCCAAAGGCGCAGCCGGTGGCATTGATGTGCAGAAGGACCTGACGCCCATTCTGGCGCCCGGCACCACCCCCATGGCCCTGGTGGCCAACCCGCAACTGGGTGTGAGCAACCTGGCCGAGCTGACCGCGCTGGCGCGCAAGACGCCGGGCCTGCCCTATGGCAGCGCCGGTAACGGCTCGCCCATGCACTTTGCCGGCGAGATGTTCAAACGCTCGGCCGGTGTCGACCTGACGCACGTGCCCTACCGCGGCGTAGGCCCCTCGCTGGTGGGCGCTCTGGGCGGCGAGGTCAAGCTGCTCTACGTCGGTCTAGGCGGTGCTTTGCAGCACATCAAGTCCGGCAAGCTGGTGGTGCTCGCCGTGACCGAGAAAAAGCGTTCGGCCTTGCTGCCCCAGTCACCCACGGCCACCGAACAAGGTGTGGCCAACGTCGAGGTCAACGCCTGGTACGGCCTGTTTGCCCCGGCGGGCACACCCGCGGCCGTCATCAGCCGGATCAACCAGGAGGTCAACCAGATGCTGCTTGCGCCGGATCTGCGCGAGAAGATGCTGCTCACCGGCCTGGAACCCCTGGGTGGCAGCGCCCAGGTGCTCGAGACCTTCTTGAGGGAAGACAGCCAGCGCTACGCCCAGATCGCCCGCGAGCTCAACATCAAGGCCGACTAAGCCGCCCCCCGTCACCACCTCACCACCTCACCACCTCACCCCGCCACCTCCGCACCCCGCCACCTCCTCACCATGCGCCGGCCCAACTTTCTGCTCTTCGTCACCGACCAGCAACGGGCCGATCAACTAGGCTGCTACGGCGACCCGGTGCGCAGCACGCCCCACATCGACCAGCTGGCCGCCGAGGGCTGCCGGTTTGATGATTTTCATGTGGCCACCCCCATCTGCCAGCCCAACCGTGCCTCGCTGATGACCGGGCGCCTGCCCAGCGCGCACGGCGTGCAGATGAATGGGCGCGAACTCTCATTTGGCGAGCGCACCTTTGTTCAGACCCTGCGCGATGCTGGTTACCGCACCGCGCTGGTCGGCAAGTCGCACCTGCAAAACATCACCGCCTTGCCACCGGTCTGGCCGGCGGCCGGACAACGCCAGGCGCACGATGCGCAGCAGCGCTTTCCCGGCGTTTACGGGCAGGAGGTCGGCCAGCGCTGGCAGGACGATCCGGCCTTTGAGCTGGCACTGCCTTACTACGGCTTTGACAGCGTCTGCCTGACGATTGGCCACGGCGACGAGCAGCAAGGCCACTGGCGCCGCTGGCTGCACCAGCAGACAGCCGACGCCGAGCAACTGATTGGCCCGCAAAACGCCATCCCCACCCCGGACAGCCGCCTGGCCCGGCTGCGGCAAGCCTGGCGCACCCGCGTGCCAGAAGCGCTGTACCCAACCCGCTACATTGCTGAGCGCACCTGTGATGCCCTGGCCAACTGCGCCGCCGACGCGCAGCCATTTTTCATCCAGTGTTCTTTCCCAGACCCGCACCACCCCTTTACCCCGCCGGGGCGCTACTGGGATCAGTACCGGCCGCAAGACATGCAGCTGCCGGCGAGTTTTCACGCCCCGCTGATTGATCCGCCACCGGCCATCGAATGGCTCCGGCAAGCCCGCCTCAGGCAGCCCCAAGCCCAACCTGGCTACGGCGCGTTCGCCTGCGATGCGCACGAAGCCCGCGAGGCGATTGCGCTCAACCACGGCAGCATGGCCTGCATTGACGACGCCGTCGGGCGGGTGTTGGCGCTGCTGAGCCAGCTGGGGCTGGCGGACAACACGGTCGTGCTCTTCACCAGCGACCACGGCGAGCTGCTCGGCGAGCGCGGCCTGATGTTCAAGGGCGGTCTGCACTACCAGGCGCTGACCCGCGTGCCCTTCATCTGGCGCGACACCGCCGAGCAGCGCAACGCCACGCACGCGGGTGCGGCCTCGGGCATGACTTGCCAGGCCTTGGCGCAAACCACCGACATCGCCGCCACCGTGCTGGCCCGGGCGGGCCTGCCGCCCACCCACGGCATGCACGGGCGCTCACTGCTCGGCCTGATGGCCGGCACCGACAGCGCCGTTCGCGAGCACCTGTTGATTGAGGAAGAAAGCCAGCGCCAGGATTTCGGCCTGAGCACACGCCTGCGTCTGCTCACGCTGCGCAATCAACGCCACCGCCTGACGATCTACGACGGCCAGCCCTGGGGCGAGTTCTACGACCTGCAGGAAGACCCGCTGGAGCTGCACAACCGCTGGCATGACCCCAGCGCCCAGGCCCTGCGCAACGAACTGGCGCTGCAGATGGCGAAAGCCAGCCTGGCCGCCCGCGACACCAGTCCTTATCCGACGGCTTCCGCCTGAGCGGCCTGCGGGCAGGCAAGCTCAATCCGGCAGTTGGCCGCTAGGCACCCGCATGAAACAGCAAATGAATCAGAGGGTTGCGAACACGGTGCAACTCGCCTTCTGGGTCAGAGCGCTGCGAGGGGGGTCTCGCCGATGCGCGCCACCAGGGCCTGACTGAACTCCAGCCACATGCGGTCGGCCTTTGTCTTCATCGCGCTCAGACCAAAGGTACCCAGCCGCCCGAGCACCTGTGCCGTGACCTTGATGCGCAACTGAGTTTGTCCGTCTGCCAGCTCCGTGAGAAAAATCTCACTGTGTTGCTTGAGCGAGCTGGCGACCGCGCTGTCTTCGCCGGTGCCTTCGCTGCGCAGATAGTAGGGCGGTCTTTGCTCGGTAATGGTGGTGCGGAGCTTGAATTTTGCGCTGATGAACGAGACCTTGACATGCATGACAGCGAGGTATTGCGTCTCGCTCAGGACCTCAATGGACTGCATGCCTGGGACACACGCACCCATGACCAGCGGGTCTAGCAGCAGTGCCCACACCTTGGCTGCAGAGGCCGGGATCGTGACGGTTTTTTCAATTTCCACGCATTTTCTCCGCTGCAGCCACCACGGATTCGACGACTTGTGCGTAGCCGGTACAGCGACACAGGTTCCCCGCCAGCCCCGCCCGTATTTGCTGCGCGCTCGGCGACGGGTGCTCGGCCAAAAGCGCATACGACGCCATCAGAAAGCCTGGCGTGCAGTAACCACACTGCAGACCGCCACAATTCATGAAGCTCTCCTGCAAGGGGTGCAACTGCTCACCGTCGGCAAGGCCCTCCACCGTTTTTAACTGCTTGCCGTTGGCCTGCACGGCCAGGCTCAGACAGGACTTGGCAACTTCACCGTCGATCAGCACCGAGCAGGCACCGCACACCCCCGTCTCGCAGCCGCGCTTGGTTCCAGTCAGGTGCAGATCGTCACGCAAGAAGTCGCAAAGCAGTCGGCGCGACGGCACCTCAGCCTGTACGGGCGCACCGTTAACGATCAGATCAATAGGATGTTGGCTCACGGCTTGGTCCTCCATCGGTTACCAGGCCAAAAGTGGCCTCTATCGTTCGTTGTGCGTTGATGCGAACCATTTCGCGGCGGTAGACCTCATCGCCGCGAGCATCAGACAAGGGTGAGATGTCCTGGGCAACAATGTTTGCAGCCTCCCTGGCCATGTCCAGACTCACGCGCTGGCCGCTCAGAAATTCTTCGGCACGACGCATGCGCAGTGGCACGGGCACGGATGCTCCCACGACCAGGGCTATTTCATGGCACAGCGCTGCGTCGTGGCGGGCCAGTAGCGAAACGCTGACCAGCGGTCGGTGTTCGGCTGCGGTGCGTTTAAAGCGCGTGTACAGGCCCGTTGCGTCCGGGGCGGGGGGCGGAACGCGAACCTCGAGCACCAGTTCGTCGGGCTCGATGGCGGTGACAAAAAAATCAAGCAAAAAACTCTCCATCGGCAACACCCGCTGACCGCGCGCACTGGCCAGCACAAGCTCAGCGCCCAGCGCCATCAGACAGCCAGGCGGGTCGGTCGAGGGATCGCCATAGCAAAGGTTGCCGCCTAACGTTCCCTGGTTGCGGACCTGAGGGTTGGCCACCCTGGCCGCCATGGAGGCCAGCATGGGGTAGTGCGCGCGCACGGGGCTTGAACGCGCAATATCGCTGTGCCTGGACAGCGCACCGATGCGCAGTCCCCGCACCGGGTCGTAGTGGATGCCGCGCAAGGCCTCAATGCGCTCGGCAGACACGATATGGCTGGGCATCAGCATTCGCTGGCGCATCACCAGCATCAAGGCCGTACCACCGGCCATCAGTCGGCAATCCTCGCCCAGATCAGCCAGCATCTTGCTGGCTTCGATGACGCTGCCTGGTTGTAAAAATTCAAATTCGCGCATGCGCCGCTCCAGTTTCAAGCGCCTGCTCGCGCAGAGCCGCCAATACTTTTTCGGGCGTGATCGGCAAGTCGTTGAGCCGGATGCCCACCGCGTTAAACACGGCGTTGGCAATCGCCGGTGCGCCAGGCAAGATGGCTGTTTCGCTTGCGCCCTTGGCGCCATAGGGGCCGTTGGGGTCCTGGGACTCCACGATGCCACAGCGCAAGGTGGGCAGCGCATCGATGCTTGGCATGGTGTAGTCGGCAAAGTTGCCGTTGGCAATGCGGCCTTCTTCCAGCTTGAGATGCTCGTACAAGGTCCAGCCGATCGCCTGGGCCGCTGCACCATTGCTTTGACCATGCACGGCCATCGGGTTCAAAGCTTTGCCGCAGTCGTCAGCCACGAAGCTGTCGATGACCGTCACCTGACCCGTTTCGACATCGACTTCCACCTCAACGGCTTGGGCTGCAAACGAATAGGCGGGCGCCACGTTGCCGCTGATGTCAGCAGCATGCATCTGCGTCTTGGCGTCCCAAGTGCCCGTGACCATGATTTCGTGGCCGCCGTGGCGCCAAATGTGTTCCCGGGCCAGCGCGGCCAGGCTACGACTGCGATCGGGTTGTCCCTTGACGCGCACGCTCGCCTCATGCAGTTCGAGTTGATCGGCGGGCGCAGCGAGCGTGTCAGCGGCCAAAGCAAAGAGCTTGTCGCGGGCGGCTTGGGCCGCGACGATGGCCGCTTGTCCCGCCACGATGGTCACGCGTGAGGCCAGTGATCCGATGGCAAATGGAGCGCTGTCGGTATCGGGCACAACCACATGCACGTGCTGCAAGGGGATGTCCAGCTCATGCGCTACCACCTGCGCCAGCATGGTCATTGCACCCTGACCAACGTCGGCCTCGCCGCTGTGAATGATGACGCGGCCATCCTCGGTGATCTTGACCACCACGGTGGAGCCGTCCCAGTTGCCGATGGTTCGGTTGCCGCTGACGTGCATGGCGGCTGCAAGGCCAACACCGCGGCGCAGACGCCCGAGCTGGGGTGCCCGTTCACGCTTGGCGCGCCAGTCAATCGCATCGGTGCATTGATCAAGACAGTCGTTGAGTCCGGTGCTGCCGATTTTCCAGCCATGGACGGATGTCTCACCCGCGCCGATGGCATTGCGCCTGTGTACCTCTACCGGATCGAGGCCTAGCAAGTTGGCCATCACGTCGATGTGGCTGTTCAGGGCAAACTGCATCTGGGTTCCGCCAAAGCCTCTGAAGGCTCCGTGCGGCGGCGTGTGTGTGTAGACCAAGCGTGCGCGTGCGCGCACGTTTTCCAGACGGTGCATGTTGTCGCTGCGCATGACAGACACGTGCATCACTTCGGCCGATAAGCCACTGTAGGCCCCGCAGTCTGCCAGGATGTCGGTTTGCTTGGCCACGATATGACCCTGGCGGTCCATGCCGATACGAAGGGTAATGCGCTCTGGCAGGCTCGTCGCGCAGGCCAGAAAGTCCTCCAGGCGGTTGTTGACAAGCCGCACCGGCTTGCGTGTGGCCAGTGCCAGCATGGCCGCCAGCAGGCTGTTGGCGTCCTCAATCATCTTGCCGCCAAAAGCGCCTCCGGTCGTGCTTTGAATCACCCGAATCTGCGACACCGGAATGTGCAGCACGGCCGCCAGGCGCGCCCGGACCAAAAAAGCCGAGTGCGTGGAGGTCCAGACCTGCAGCCGCCCGTCTGCGTCTACGGTGGCTACACTGGCCATGGGCTCCATGTAGCCGGGGTACTGCGCATGGGTGTGATAGCTCGTTTCGTGCACCAGATAAGCCGCGGCAAAAGCGGCATCGACATCGCCATGTTCAAAAGAAATCTCGTGCGCAAGGTTGTTCGCGCGCGCCGGATGCACCGTTGGCGAGGTCGGGCTGAGCGAAGCCTCTGGCGTGAGCAGCATGGGCAGCTCTTCGTACTCGACCTCGATCAGATCAATCGCGTCCCGCGCGATTTCTTCTGTGGTGGCCGCCACTGCGGCAACTTCTTCGCCTGCAAAACGTACCGTATCGAGTGCCAGCGTGCGCCGCTCTTTGTGATGCACACCCCACAGCGTGCCGGGGCTGTTGGCGCCCGTCAGTACCGCCTTGACACCAGGTAGCGCGCTGGCGCGGGTGGTGTCGATTCGCACGATGCGTGCATGCGGATAGGGGCTGCGCAGCACTTTGCCATGCAACATCCCTGCGAGTTGCAGGTCCCCTGCGTACTGTGCGCGGCCAAGAACCTTGGACCGCGCGTTGACCTGTGGCGTATCTTTGCCAAGCGTAGATTCACCCATGGCGACTCCCGTTCTGCTGGCGTCCAGCCTTAGTTGGCCTGAATGTTGAGTGCATTGATGATCCGGCTCATGACCTCGTACTCGCTGGCGTTGGTCTTACCCAGTACATCGGGCGCGCCACCAGCGGGCAGGGCACCGAAGCTGGCGAGTTTGTCGACCACCTCGGGCAACTTGAGTATGTCGTTGAAGTGAGCATTGAGCAAATTCACCACGCTCGCCGGCGTGCCTTTGGGCGCAAAAAAACCATTCCAGGAGCCCACGACCACGTCCTTGTATCCGGCCTCCACCAAGGTCGGCACCTGAGGGGCCAGCGTGCTGCGACGGGCATCGCCTATCGCCAAAGGAATCAGTCGACCCGAGCTGGTGTACTGCGCCACTGCCCCCAAGGTGACCCAGGCGGTGTTGACATGACCGGCGACAACATCCACAACCGAGGGGCCGACGCCACGGTAGGGAACGTGGGTGATCGCAACACCGGCGTCACGATTGAGCCATTCGGCCACCACGTGCATCGGCGAGCCGGCACCGGGGCTGGCGTAGGTCAGAGGCTTTCCGCTTTTGGCCAATGCGATCATCTCAGACACGTTCTTGACGCCCACGCCTGGATGGGACACCAGCACCAGCGGCTGCGTGGCCGTCTTGACGACGGGCTCAAAACCATTGAGCACGTCATAGCTGCTGCCAGGCGGCAGCTTCATGACCATGGGCGCCGTCGTGAAAGGGTTGGGCGTGAAAAGCAGGGTGTAGCCGTCAGCGGGTGCGCGACCGACATACGCATTGCCAATAGTGCCGCCCGCGCCAGGGCGATTCTCCACGATCACGGTCTGCTTCAGACGTTGCGAAAGCTTATCGGCAAACAGGCGAGCGATAGCGTCGGTGTCGCCGCCGGGCGGATAGGAGACCACGACTGAAATTTGTCTGGATGGATAGGCGCCTTGCGCCAGGGCAGTGCCGAGCAAGGTGGTGGATGCGGCCAGCGCTACAGCGCAGAGGAGAAAGCGGCGAGTCAACGACATGCTGGAGTCCTTCTACAAAATTGCGCCAGGAAGACACACCGGGCGACGGGGGTGAATGAGCAGGCGGGCCTGTGTGCGATTTGACCCGTGCTTCGGGACTTTGGCACACCAGCTTGAGCGCATGGTAGCACTTCTCTGTTGATGGATCAACAGAGCTTGAACGCAGGTCGACATGGCTGCCGCGCGCCGGCGTACGATCGAAGTAATCAGCAAGGCAAACCGCATGAAAACTCCTACCGCCGCAATCAAGTCCGCCGCCCGAACCACCAAGGCCAAGGCCTCACCGTGGGCCGATCTCGACGAGGCCGGCTCAGGCCTGTCCGTCAACGACTTCCTCACAACGGTCTTGAGTCGCGCGGCCAACGCCCTGCGCCGCACGATCACTGTGCCCTACGCTGACCGCTTCGGGCTGTCTGTTTCCGAGTGGCGCATGCTGTCCGTGCTGGCAGATGCGCGCACGATGAGCTTCGCTGATCTGGTCGTCGAGTCGGTAACTGACAAGGCCCAGGTCAGCCGCACGCTGCGACTGATGGAAGAACGCGCACTGGTGCGCGTCGTCAATGAGGGCATCAACCCGCGCTGGAAGCAGATGCAAATCCATGTCACCCAAGATGGTTTGGCGCTCTACCAAAAGGTCATGCCGGCGGCCAGGAGAGCGCAGGCGGCGATGATCCGAAAAATGACGCCCGCCGAACGCGTTGCGACGCATCGAGCGCTGACGACGCTGCGCAAAATCTGTGAGGACACCAAGGCCGACGGGATCGCCGAATAGAAATAGGCGAGCGACCGTGCCGACCCGCTAGAGGGCCGAGCTGCACACCCGTGCTCACAGATCTAGCACCAGCCGTTCGCTCTTGCAGCCTGAAACGCAGACCATCATGACCTTGTTGGCGGCGCGTTCGGCGCTGCTGAGCACCGAGTCGCGGTGGTCGGGCGTGCCTTCGAGCACGCTGGTTTCGCAGCAGCCGCAAATGCCTTCTTCGCAGCTGGTGGCCGGCTCGACCTTGGCAGCGCGCAGCGCGGCCAGCAGCGATTGGCCCGGCGTGACTTGCAGGGTTTTGCCGGAGCGTCTGAGCTCGACGCTGTAACTTTGCCGGGCATCGTTGGCGGCGGCGACTTCGACCGCCGCAAAGCGTTCGACATGGGCCTGATGCAAGCCCAACGCAGCGCAGGCGGCCTCGAAGCTGTCAAGCATGGGCGCTGGACCGCAGGCGTAGTAATGGGTGCCAGCCGAGCCGGGCGCACTGCCGACGCCAGGCGTGGTCGACAACAAGGCGGCGAGGTCGGGCGGCTGCCCTTGTTCGTCGTCAAAGTGCAGATGCACGGCGGCACCGAGGGCCTGGATCTCGGCCAGAAATGCCGCGCTGCTGCGGCTGCGTGCGAAGTAGAAAATCTCGAACGAGCGCCCCAGCGCACGCAGGCGCTGGCCCATGCTCAGCAGGGGCGTCACGCCAATGCCGCCGGCGATCAGCACACTGTGGCCAGCGTCTTCGTGCAGCTTGAAGTTGTTGCGCGGCGCGCTGATGACGAGCTTCATGCCCACGCGCAGTTGCTCGTGCACACAGCGGGAACCGCCGCGGCTGGCGCGGTCTTTGAGCACGCCAAGCACGTAGCGATGCTGTTCGTCCTGCGCGTTCAGCAGCGAGTAGCTGCGCAGCAGACCATTGGGCAGGTGCAGGTCGATGTGCGCACCGGCTTCAAAGGCCGGAAACGGCGCAACACCCACCGGCCGCAGCTCGATGCGGGTGATGTCCTCGGTCTCAAAAGCGAGTGTGTGAACGAAAGCGTTGAAAGTGGCGTCGGACATGGCAATGATGTGGATCGGTTAGCCACAGCGGGCGTGGCCGCACGGTGGCGAAAACGCCGGCAACGATGCTTGTGAAAAAAGCATCGGCCGGATGCGTGTCAGGGCTTGGGCTGCGCTTTTTGAATCTGCTGGCCGGCCAGGTTTTTGAGGTGTCGGCGCAGGCGCACGATGCCCATGTCGTGCTGGTACAGGTGTTCGCGCCGGTTGGCGTCGGGCTCCATGTGTTCCATGGCCACACGGTCTTGTTCGAGCACATGCCAGTGCCGCTTCTCCAGCCGGTTTTTGTAGAGAAAGCGCCAGGTGTCGCGCTGCCAGCCGCTGAGCTTGCGGCAGCGCCAGTGGAACACGCCGGCCACCTCGCTGGTGTTGGGCGTGTAGCTGCCGATGATGGTGAAGTTGCCGCCCGGCCCGCCCGTCTTGGGGTATGGGATTTCAAGGCGCATCAGGTGAATGCCGGTGTCTAGCCATTCGGTCCAGTCGAAGTTGATGCCACGCTGGCCTTTCTTTTCAAAGAAAAAGCCGGTGTCGGTGTCACGAATCTGGAACTCGGCGCTGAACTCGCCCTCGGCCATGGAGTGCGACTGCTTGTGCAAGTAAGAGCCGTGCATCGGGTCGATCACGTTGTCGATCACGTAGCGGTAGTCGCAGTTCCACTCGGTGTAGCAAAGAAACGAAGACCACTCGGGCGAGGTCAGCTGCTCGGGCAGCACCAGCGGCGGCGGCGCGCTCAGGTGCGGATCGCTGGCGTTAAAGACAAAGGCGGCGCCATTGGACTCGGTGACGTGGAACATGCGCGTTGGCCGCGAGCCTTCGAGTTTGCAACCGGGGCTGCCGGGCACGCGGGTGACCGTGCCGTCGCAACGCACCTCGACACCATGGTAGGGGCAGGCCAGCCGGTCGCCGAGGTTCACACCCAGCGAGAGCGGCGCGCCGCGGTGTGGGCAATGGTCCTCAAGTGCGTGCAACAGGCCATCGCGATCACGCCACAGCACCAGTTTGGAGCCCAGCCGGCGCAGCGACACGGGGGTGTCCTTGACGAAGTCGGACGGGCAGACGGGGAACCACAGGTCCTTTAGACCCACTTGCAAAGCGGCATCCACAGGATCGGGCTGAAAGTTGATGACAGAGGTGTTCATGACGTAGACCTTTGGACGGTTTAAGCGGCCAGACGCGCCATTTTCTGCTCGAACACGGCGCCCGTCCAGGGCTGGCCGTTCGGGCCGGACGGGCCGCTGGCGTTGAGGTAGCCGACCAGCGCGTCAAGCTCGGTCATGCCCTGGCCGTAAGCGCGCTCGATGGCGTCACCCAGCAGGTCTTCATAGGCCGTCGGTTGGGCAGCACGGCTTTGGTGGGTTTCGTTGTAGAGCGGGGGAGTGCTGCGCATCAAAGGCCTCCAGTCAAAAAGGGATGAAGAGTTGGCTGAATCAAAAAAAAGAGGGACGGGCCGATGCGCTTAAGGCTTGGGCTTGTCGGTCATGAAGCGGCCGCTGGGCGCTGCCGCGTTGACCTGGCGCCGGGTGTTGCCGTCGATGCCGCCGGTGATCGCCCATTCGGCAAAAACCGTCGGGCCGGGCGTGAAATCGCGTGGCTGCCAGTCGCCGGTGAGTTGGTCTTCGTCGGTGTAGTACTCGACCAGGGCGCCGGCCGGGCTGATGAAGTACCAAAAGATCGCCGACGAAATCGGGTGCCGCCCCGGGCCGAGTTCGGTTTGCCAGCCGCAGCGCGACATGTGCAGGCCGCCGCCCATGACCTCGTGCACATCCCGCACCGTAAAGGCCACATGGTTCAGGCCACTACGCGGCTCGGGCAGCTGCAGCAAAAACAGGTCGTGGTGTCCGCCCTCGGCGGCGCAGCGCAAAAAAGAGCCCCGCCCCGGGTAGCGATCGGACAAAACGAAGTCGAGCTTGTCCTGGTAAAACGCGGTGGTCTGCTCTAGGTTCTTGACGAAAAAAACCACGTGCCCGACCTCGATCGGCGTGGCCCGGTCATAAGCCGGGCTGGGCTGGTTCACGCGCGTTTGCTCGGCCCAGGTGTTGGTTCGGGCGCAGTCGAGCTGCAAGGATCGCTTGACACCAATTTGCAGCTTGAACGCCAGCCCGCTCGGGTCGGTACACCCCAGGCGCTCGCCGCTGTCCACAAAACCCGGCAAATCCGCCAGCCGGCCCCGGTAGCGCTCCAGGTCTTGTGCCGATTCAACACCCCACACCACTTCACGCAGCGTCGGGTCGGGCTCCACACCCGGCGGCAAGCCAGGCGTGTCGGAATGCGCCACGATGACGCGGCAGCCGTTGAGCGACTCAAATACCAGCGCCTGCGCCTCCTCCGACACCAGGCTCAGGCCCCAGTCCAGAAAGAACTGCCGGCACTTAGCCAAATCGCTGGCGCCAAAGGTGATTTCGTCAATGCCCAAAATACTCATGAGTCGCCCTTGTGTGGCCTTTGTGTCGACCTTGTAGGGGCCTTGATCGGCCCTGAAAACCCGTCTCGCATCGAAGCCTCACAGGCGCCAATGTGTTTCTTTGGTAAGACAGAGTTTCTTATCTGAAACGTCAAAGTCAGTTTACCGGAAAAGCTCCGCGGGGCAAACCAGGGTCCCACT
>CAIMVC010000391.1 GCA_903844825.1 uncultured Burkholderiales bacterium | reverse complement strand
GTTCATCAGGTTGCCAGCCAGAATGAAGAAAGGCACCGCCAGCAGGGGAAAGCTGTCGATGCCGCTGACCATGCGGTGAATCACCACAAAGGGCGGCGAGCTGTTGGTCAGCAGGATGTAGATCAACGAGGCGCCGGCCATGGCCATGGCCACCGGCAGACCGCCGCTCATCAGAAAGAGAAAAATGATCTTGAGCATGTCAGCGGTCTTCCATGGTTGATTCGGGCCGCTCCAGCACGCTGTAGCCGCGCCGCCAGTGGATGCGCATGACCCACAGCGCGCGTACGAACATGGCGGCAAACCCGGCCAGGCAAGCGCCGTAGACCAGGTTCATGGGCAAGTCGACGATGGTCATCTTGTAGTTTTCCATGCGCGCCATCATTTGGCCGGTCAGCAGCACGGCGGCCCCCAGAAAGGCGATACGCAGCACATCGGCCAGCAAGGCCATGCCGCGACTCAGCCAGGGCGGCATGAAGCGAAAGAAAAAGTCGACCTGAATATGGTTGTTCTTGGCGACACCGATCGTGGCGCCCACAAACACCGTGGCAATCAGGAGGTAGCGGGCAATTTCCTCGGTCCAGGCGGCCGAGTCGTTCAGCACGTAGCGGGTGAAGAACTGGTAGAAAACCGTCAGGCCCAGAGCCCAGAAAAACAGCAGTGCGGCCCAGGCTTCAATCGGGGTTCCGGAAAGGTCAATGTCTTCATCGATGGCATTGAACGTGCCATCCTCGCCCATGACTTTGGGCAGGGCATCAATATCGGGGGTAGAGGACATAGGGTGCCTGGGTTAAAGGTCGCGGGCGCCAAGGGAGCGCCAGCGACTGCAACTTCGCAAGCGGCCAGGGGTACCACGCTTGCCGTGGTGTGCCGCTGGCCGCGTCATCGTTTCATTGAATCGTCGAAGGCCTTATTTGATGGCCTGGATGCGGTCCCAGTCCTTTTTGTCATAGCCCATGGAGGCCATGTCAACGGCTTTGACGATGCGCTCACGGAACTGGTCTTTGTTGACCGTGATCAGGTTGATGCCCTTTTTCTTAAACTCGTCGACCAGTTCACCTTCGCGTTTTTTGATGTCGTTGGTGGCGCTGGCGGCAGCTTCCTGCATGACCTCGGTGAATACCTTCTTGTCGGCGTCCGACAGCTTGTTCCAGACGTGAGGGCCGACCTGGGTGACCAGGGAGTCCAGGATGTGACCGGTCAGGATGACGTTCTTTTGGACCTCATAAAACTTTTTCGCCTCGATGGTAGGCAGCGGATTTTCCTGCGCGTCGACGGTGCCGTTTTGCAGCGCCAGATAGACCTCAGCAAAGGCAATCGGCGTGGGGTTGGCGCCGCAGGCGCGTGGCAGCGCCATGTAGGCCGGCACGTCCGGCACGCGCATCTTCAGGCCTTTCATCTCGTCGCAGTTCGTGAAGGCCTTGTTGCTGGTCGAGTGACGCGCGCCGTAGTAGGTCACGGCGACGGTCTGAATGCCCGTCTTGGCTTTGTAGCCGTCCGACAGTTCCTTGAAGATGTCGCTCTTGGCATATTTAAGCAGGTGCTCGGAATCGCGGAAGGTGTAGGGGTAGTAAGCCACGCCGATGCGTGGAAAACTGCGCGCAGCAAAGGAAGCGCCCGAGATGATGATGTCGACCGTACCCAGTTGCAGGCCCTGGTTGATGTCGCTTTCCTTGCCCAACGTGGAGGCGGGGAAGACCTGAATCTCATAGCGGCCGGCCGTGCGCTTTTTGATTTCATCACCGGCCCAGACAGACCACTTGTGGTAGGCCTCGGACGACTCATAGACGTGTGCCCATTTAAGCTTGGTCTGCGCCTGGGCGGTGCCGACAAGGCCCAGCAGGCCGGCCATGGCTGCACAGCAGGCCAGGGTCTTGAGGGTGAATCGTTTGGCGATTTTGAGGCTGGCTTTTGTGTTCATGCTCATGGTGTTGTCTCCTCGGTTGATAAAAATGAAATCACTGTCTTAAGGCGCTGGGTTTTCAAGCGGTCTTCGCGCGGCGCCAGCTCGCGCTGAATCGGGCATGGGCCTTGTCCATGTGCTTGTGCATGGCGGCCCGGGCGGTTGCAGCGTCGTGCGCGCAGATGGCCTCGAAAATAGCGTGATGTTCGTCAATGGCCGACTGCCAGGATTTGAGCGTTTCAAAGTGGCCGACCAGACGCTCGAACAGCGGCCCGCGCCGCGAGTCCCAAAAGCTGTGTACGGTCTCGATCAGCACGTTGTTGCCGCAGGCGTGAACAATCGCCGAGTGAAAGGCCCGGTCGCCATCAATTGGCATCAGTCCGGCGTCAGCATCCGATTGCATTTGCTCAATGGCCAGGCGCATGCTGGCGATGTCGCGGCGCTTGGCCTGGGTCGCGGCGAGGCAGGCGATTTCGCCTTCCACCACCCGCCTGGCGCGAATCAGTTCAAGCGGACCCCACTCGGTGCTGATGGGGGTCGCTGCGGCGTTGCGTGCGCTGCGCTCGAGAACGTAGACCCCGGAGCCGGTGCGCACTTCGACCCAGCCCTCGACCTCCATCGCGATCAGGGCTTCGCGCACCGATGGACGGCTCACACCGAGTTGTTTGGCCAGGTCGCGCTCGGCGGGCAGGCGCGAGCCGGCCGGAAATTCGCCGCCGCCAATGAGGCCGCGCAGTTGCTCGGCGATTTGCCGGTACAGGCGCTGGGGTTCGACGGTTTGCAAAGGCATGAAGGGCGGACGGTCTGGAAGCTGTCAAGGTCTTAAGGGTTAGCCAGAATTGGACAAGTGGTCAGGCCAATTGATAATCGCACGATCCCAACACCGTGGCATTCGGCAAAACCCTGTGAACCCTCAAATAGTCAGTCTGTCATGAACCCGACCCTGATCGAGTCCGTTCGTTTGCGTCAGGTCAACCTGCCACCCAAGGTGGTACGCACCGACGCCATTCAGTCCTTCGTGACGCAGGAGACGATTTTGCTGACGCTGCGCTGCAGCGATGGCTCTGAGGGCACTGGCTACGCCTACACCATTGGCACCGGTGGCTCGTCGGTGCTGGCGCTGTTGCGTGATCATCTGGCGCCGCGCCTGATCGGCCGGCATCCGCTGAACATCGAGGCGATCTGGAAGGACCTGTTTTTTCATACCCATGCGACGGCAGTCGGCGCCATCACCAGCCTGGCGCTGGCCTGTGTCGATACGGCGCTGTGGGACTGGCGGGCCCGCACCCTGGGTTTGCCGCTGTGGCAACTGCTTGGCGGTGCGCAAGCCAGCGTGCCGGTCTACACCACTGAAGGCGGCTGGTTGCACCTGAGCGCAAGCGAACTGGTGGATCAAACCCTGGCCGCCGAGGCGCAAGGCTTCAGGGGCGCCAAGATCAAGGTGGGGCGCCCCCATGTGAGCGAAGATGTAGCCCGTCTATCGGCGGTCCGCCAGGCGCTGGGTGCCGGTTTTGAAATCATGACCGATGCCAATCAGGGCTTCGACAGGCCCCAGGTCTTGCGCAGAGCTGCGGCGTTTGAAGGCCTGGACCTGGCTTGGCTGGAGGAGCCGCTTCCGGCGGAAGATGTGTCTGGTCATCGACAGTTGCGTGCGCAGACTTCGATTCCCGTGGCGGTCGGCGAGTCGCTCTACCACCTCGGGCAGTTCCGCGAGTACCTGGAGCAGGGTGCCTGCAGCATTGTGCAGCCCGACGTCGCGCGCGTGGGCGGCATCACGCCCTGGATCAAGGTGGCGCATCTGGCCGAGAGCTTTAATGTGCCGGTTTGTCCGCACTTTCTGATGGAGCTGCATGTCAGCTTGTGCGCTGCGGTGCCCAATGCGGCGTGGGTCGAATACATTCCACAGCTCGATGACATCACGACCAGTCGCATCAGGGTCGCGGCCGGTCAAGCCTTTCCGCCAGATCGGCCGGGCCTTGGTATCGAGTGGGATTGGCCGGTGATTGAGCTGCGCCAGCTGGCCGACCTGTGTGTTGAGAAAACTTAAATCAAGTAAACCAAGTAGGGAAGATGTATGCGACTGCAAGGAAAAAAAGTGCTGGTGACGGCTGCGGGCCAGGGCATCGGCAAGGCCACTGCGCTGGCGATGGCCGCCGAAGGGGCTCAGGTCTGGGCCACTGATATCAACCCCGCCTTGCTGGCCAGTTATGACGGCGTCGCCAACATCAAGGCCATGGTGCTGGACGTGCTGGACAAGGCTGCCATCAGCGAACTGGTGGCGAGCCTTCCCGCGCTTGACGTGCTGTTCAACTGTGCGGGTGTCGTGCACGCGGGCACCGCGCTGGATTCGTCCGATGCCGACCTGGAGTTCGCCTTTCACCTCAATGTGCGCGCCCAGGTCTGGATGATCCAGGCGGTGTTGCCGGGCATGCAGGCCCGCAAAGGCGGCAGCATCATCAACATGGCCAGCGTCTGCAGCAGCATTAAAGGGCTGCCCAACCGGTTTGTCTATGGCACCACCAAAGCGGCCGTGATCGGCCTGACCAAGAGCATTGCCGCCGACTTCGTGGGTGACCGCATTCGCTGCAACGCAATTTGTCCGGGCACGGTGGATACGCCCTCGCTCAATGACCGGATCAATGCCCACGCCGACCCGGTTGAGGCGCGTAAACTTTTCATCGCCCGCCAGCCCCTGGGCCGGCTGGCGCAGGCGCACGAAATTGCGCCGCTGGTGGTGTTTTTGGCCAGTGACGAGGCTGCGTTTGTCACCGGCCAGGCCTACAGCATCGATGGCGGCATCACGATCTGAGCTCGAAGGCTGGTTTAATCGCAACGTTCATTCGGTTTTTATCAAAAGTAATAAGGAAATCACTCCATGAAACTTGTTCGTTATGGCAAACCCGGCAAGGAAAAGCCAGGCCTCATTGATGCCGAAGGCAAGCTGCGCGATCTGAGCGCAGTCGTTCCCGACATCGGTCCGGCACAACTTGGTGACGCGGCCATCGCCAAGTTGCGCAAGATCAAGCCGGCCACGTTGCCGCTGGTGCGTGGCAAGCCGCGCATGGGCAGCCCCGTCGGCGGTGTTGGCAAGTTCATCGCCATTGGCCTGAACTACGCCGACCATGCAGCCGAGTCCAATCTGCCGATCCCCAAAGAGCCGATCATTTTTATGAAGGCCACCAGTTGCATCCAGGGCCCGGACGACGCCGTCATGCTGCCCAAAGGTTCGGTCAAGAGCGACTGGGAGGTCGAGCTGGGCGTGGTCATCGGCGCGCGCGCGCGCCATGTCTCGCAAAAAGATGCGCTCAATTTTGTGGCGGGCTACTGCACCATCAACGATGTCAGCGAGCGCGAATTTCAGATTGAGCGTGGCGGCACCTGGGACAAGGGCAAGGGATGCGACACCTTCGGCCCGATCGGCCCCTGGCTGGTGACCCGTGACGATGTGCCCAACCCGCAGAAGCTGGCGATGTGGCTGGACCTCAACGGCAAGCGCGTGCAAACCGGCTCGACCAAGACCATGATCTTCAGCGTGGCCAAGATCGTCAGCTACGTCAGCCAGTTCATGACGCTGGAGCCTGGCGATGTGATCACCACCGGCACCCCGCCGGGCGTGGGGATGGGCATGAAGCCGCCGCTGTACCTGAAAAAGGGCGACGTCATGCGCCTGGGTATTGACGGCCTGGGCGAGCAGGCGCAGACCGTGGTTGCGTTCAAGCTCTGATGAGCTGATTCATTCCCCGCGGGCGGGGTTGGCGGGGGCGTGTGGCTGGCAAGGCTGTGCGCCCCTGTTTGATTTTCAGTACAATCTGGCCTCTCCTGAGGAGCGTTGCAACCCACATCACGTGGTCTAGGCTCAGGACTTTCATTTGCAACCACGCTCACCCGCAGGCTTGTCAGGCCGGGTGAGTCTTCTTAAGTCGCCCCATCCGCCCGATCTGTCCTGCCCGTGGCTATTTTGCCCAGCTTGTCTTTTCGCCTTGGAGAAAAACCATGAACGCCATCCTCAAACCCGTCCACAACCAGGACTACGCCATTGCCGACCTGTCGCTTGCCGACTGGGGCCGTAAAGAGCTGAAAATCGCCGAAACTGAAATGCCCGGCCTGATGGCCATTCGCGAAGAGTTCGCCAAGGCCCAGCCGCTCAAGGGCGCACGCATCACCGGCTCGCTGCACATGACCATCCAGACCGGCGTGCTGGTCGAAACGCTGCAAGCCCTGGGCGCCGACGTGCGCTGGGCCAGCTGCAACATCTACTCGACCCAGGACCACGCCGCTGCCGCGCTGGTGGTCAAGGGCACGCCCGTGTTTGCCTACAAGGGCGAGAACCTGGATGACTACTGGGATTACACCCACCGCATTTTTGAATTCAGCGGCGCCAAAGGCACGCCTGAAGAAGGCCCGAACATGATCCTGGACGACGGCGGCGACGCTACGCTCCTGATGCATCTGGGCACCAAGGCCGAGGCCGATATCTCCGTGCTGGCCAACCCCGGCAGCGAAGAAGAAATCTGCTTGTTCAACGCCATCAAGGCACAGTT
>CAIMVC010000390.1 GCA_903844825.1 uncultured Burkholderiales bacterium | reverse complement strand
GCCCATGCCAATGCGCATGCCGGGCCCGCCGAGCTGGATCAGCAGCGTGCCGGCCGGAAACAGGATTTTTCGGGTCAGCTGCGCGTCAATCGTGCCGACACCGCCGGCGATCATGATGGGCTTGTGGTAACCCCAGCGCTGACCGCCCACGGTCTGCTCGTACTCGCGAAAGTAGCCCGCCAGGTTCGGGCGGCCAAATTCGTTGTTAAAAGCGGCGCCCCCCAGCGGGCCTTCGGTCATGATCTGCAGCGCGCTGGCCATGTGGTCGGGTTTGCCAAAGGCGGTGTCGAACAGGCGCGATACCGTAAAGCCCGTCAAACCCGCCTTGGGCCGGGAGCCGCGCCCGGTGGCGCCCTCGTCGCGGATCTCGCCACCCGCACCCGTCGAGGCCCCCGGAAAAGGCGAAATCGCCGTCGGGTGGTTGTGTGTTTCGACCTTCATCAGCACGTGCATCAGCACGCCGTCGGTGGCGCTGTAGGCGTGCAAGTCACTGCCCTCGGCCGGCTTGGCGAAAAAGCGCTGCACCACATGGCCTTCCATGACGGAGGCGTTGTCCGAGTAAGCGACCACGGTGTGCTCGGGGTGCAGTTGCTCGGTGTTGCGGATCATGCCAAACAGGCTCTTGGCCTGCGGCACGCCGTCAATGGTGAAGTCGGCGTTGAAAATCTTGTGCCGGCAATGCTCGCTGTTGGCTTGCGCAAACATCATCAGCTCGACATCGGTGGGGTTGCGCTGGAGCTGCGTGAAGGCCTTGACCAGGTAGTCAATCTCATCGGCAGCCAGCGCCAGACCGAACTCGGTATTGGCTTTTTCCAGCGCCGCCTGCCCGCCACCGAGCACGTCGATGGCCAGCATGGGCGCACCCTGCAGTTCGGAAAACAGCAACGCCGCCTGGCTGCGATCGTCCATCACGCTTTCGGTCATGCGGTCGTGCAGCAGGGCGGCAACTTGCTCACGCTGCGGTGCGCTCAGGCTGGCCTTGCCCAGCAGGCCGGACTTGAGGACCACACGGAATTCGGTGATCCGCTCGACACGCCTGACCGGCAGGCCGCAGTTATGGGCGATGTCGGTGGCTTTGGAGGCCCAGGGCGAGACCGTGCCGAAACGCGGGCTGACCACGAACACAGGCGCATCGGCCGGCAGCGCCGGGCAGGGCTCGCCGTAGCTGAGCAGGGCCGCCAGTCGGGCCTGCAGCGCGGCATCGGGCGGCGCGTCACTAGCGACCAGATGCACAAATCGGGCATGCAGGCCGACGACCTTGTCATGAACAGCTTGCAGGCGGGGCAGGAGTTGCTGGACGCGAAACTCGCTCAGGGCGCTGATGCCATGGGCAGCGCCCTCAAAGGTCGTCAGGTGCAGGGTCACGGTGGCGGTGGCCTTGTGGTTGTCGGGGCCCGCGTCTGGCGGCTCCGGGGTTGAAGTCGGCAAAACATGCCATTGAAGTCGCCCGATAGGCGTTAACCCTGAATTTTATCAGCCGCTGCTCAGCCGGCAGCCGCCCTCATGCCCCGCAAGCGGCGCGCCCCGCGCCCGCCAGCCGGGCCGGGCCAGCAACGCAAAGGCAGACACGGCACCGGTTTGTGCACGACCGTGGGGAGCGGTGGGATAATCCCGTCCATGAGTACCACCTACAAAGACGCAGCGGGCATCGAGGGCATGCGCGTGGCCGGCAAGCTGGCCTCGGAAGTCCTGGACTACCTGACCCCCTTCATCAAGCCGGGCCTGACCACCAACGAGATCGACCGGCTCGCGCATGACTACATGACGCAGGTCCAAAGGACCATTCCCGCCACGCTGGGCTATCAGCCGCCGGGCTACGGCGCCTACCCCAAATCGCTGTGCACCTCGGTCAATCACCAGGTGTGTCACGGCATCCCCAACGACAAGCCACTAAAAAAGGGCGACATCGTCAACGTCGACGTGACCGTCATCAAGGACGGCTGGCATGGCGACACCTCGCGCAT
>CAIMVC010000389.1 GCA_903844825.1 uncultured Burkholderiales bacterium | reverse complement strand
TTGTCCATCATGTACTTGCCGTTGCTCTCCATGGTGTCGCTGCACGCGCCTTCATGGAACACCGCCTCGACGGGCCCATAAGCGCCTTCAGCGAAGAGCTCATAAAAGTCGTCGGCGTCTATATAGTCGGCGATCTGCAGGTCGGCCAGGTTGCGAAACTTGTCGCCCTCGGTCAGGTCGTCGACAGCAATGATGTTGTCAATGCCGCGCGCATTCAGACCCCGAATGATGTTGCTGCCAATGAAGCCGGCCGCGCCGGTGACGACGATTTTCATGAGTTCGCTCTTTCGGGTTCAATGATCAGTAGTCAAGGATCGTTAGTTGATGATCAGTAGTCGACGGTCAATGGCCTGCTGCCTGGGTGCCGCGGCCAAAGTTCAGCTCTGAGCAAACAACTCGTCGTAGGTGACGGTGGCCGTGCCAAACTTGCCGACCACGATGCCACCGGCCTGGTTGGCAATCGGTACGGCCTGGCGCAGTGGGATGCCAGCCGCCGTCATGGCCGCGAGCGTGGCAATCACGGTGTCACCGGCGCCGGTGACGTCAAAGACCTCGCGGGCCAGGGCCGGCACGTGCAACTGGCCTTGCTCGTCAAAGAGTGTCATGCCTTCTTCGCTGCGTGTGAGCAGCAGCGCTTGTAGCCCGAGCGAGCGCCGCAATTGGTGCGCCTTGTCGTTGAGCTCGGTCTCGCTGTGCCAGGTGCCGATGACGTGCTCGAGCTCGGCCCGGTTGGGGGTGATGACCGTCGCGTTCTGGTAGCGCGAATAGTCCGCACCTTTGGGGTCGATCAGCACCGGCTTGCCAGCAGCGCGAGCCTGCTCGATCATCAGCGCGATATGGGCCAGCCCGCCTTTGCCGTAGTCCGAAAACAAGATGGCATCGTGCTGGGTATAAAGCTCCCCAAAGGCTGCTGTCTGGGAGGCCAGCACCTCTTTTTCAGGGGTATTTTCGAAGTCCAGGCGCAGCAGTTGTTGCTGCCGGCCGATCACGCGCAGCTTGACCGTTGTTTTGAGTTGAGCGTCCCGGCCAAAATGAGTTTTGATGCCGGTTTTGGCGACCAGCGCCTCGAGTTGGTGACTCGCTTCGTCGTCGCCGACGACGGTCAGCAAGGACGCCTGGGCGCCGACCGAGACGATGTTGTAGGCCACGTTCGAAGCCCCGCCCAGACGCTCCTCCTGACGCGTGACGCGCACCACGGGCACCGGGGCTTCGGGCGAAATGCGATCGACTGGGCCGTACCAGTAGCGGTCGAGCATGACGTCGCCAACGACGAGAACGCGGGCGGCGGCGAGTTGTTGCAGGCTGGGGTGCATGAGTGGGTTTGCTAGGTGTTGGAGTCTGTCCAGGACGAGATCGCTCGCAGCTTACAGCTCTTCGATGCGCCGGGCCGGGTAGCTGTCCCAGGCCTGGCAGCCCGGGCAATGCCAAAAGTGTTGGGTGGCTTCAAAGCCGCAGGCCGCACACCGGTAGCGCAGCAGGGGTTTGCTGGCTCGGTCCAGTGCGCGCTGCACCAGGCCATGGTGCTCAACGTGCTCGAACTTCTCGCCGGCCAACCATTTGCCCGCTGCCACCAGAGAAGGCTGAGCCAACAGGTGCTGGATATATCCGTCGCGGGCCTGCTGCCGGTCGGGTTCGAGTTCAATGATGGCTTCAACTAGATCGATGGACGGCATCGCCTGGTTGCTGCGCTTGAGTTGCTCGCGGGCCGCTGCCTCGCGACCTGCTCGTCGCGCTACCAGGGCCAGCAATCCGGCGGCCAGCGGCAGCGCCTGCGGCGCAGCGCGTTCGAGTTGCATCAGGCTGTCAAAGGCCTGGGCGTGCCTTCCGAGCTGATTTTCCAGCTTGGCGCGCTCGATCAGGGGGCGCGGCGAGGCCGGTGCCAGCGCATGCGCCCGGGCCAACAGAGTCAGCGCTTCGTCAGTGGCACCGGCGGCAATGCGTGCCTGCGCTTGCTCGCACAGGTAATGGGCCTGACGAACACCGAAGCTGCCGTGGCTCTGGCTGTCCAGCCGGGCGGCGATGTCACCAGCTTGCTGCCAGTCCCGTGAGCGTTCATAAATCGAGAGCAGGGCCAGGCGCGCTTCCTCCTGGTAGCTGGTGCCTTCGAGCTTGCGCAGCGCGGTTTCTGCACGGTCGAGCAAACCGGCCTTGAGGAAGTCCAGTGCCAGGGCGTGCTGCGCCCGGTCACGCTCGGCTTGGGTCAGGTCACCGCGGGCCATCAGGTGTTCGTGCACGCGCACGGCCCGGTCATACTCGCCCCGGCGACGAAACAGGTTGCCCAACGCAAAGTGCAACTCTGAGGTGTCGGGGTCGTTTTGAACGGCCTCTATGAAGGCGTCAATGGCCTGGTCCTGCTGCTCGTTGAGCAGGAAATTCAAGCCCCTGAAATAGGCTTTGGGGGCATTGCGATTTTCAATCCTGAGCTGGCGCAGGTCCAGCCGCGAGGCTAGCCAGCCCAAGGCAAAAGCAATGGGCAGCCCGACCAGCAGCCAGGTGAAGTCAAATTCCATGAGGCACGTTCGTCGTGGGCTCGTCCGCCGTCTGGGCCGCAGGTGTCGGGCGGGTGGCTTGGCGTTTTTTCCACCAGCGTGGAATCATGACCAGCACGCCCAGCGCCAGACCACAGGCAAAAGCCGTGAGCACCACCAGCACCAGGGGCGCTTGCCACAAGGTGCCAAAGAAGAAGTTCACAGAGACCGTTTGCTGGTTATTCAGCGCAAATGCAAAAAGCGTAAAAAAAATGGCTGCCTTGAGCAGCCACATCAGGTATTTCACTTAGCGCCTCTCCCGAGTGGAGTCGTCATTGTAGCCAGCGCCCTGGCGGGCAAGTGGCTGCCGAGCGAGCTCATTTTCGCACTGGCAGTTCTAGTTGCATGGTTTCAGTACGGGTGTCCACAGCTTCACGCAGGGCCTTGCCTGGCTTGAAGTGCGGTACCCGCTTTTCGGGAATGGCCACGCTCTCGCCGGAACGCGGATTGCGCCCCATGCGCGGCGGGCGCCGGTTGATTGAAAAGCTGCCAAAACCGCGGATCTCAATGCGGTGACCACGCACCAGTGCATCGCTCATGGCGTCAAGAATGGTCTTGACAGCCGATTCGGCGTCCTTGTGGGTCAGCTGGCGAAAACGGTTGGCCAGTTCTTCAACGAGGTCGGAGCGGGTCATGGGTGTTGAGGGTCTTGACGAGGCAGACTGGAAAAGGGAAAAGGGAAAAGGGAAAAGGGAAAACTCGAAACTGGAATTGCCACAAAGGCAGGCCATCAGGTCAAGCTGCTGGCAAAAAGAAAGCGGGACAAGCAACCCCTGAGGGTTAGTCGTCCCGCTTGCCGAGGCCGAAACCGCGGTCCGAGCGAGCCCGGGTGACGCGGTCAGGCTCTGGCGCCACTTAGCTGTTGTTGTCCAGCTTGGCGCGCAGCAATGCGCCCAGGTTGGTCAGGCCAGCGTTGTCACGCGAGGACTGCTGGCTCAGCTTGGCCATGGCTTCTTGCTGGTCGGCGTTGTCCTTGGCTTTGACCGACAGCTGGATATTGCGGGTCTTGCGATCCACATTCACCACCACGGCGGAGACTTCGTCGCCTTCTTTCAGGACATTGCGTGCGTCTTCAACGCGATCGCGGCTGATTTCGCTGGCGCGCAGGTAACCAATGATGTCTTCGCCCAGATCAATCTCGGCGCCTTTGGCGTCAACGGTCTTGACCTTGCCGGTCACGATCGCACCCTTGTCGTTGATCGAGACGAAGGTGGTGAAAGGATCGGAGT
>CAIMVC010000388.1 GCA_903844825.1 uncultured Burkholderiales bacterium | reverse complement strand
CGCCGGTTTGTGCGGCTCCTGCACCGTTCACGTTGGCGATGACGCTGTGCGCTCCTGCGTCACCCCCCTGTCTGCCGTTGCCGGCAAACAAGTCACGACGATTGAACACTTGGAAACCGACAAGCTCGGCGCTCAGGTGCAAGCGGCCTGGGTCGCAGCCAGCGTGCCGCAGTGCGGCTACTGCCAGGGCGGACAGGTCATGTCGGCCGTGGCCCTCCTCAAAGCCAAGCCCAACCCGACCGATGCCGATATCGACCAAGCCATGAGCGGCAACATCTGCCGCTGCGGCACCTACACCCGCATCCGCGCAGCCATCAAGACCGTCGCCGCACAACGGGGAGCCAAAGCATGAAGACCACCGCCTTGACCCAACACGACAGCGTCACCAGCGCGCTGAGCATCGCTTCCACAAGCTCGCGCCGCAGCTGGCTCAAAGCCATGGGCTCGGGCGGCTTGCTGCTGGCCGTCACTGGCGCCGGCGAAGTCTTCGCGCAAACCGCTGCGCCTGCGCCGCCGCCCAAGTTTGGTGGCGACCGCATGCCCGGTGGCGTGGTCGACAGCCCGCTGGTATTCGTCTCGATCGGGGCCGACGGCCTGGTCTCGGTGGTGTGCCACCGCTCGGAGATGGGCCAGGGCGTGCGCACCAGCATCCCCATGCTGGTGGCCGACGAACTCGACGCCGATCTCAAGCGCGTGCGCGTCGTGCAAGCGCCCGCCGACGAAAAGAAATACGGCAACCAAAACACTGACGGCTCCCGCAGCATTCGACACTCGGGTATGGCACTGCGCCGCGCCGGTGCCGCTGCGCGCACCATGCTCGAAGCTGCAGCCGCCGCCAAGTGGGATGTGCTGGCCAGTGACGTGCAAGCCATCAACCACCAACTGGTGCACCTGCCAACCGGTCGCAAGATGGGTTTTGGCGCGGTCGCCCTGGACGCGGCCAAGCTGCCCGTGCCCGACAGCAACAAACTCCGGCTCAAACTGCCTTCCGAGTACCGCTACATCGGCAAAGCCGACGTGCGGCTCATCGACGGCCCCGACATCGTGCGCGGCCGTGCCCAGTTCGGCATCGACATCCGCCTTGACGGCATGGTCTACGCCGTGGTGGCCCGCCCGCCTGTGCTCGGTGGCAAGGTCAAGAGCTATGACGCTGCCAAGGCCCTGCAGGTGCCTGGCGTGCTGAAAATCGTCGAAATCCAAAGCACCCCCTTGCCGGCGCTGTTTCACCCACTCGGTGGCATTGCGGTCGTGGCCAAAAACACCTGGGCCGCCCTGAAGGGGCGCGAGGCTCTGACGATCGAGTGGGACGACGGCGTTCACGCCAGCTACAACTCGGTGGACTACCGCAAGGAACTCGAGGCCTCAGCCCGCAAGCCCGGCAAAGCCGTACGCAACGATGGTGACACCATGGCCGCCCTGGCACAGGGCACCAAGCGCGTCGAGGCCGAGTACTACCTGCCGCACATCGCCCACGCCACGATGGAGCCACCCGTGGCCACTGCGCGCATCGTCGATGGTGTTTGCGAAGTCTGGGCTCCGGTGCAGAACCCGCAAGCTGCCCGCGACTTTGTGGCTGCCAAGCTCGGCCTGAAGTCGGAGCAGGTCAAACTCAACGTCACCTTGCTCGGTGGCGGCTTTGGGCGCAAGTCCAAGCATGACTTTGTGGCCGAAGCTGCATTGATCGCCAAGGAAATGGGCAGCACGCCCGTGAAGGTGCAGTGGACTCGCGAAGACGACTTGCGTCACGCTTACTACCACACAGTGGCTGTCGAGCGCCTGGAAAGCACGCTGGACGCCAATGGCAAACCGCTGGCCTGGCTGCACCGTTCGGCCGCACCGTCGATCAGCTCGACCTTCATGGCCGGCGCAAAAATGTTGAGTGCTGGCGAAATGGGTATGACGGCCATCAACGTGCCGTTCCAGATTCCGAACGTTCGCATCGAAACGCCCGAAGCCGAAGCGCACACCCGCATTGGCTGGTTCCGCGCCGTCTTTAACATTCCGCACGCCTTTGCCGTGCAGTGTTTTGTGGCCGAACTCGCAGCCGCTGCTGGGCGCGATCCGAAAGAGTACCTGGTGGACCTGATCGGCCCCGCACGTCGGCTGGACCCCCGCTCGCTGTCCGACAACACCAACTACGGCGAAAATCCAGAGCGCTACCCCATTGACACCGGACGCATGCGCGGCGTGGTCGAACTCGCGGCTGCGGGCGCCAAGTGGGGACGCTCCTTGCCCAAAGGCCGCGGCCTGGGCATTGCAGTGGCCTACTCCTTCATGAGCTATGCCGCCGCCGCGATCGAGGTGGAAGTCGACGCCAAGGGCGGCATCAAAATTATTGGCGTGGACATGGCCATTGACTGCGGCCCGCAAGTCAACACCGAGCGCATCCGCTCGCAACTCGAAGGCGCGGCGATCATGGGCCTGGGTCTGGCCATGCACGGTGAAATCAGCTTCAAGAACGGCCGGGTGGTTGAAAGCAACTTCCACGACCACCCCATGCTGCGCCAAAGCGAAGCGCCTCGCTCAATCCGGGTCCACTTGGCCCCGTCCGACTACAGCGTCGCCCCGGGCGGTGTTGGCGAGCCCGGCCTGCCACCCGTGGCACCGGCCTTGTGCAACGCGATTTTTGCAGCCACCGGCAAACGCATCCGCCAGTTGCCGATCCGTCAACAACTCGGTTCCGTTTGATTCCCGTTTGATTCCCGTTTGATTCCCGTTTGAATCCAGTTGGATTCCAGTTCTGTTCCGATTCGAAAAAGTTTTATAACAAAAGGAGAGATGAAGCATGAAACAAGTGAAGATGACCACACTGGCCTTGAGCCTTGCCCTGGCTGCGGCTTTTGCCGCCCAGGCGCAAACCGCTGACGACCTCAAAAAGGATGGTGCCAATACCGACAACGTATTGACCTACGGCATGGGCTACGGCCAGCAGCGTTTCTCCAAACTCGGCAAGATCAACAAGACGAACGTCAAGAAACTCACGCCCACCTGGTCGCTGTCACTCGAAAACGACTTCGGCGAGCAAGCGCAACCTTTGGTGTATGACGGTGTCATGTACGTCAGCGATGCCAAGTGGACCGTGGCCATCAACGCCCTGACCGGCAAGCAGATCTGGCGCACACCCGTGGACTTTGATCCCGATACCCCGCGCATCGTTTGCTGCGGCGTGTCGAACAAGGGCGTGTCGCTCTATAACGGCATGGTGCTGCGCGGCACACTGGACGCCTACATGGTTGCCCTGGACCAGAAGACCGGCAAGGAAATCTGGAAAACCAAGGTCATCGACTGGAAAGACGGCTACTCGATCACCAGCGCTCCGGTGGTGGCCAACGGCGTGCTGATCACCGGCGTGTCCGGTGCCGAGTTCGGTATTCGCGGCTTCATCGCCGGCTACGACCCAGCCACGGGTAAGGCCTTGTGGCGTCGTTACACCACGGCAGCGCCGGGTGAAAAAGGCGGCGACACCTGGAAGGTGGAAGACTCCTACAAGAACGGCGGCGGCAGCACCTGGATCACCGGCTCTTATGACCCGGAACTGGACCTCGTTTATTGGGGCACCGGCAACACCGGCCCCTGGAACCCCAAGTACCGGGGTGGCGACAGCCTCTACACCGCTTCGGTGATTGCCGTGCGTCCCAAGACCGGCGAAATCGTCTGGCACTACCAGTTCACACCGAACGATTTGTATGACTACGATGCCGTGTCGGAGCTGATCCTGGGCGATGTCAAGGTCGACGGCAAGATGCGCAAGACCGTGATGCAACTCAATCGCAACGGATTTTCTTATGTGCTGGACCGCGCTGACGGCAAACTGCTGGCGGCCAACCCTTATGAGCGCGTGAATTGGGCCAGCCACATCGACATGGCTACCGGACGTCCGGTCGAAACCGACGTGGCCAGGAAAATGCGCGCCGGCGAGAACGTCAAGCTCTGGCCCAACATCGTGGGTGCCAAGAACTGGCAGCATGCGGCCTTCAGCCCCAAGACGGGTCTGCTTTATACCAACACCATGCACATGTGGTCCAGCATGGCGATGGTTGACCTTGAGTTGCCCTACAAGCCCGGCACCCGCTGGGTCGGCATGAAGGACATCAAGATCGACTTCGAGCCAGGCGAGCCACACGGCTACATGAGCGCCATTGACCCGATGACCGGCAAGCCAAAGTGGCAAGTACCCCTCAATGACCATGCCAACTGGGCGTCCATGCTGGTCACTGACAGCGGCCTGCTGTTCACCGGTCGCCATACCGGCGAATTCATTGCACTGGACGCCGACACCGGCAAGCAACTCTGGCAATTCCAGACCAGCTCGGGCATCAACGCCAGCCCCATCACCTGGAGCCACAAAGGCAAGCAATACGTCACCGTGTTGTCAGGTCTGGGTGGCCCGGGCCGTCGCTGGGTAGGACCCGATGTCAAGAACGTGCCGCAAGGCGGCTCTGTCTGGACATTTTCAGTCCCTCAGTAATCCGCTTTAGCCTTCCGGCAGCCGGTGCGGAGGTCTTCGCACCGGCTGTTTTTACATAAGGATTCCATGACCGTGAAAATCTTGAAAAGTCTTTTTGTTCGCGCAACCATTTGCGTCGCCATCAGCGCGCTGTCTTGCGCCGCCGTCCTCGCGCAGGACGAGGTACAGACATTCCAGCCGGACCAAATTGCCGCTGGCGCCAAGCTCTACGCCGACAACTGTTCGGTATGTCACGGCCAGAAAATGGTCGATGCCGGTGGCGGTTTTTTTGACCTCAGAACGTTCCCCCCCAAACAGCGCCCACGCTTCATCAACTCGGTCAGCAATGGTAAGAACAGCATGCCTCCATGGAAGAGCGTTTTGTCGCAAGAGCAAATCGGCAACCTGTTCGCCTACGTGGTGGCCGGTGAAAAGAAATAATTAACAAAAACCAAGGATTGAGCATGTTGACGACCGTGTCGGTTTTACCTTCGGTGTCCCGAAAATTGCGCCAGACCGCCTGCTGGCTTGCCTTGTCGGCGATCAGCCTGACGCCGGCCTTCGCCGGCCCGGGAGAGCTGACCGTGCTCAGCCTGACCCCGCTGAAAGAAGCAGTCAGCGAAGCGCTGGCCAAGTTTGAAAAGGACACCGGTCAGGCCATCACGGTGCGTTTTGTCAACCGCTCACAGCTCAAATCGAACCTGCATGGCTCCGAGCATCCGGATGTCGTGATTGCCGCCGAAGAGGTCATCAGCGAGTTGGACAGGGCGGGCCAGATGCAAAAGGATTCCCGCTTGGCACTCGGTCGAACCGGTCTAGGCGTAGCGACACCGCAAGCCGCGCCGGCCCCCGATCTGTCAAGCCCCGAAGCCTTCAAGCAAGCCATCCTTCAGTCCAAGACCCTGATCTACGCCGACCCCGCCGAAAACCCGGGCGGTGTGCAGGTCAAGGCGCTGTTCGAGCGGCTGGGCATGAGTTCGGCGATCAGCGCAAAAACCCAATTTGGCACGGGCAACAATCCCGTGGCGCCCGTCGGCTTCGGCGACGTTGAGATCGGTGTCTACCCGATCAACGAGATTTTGGTGGCCAAGGGCGCCAAACTGGCGGGCGCCTTACCGGCCTCGCTGCAAGTGTGGACACGCTACGACGCAGCCATTGTGACGGGCGCACCCAACCAGAGCGAAGCCAAGCGACTCATGGCCTACCTGCTTGGCCCCCAGGTCAAGCAGAGCTTGGCCGGCAAGGGCTTTGAGGCCATGCCTTGAGCGACGTGCTTGCACAAGGCCGCTGACCGAACGGCCCATGACAACTGAACCCGACAGGCGCGACTGCGAACACAACCAAATAGATTCCAAAGTGTTATAGAAGAAGCCTGCTTTACTAACTAAAAATGACACCCGGGACACACCTCATGCAGCCGCGCCGCCCACTTCATACCCCTACCCCAACCTTCTGGCGCCAGAGCATTCTGGCAATCGCAGCAGCCACTGCCTGCGCGGGGGCCAGCGCTCAAAGCCTGAGCGAGGTGGTGGTGTCGGCCTCGCGTGCGCAGCAACGCAGCTTTGATACGCCCGCCGCCATCGAGTCGATCGACCGCGACACCATTGAAAGCGCCGGACCGCAGGTCAATTTGTCGGAGTCCCTGAACCGGGTAGCTGGCCTGACCATCTTGAACCGACAGAACTACGCGCAAGACTTGCAGGTCTCGATCCGCGGCTTTGGGGCCCGGTCGGCTTTTGGAATTCGGGGCATTCGCCTGCTGGTCGATGGCATTCCGGCCACCACACCCGACGGCCAGGCGCAGGGCTCGTCGATCGCGCTGCCCTCGATTGAGCGCATCGAAGTGCTGCGCGGGCCGCTGGCGCAAATGTATGGCAACTCCTCGGGCGGCGTGATCCAGGCTTTCACCCGAGAAGCACCCGAGCAAGCCGAGTTCAGCGCGCAGCTCTACACCGGCTCCTTCGGCATGCAGCGCTCGGACTGGCAATATGCAGGACGCGTTGGCCGCTACGGTCTGGTGGCTGACTACAGCACCTTTGAGACCAACGGCTTTCGCGCCAACAGCCAGGCCGAGCGCAAACAGTTCAACGGCAAACTGAGCTTCGAGCCCAACGAGAAGACGCGCGTGAATGTGGTGCTCAACCTGTTTGACATGCCCCTGGCGCAAGACCCGCTGGGCCTGACGGCGCAGCAACTGGCCGCCGACCCTGAGCTAGCCGGCACCAATGCTGTCAGCCGGCGTGTGCGAAAAATCGTGTCGCAAAACCAGCTGGGCAGCTCGCTCACGCACAACATCGACACCGAGCGCTCGGTCACCGCCCGTGTTTACTACGGCCGGCGCAGTAATTTGCAGTACCAGGCCGGCATTTTTGGCGTCACGCCGACGGGCGCCTGGGTCGGGCTTGAGCGGGCCTACTACGGCACCGGGCTGCAGTACAACGCCAAAACGAAAATCGCCCAGATCCCCGTGACCTGGGTGGCGGGCTACGAGTTCGATCTGTCGCGCGAAGAGCGTCAGGCCGGCGCCGCGGCCCTGGGCGAAAAAACCAGCACCACCCGCAACGAAGACAACCAGGCCAGCAACAGCGACTTCTTTCTTCAGGCCACGGCCCTGGTCTCCGAAAAAGTATCCCTGGTCACCGGCCTGCGCCGCAGCGCGGTGCGCTTTAACAGCGCCGACCATTACCTGAGCGACGGCAACGGCAGCGGCGCCGTGAAGTACCGGGCCACCAATCCCGTGCTGGGCCTGAGCTACCACGCCACCGATGCCCTGAACCTGTATGCCAACTACGGCAAGGGCTTTGAGACGCCAACCCTGGCTGAAGTGGCCTACAGCGGCACCCGCGCGCCGATCTTCAACACTACGATCAACGCCTCCCGCAGCCAGCACTATGAACTCGGCAGCAAATGGGCGCCGGCACCGCAGTCGCGCCTGGACTTCACCTTGTTTCAGATCAAGTCCAGCAACGAAATCGTGGTGCAAAGCAGCGAGGGCGGCAACTCCACATTTAAAAACGCACCCAGCACCCTGCGCACGGGCTGGGAACTGGCCGGCCGCACCTTGCTCAATTCGCACATCAGCGCGACCTTGTCGGCCTCCATGATCAACGCGCGCTACTCGCAAGGCTTCACCAGTGGGTCAGGCCTCAACATAACCACGGTATCTGAAGGCAACAAGATCCCCGGCATCCCGCAAAACTTTTTGTTCTCGGAACTGCTCTGGTCCAGCCAGGTGCAGGATGGTCCCAAGCCCAAACAACGCCTGGGCAGCCAGGTCGGTGCCGAGCTCACCCGCGCGGGCAAGCTCTACGCCAACGACAACAACAGCGCCGCTGCCGACGGCTACACCACACTCAACCTCAAAGCCAGCCAGGGCTGGCGCTTAGGCACCAGTACCTTGACGGCTTATGCCCGCGTCGACAACCTCAGCGACAAGCGCTACACGGGCTCCGTCATCGTCAACCAAGCCTCGTCCCAGTTTTATGAACCGGCACCCGGCCGAAACTGGACCCTGGGACTGCGGCTGGCCATGCCCCTCTAATTGAAGCCCCCTCGCCCTGCGCTGCGGGCGGCTCAGTAAGTGATGGTCAGGGTGTGCGGCTGGGGAACGATGGTGCCGGCCTGACCGGGCTGGCCTGCCACCATGGCGCCATTGATGTAATGGGTGGCCGTGCCGGTGGCGTTACCCACAGCATCCAGGCTGACGGGGCCGATATTGCTGGCTGAGCCAGCCGCGCTCAGGCTCAAGCCCAGGCTGTAGCGCAAACCACCCACCGCGCCCGAGACCGGACTCAACGCCAGCGTGTAGGGCAAAAAGTTGGTGCAGTTGGCTCTAAAACTCGTCCCCGCAAAAACCGCCGTGGGACTGAAGGCGTTGTAGCTGAACGTCAGCTGGCTGGGGCCGTTGCTGATGCTGCACACGGCTGGCGCGTAGATATTGACATTCAGGGACGAGGTCGCCACCTCGGTGCGCGCCGCATAGAGCACCAGGTCCACGCGGTCGGAATACAGGCCCGACGGGTAGCTGGTCAGCGTCTGCGCTGCCAACTTGCAAGCCCAATAGGGAAAAGTCGCCGACACGGGTGTGTTCAAGGCGGTTCCCGACAAAGTCGCCGAGATGGTGCTATTTTTTTGGTCACGCCAGCTCAGGCTGCAAGCCGAGTCCTGGTAAAGGTCGTAGGCGATCTGGAAATTGGTGCCGCCGAAAACCTGGCGCACGTTGTTGCCCTGGCCGCTGGCATACAGGCCATTGCTGGCGGACAAGGTCACGGTGGTCGGGTCGGCGGCAGAGGTCCGGGTGCAGTTGGCCGTCACCGAGCCCTGCTGCACGTTGCCAGCGCGGGTTTTGGACGTGGCAGACACATAGGCAAAGTTCACGGCCACCGGTGCAGACAGGCTGCAGGTGATCACCGCGTGTGCCGCCGTGCTCATAAAACTCAGGCCCAGGCTCGCGAGCAGCCTCACCAGCCAGGGCCAGAGCAGGCGCCATGGGCCAGCGCTTTGGCCCGTCATGCACCACCCGCCTTGCAGTTCAGTGGCCCGATCCGGACGACCTCCTCGGCAGAGGGTGCCGGCAAACTGGCCTCGATCAGGCAGCGCCGTCCCTGCCAGGTCAAAACCAGGCGGTTGCTCGCCTGCAGACCCGTGACGAAAACCTCGCCGCGCCTGGCCACATAAAACACCTCGCTCTGGCCGGCAAGGCTCACGGTGGCACCGGCCGGCGCCGGCTCGGCGTCGTCCATGACGATGCGCAGCAAGGCGGCCCGCCCGGTGCGCACGGGAAAAACAATCTTGACCGCGCTGCGCTGACGCGGCACGCCGATCTTTTCTAGGGACTCGAGCTCGGCACCGAGTGGCACCTCCGAGGGGTCCAGCCGGATAGCGTTTTCCTGGTAGGGCACCAGGCGCGAAAGCAAAGCCAGGCCCTGGCTGTTCGTTCGGGTCTGCATGGCGCTGCCCAGACCCACACCGACATCGGGGTAGCCGGCCAGCTCGACCACGGCAAAGCTGTCATCAATCCGCGAGGTCGCAAAGACATGGCTGTCGGCAAGCACCAGCGCGCCCATGGCCCCCAGGCGAACGGCCGTCTGGTTGCTCGATGAGCTCAGGTCACCACTGAGCTGGCCATAGCGCCCGGTGTAGTAAAGCCCACCTTCTGCACGGTTGACCTCGCGCTGCCGCCCCGCCAAAAGCCGCCACGCCAGCGGCTGGTCCAGGTCAGGCGTCATGGAAGCCGTGGCCAAAAAATCCTGCTCACTGCCGCGCCGCTGCAAGGACGCGGTGCTGATGACCTTGCCACTCAGGGGCATCACCAGCGTCACGCCAATGGCTGTGCCCCGGGCCTCTGAGAAGACCTTGCTGAGGGTGAAGTTCAGACTGGCCCGGTCGGCTACCTTCACCGCGTAATTCAATGACGCCGTGCTCACGCGCTGCGCCCCCCGAAGTGGCGTGGCGTAGGAGCTGATGCTGGCAAAGCCCGCGCCCAGGGCGCCCCGCGACTCGGTGAAGTAGCTGACGTTGCCGGCCACCTGAAGTCGAGGCGCCGCCACCTCCTGACCCAGTTGGCTGAAGTGCGCGCTGGCACCCTGGGCTTGCAGCGAGCCGCCGGCATGGCGGTCCTGCTTTTCAAAACCCAGCAACCATTGCCGGCCACTGCCTTCGCTATCCGCATGCGATGCGCCAAAGGCGGCGCGGCCCAGCGTCTGCCAGGGCAAGGACGCCACCAGACCGAGGCTCGCGTTGCGCAAGCGGCGAGTGGCCTCTGCCCGGCCTTCCAGGGTCAGGCTGTTGTTGACACCGTAGCGCCACAGGCCCGTACCAAAAGCGGCGCCATAGCTGCTGTCCGGGTTGCCCAGATTACGACGCAGGCGCCCGCTGGCCACACTCCAGTCGCTCAGGCCTTGCGCCAGCAACTGCGGATTGGCAAAAAACGACTGCACGATCACGGTCTCGCGGCCCAGCAGATCGCGCACCACCAGCCGAGCTTCTCCCTGGCCCGTCAGGACCGGCAGGTTCTCCAGCGCAAATGGCCCGGTCGGCACGCCCGAGACTTGCCGCAACACATCGTTGACATACAACTCCACCGTAGAAGGTGCCGATGACAGACCCCCCAGGGCAGGCTGCGGCTGGGTGACAAAACCAGGACTCAGGCTGTAGTTGCTGCCAAACTGAATGCCACCGAAATACGCCTGGCGACCCAACATGCCGCCCCGCGTGATGCTGTCGCCCAGCCGCAAGGTCTGGTTGCTTTCGGGCAGATGCCTGACAAAGCTGCTCTCCAGCCGAACCCAGTCAGCACGCCCGCCCAGCGCCTGTTCGCCAGCCAGGTTGCGCCCCACAAAACTCGTCGTCGCCACCCCATGGCCGCTGGACAGGCCCAACTCCCCCAGAGCGCCCAGGTTTTGCAGGCTAGGCGCTGCGCGCAAAAAGCTGCGGTTGTAGTTCAGGTCGTAATTCAAAAAGGCACTGGGCAAGGTCGGGTCCAGCACCAGCTTGGGCAAACGCGCCTGCAGCAAACGCGTGGCAGCAAACGCCTCGGGTGCAAAAAACAGCGCCAGCGACTGACTCTCGGCGTCGAGTTGCGCGCGAAAGCCGGCCACGGCCGAGATAGCAAAATAAGGGCTGCCACGCACCTCAAACGCCGCAAGGCCTGGCGGGCGGTTCACGCGCCACTCATCAAACGCCTCTTGCGTGGCGTACAACTCCCCGGCGCGTTGCGCAAAGACCCACAGACCCGCTTTAGCGCCATTGACTGTGACCTCCAGCGGCAGCATGCGGTCTGCGTTGATCGGGTCAATTTCACTGGCGCGCGGCCGGACAGCAGGGGCAGCCCCGGAAGCAGCCGCCGTCAACGATGACGGCTCGGCTAGCGTCGGCAGCGCTTCGAGCGGATCGCGGGAATCAGGCGGCGTCGCGTCTAGCGTCGCCACGCCCGCGATCGCGGCACCGAAGGCGCCCCAGGCGATTGCCGCTGCGACGCAGCGGCACCGTGACAGGCCCATGCCCCCTACTCCGGAATCGCAACGTCAAAGGTCTGAACCGAGCCGTTGTCCTGCCTGACCACCAATTGCGCCGCACCGGGTGCGATGGGCTCACCAGACGCAGCTGACAAATCAAAGCCGCGCCGGATGCCCGGCAGCACATAGCCACCGGTCTGGCTGCCGGCGAGCCGGGTACCGCCCGCGCTGTTGAGTACAAAGTCAATCGGCTGCGCATAGGCGCTGCCCTGGTTCTCACACACGGCACGCACCTCTTTGACAGGGCCGCGCTGCGCAGTGCACTGCAGGTCCCGCCTGACGCCCGCAGGGGAGATAAAAACCGGCAGGGAAAACGCCATGGCGATTTGCAGCTTCACGGCGTTTTCAGTCTCCCGCGCCTCGGGAATTTCACGCACGATCAAGCGGTAGGTTTGCTGCACGCCAGCAGCCACCGGGCGCAGCATCGCCAGACGAACCACCTGACGCGAACGCGGTGGCAATTTCAAAATAGGCGGCGACAAAATCATGTCCTCGCTGAGCACCAGATCGTCTTGTCCATCGACTTGTTGCTTCCAGTGATAGATGTCAGCCTGCATGACCAGTTCGGTATCGCCCTCGTTGGTCAGCGTGATCGCCGTCGCACGGTCGCGGCTGGCCATGTGAATGCGCACCGGCGAGACCGAAAACTGCCCGGCCTGGGCCTGCGGCCAGGGCAGCATGGCAGTCAACAAGGCAGGCAGTAGCAGTGCCTGCTGCAAGGTCCGACGTGCGGCAACTGGCGCCACAAGGGAAGATGGTTCTTTTAGCATTACCAACCTAAAGTAAGTTCGACATAGTCGCGATCCGCGAAGCGCACGACCTGCCAGCCGGTGACGGTCCCGGAGATGGCCTGCGTATCGACCGTGATGAAGTTCTTGCCGCCACGCGGCATGGGGATCAGGTACTCAAACGCACCCCCATGCGCGGGCAAGCTCGCCGTCCGCTCGGGCACGGCGATACCGACCACCGCCCCGGTCGAGCAGACCACGGTGACCGCAGCGCCAAAGTTGCCCGTACCCGATTGGCTGGTGCAAAAGACCTTGGCAGGACTGGCCACGAGCTTGACGCTGACCAACAAGCTGGCACTGGCGTGTCCGGCCTGCGCCACCTGCGCCAGGCCCGGCAGCAGCACACACAGGCCAAGCCCGAAAACGACAAGCCTGGCGCGAGCGCGAGGCCATGCCGACACGGCAACAGCAAGCATGTGACGCCCCGGGCCCGTCGAGTCAGTACGTGAGGGTCAGGGTGCGGGTCTGCGTCGCCGAGCAGCGGTCACCGCTGTTGCCACTGCTGATGCAACCCGGCTGACCCGCAGCCATGCTACCCGTGACCACGTAGTCAAAGATGTCCGCAGTCCCCAGGGCCGAAGCCGAAGCAGCCGTGCCGGTGGTGGACTTCACGGCCGCAGCGGTAGCCAGCGTGTATTGCAAGCCGGCAACCACGCCGCCTGCTGTAGGCGTGCTGCCCGCAGCGCCGCTGCTGGCGACGGTGCCGGAGCTGTCAAACACGGCGCTGATCAAGGTCAGCGCGCGTGAGCATTTGAAACTGATGGTGCTGGTGGGCGCAGCATTGGCGGCTGAGCCGAAGGCGGTGTAAGCGCCAAAGTCCAGCGTGGCAGGCGAGGTGTTGTTGGTCACGCATGCCGAGGTGAATGTGGTACTTACGTTGAAGGCCTGGCCTACCGTGGTTTGCGCGTTGGCCGCGACGGCACAGAGGCAAGACAGTGCAAGGGTAGCAATGAAACGAGATGTCATGGTTTTTCTCCATCAGTGGTTAAGGTGACAAGAAATTTACATCGCTCAATCGCGCTCAAAAAAGCTCGACCAACGCTCTTACGCAAAGTTACCCCACGGCCCGGATCGACGCATGCACCGATGCGCCGTACGGCTTGCATGGTTAACACGCACACGCCAAAAAGCCATCTGAACGCAGCACAAGGCACGTGGGTTCAGTGCACGGCGAGGCCGATGCGGACGCAGGACAGATGCCCGCGCACGGGTGACAGGACATCGACAGCACACGCAAAGACAGGGCCAATGCAGTGTGCTGAAAAAACATTTGCTAACGAAATACATGAGCTTCGTCGTTGACAGAAAAAGACCTGCTCAACATGATCCATTCCGCAGCGGTTGAGCTTTTATTGACTCGGTTCGTTGGTCTTTTTTTTCCATTGATCTCACCTTGATCTCACCTTGATCTCACCTTGATTTCCGCCTGATTTCCACTTGAACTGCATTTGTTGACACCCCGTTTTTTTTTAATGAAAGACTGCCATGAAAAAAATTTTCCACCCCATGTCCCAATCGCCGATCGCCCGCCCTCAAAGTGAACATACAAGCCGATTTGGCAGGCGACAAAGCGGCGTCACGATGATCGAATACGCCCTGATCGCCGCCCTGATCGCTGTGGTCCTGGTGACCGTTCTCGGCGCCTTGGGCACGGAACTCGGTGTGACATTTACAAAAATAAAAAGCGCACTGACCAGCGCTAACGGCGGCTGATAGCGCACGAACACGCTAGGCTGGGCGATATTTTTTGAGACCTTCGACGCTGATTTCAATCGCCCTTTTGATGGGGGCGGTTGCCGTCTTTTTGGTGGCGCGCTGGGTCGGCCTCGGTGGCGCCAGCTTGAGCGGTCCGCGGGTCGTGGTGGCTGCCAGCACGATTGATTCGGGCCTGCCCTTGCTGGCCAATCAAGTTCGCACACTGACCTGGCCAGCGGCCGCAGCGCCACAAGGTGCCTTCGATGGCATCGAAAAAGTCATCGGCCGCGTGGCCCGACAAACCATGGTGCCAGGCGAGCCGGTGCTCGAGTCCAGGCTGGCGCCGGTCGATGTCAAAGGCGGCCTCTCGGCCACACTCGAATCCGGCAAGCGGGCCATCACCGTGCGCGTCAATGACGTGATTGGCGTGGCCGGATTTGCACTGCCTGGCAGCTATGTCGACGTGCTGGTGAGCGCCCGCGATGGCCGTAACGATCCCTTCTCAAAAATTGTTCTGGCCAGGGTCAAGGTGCTGGCGGTGGCGCAGGAAACCGCCGGCGATCCGGCCAAGCCCAAGGTCGTCAATGCGGTCACGCTGGAGCTGTCGCCGACAGAGGCGGAACGCCTTGATCTGGCCCGCAGCGTGGGCAGCTTGTCGCTGGCACTTCGCAACGAACTGGACCACAGTCAATTGGCATCGGATGGCACACGCCTGGATGATTTGCTGCGCGAGCCAGGCCACGCTGCGCAGCCGGCGCAACAGCTTGCAGCACCGCCCTCAAAGGCCAGTGCCAGAGCGCGAGCAGGGCGCAGCCCGGGCATCGAAGAATTTCGCGGCACCCAGCGTGTTCGGCTAGAAGAACGGTGAACCGGCCATGAGTCAACCCAGCACGTCCAGCACCGTGAGCCTGGCGATCGCCCTGGCCGCGACCTTGCTCGCCTCAACGTCTCGCACCGAGGCGCGCACCAACAGCACAGTAACTCAGGCCCGGCCGGCACAGACCCGTGCGCCGGTTGCCTGGCAAAACACAGTGCAGGCGGTGGTGGGTCATGTCGTGGTGCTGCCCTTGCCTGAGCCGGTGAGTCGTGTGGTGGTGGGCGACCCGAGGGTTGCCGACTACCGCCTGATCTCGCACAAGGAACTGTATGTACTCGGCCAGGCGGTAGGCACCACCAACCTGGTGCTGTGGCGCCAGGACGGCACGCCTTTTTCTATGGCCATCGCGGTCAGCGCAGACCTGACACCCTTGCAGGATTCACTGCAGCGCGCCCTGCCGCACGAAAAAGACATCGCCCTGATGATGAGCTCGGGCTCGGTGGTTCTCAGTGGCACGGTGAGCGACCTGGCCTCATCCGATGCCGCCCTGGCCATGGCGCAAGCCTTCACGCGCCAGCTCAATCGCTACCTAGGCAGCGCCAGCGGCAACAGCGCTGCATCCGGCAGCACAAGCAACGCCGCAGCGGCAACGGCGCCGCCCACAAGCAGCGTCAGCGTCAGCGCCAACCCGAGCGCAGGCGCGGGCACTGGCGGCCAGACCGCCCAGGTCATTAATTTGCTGCGGCTGCGCGACGATCAACGGCTGCAGCCATTAAGCCGGTCTATCCGCCAGGCCTTGCCCCAAGAGCAGGCCATTGAACTGAGTCTGGCGTCGGGCTCGGTGCTGCTCTCGGGCAGCGTGTCCAACACGCTCGCGGCCGAGGCTGTGCTTGCCCTGGCCGAGGCCTATCAGCAACGTGCGTCGGGCGGGACAGCCGCTGGCTCACGCGTCATCAACTTGCTGCGCGTGCGAGACACGCAGCAAGTCATGCTCGACGTGCGCATTGCCGAAGTCTCCAAGAGCCTGTTGGACCAGCTCGGCCTGCGGGTGCAGGCCGCTGGCGGGGGCGGGGATCTGCGCTGGAATATCCTGTCGAACTTTCTGGGCGGTGGCAACGCCGTGGCCGGTCTACTGTTTCGCAATGGCAGCGCCGTCAACCTCGACGCTGAAAAGCGCGATGGTCTGGTTCGCATACTTGCCGAGCCGAGCATCGTGGCGATGAGTGGGCAGGAAGGCAGTTTTCTGGTCGGCGGCAAGGTCTTTATTCCGGTCACGCAATCGGCCGGCACCGCGGGTTCGGCCGTGACACTGCAGGAACGCGAGTTTGGCGTCGGACTGAAGTTTGTGCCGACGGTGCTTGATGGCGGTCGCATCAGCCTGAAGGTAGCGCCCGAGGTCTCGGAGATTTCGCGCGAATCGGTCAGTGCCGGCAACCAGAGTGCAGCGCCGCTGCTGCCCGCCTTCACCACACGCCGCGTCTCGACCACGGTGCAACTTCGCGATGGACAGAGCCTGGCGATTGGCGGGCTGATACGCAACAACAGCAGCGCCAGCACCAGCGCTTTCCCGATCCTGGGCGAGCTGCCTGTTCTGGGTGCGCTGTTTCGCAGCAAACAATATGCAGCCGACCTGACCGAACTGGTGGTGGTGGTGCGGGCCAGCCTGGTGCAAGCCAGCAACACCCCACCCGGACTGCCTACCGACAAGGTCACCCCACCGAGCAGCCGTGAATTTCTGCTGGAACAACCGCTGCGAGGTGAGCCAACCGGGTCTGATGCGAGGCCGCCACGTGGGCTTTGAACGTGGCGCGGCGCGGGCAGCGGCTCGCCACCAGCAGCGCGGTGTGGTGGCCATCTCCACCGCGCTGGCGCTGCTGGTGTTGCTGGGCTTTGTCGGCCTGGCTATTGATGCCAGCCGACTGCAGGTGGTGCAGGCCGAGCTGAAAAATTCGGCTGACGCCTGTGCGTTGGCCGCGGTGCTGGAACTCAATGGCCTGCCCGATGCGCCCAGCCGCGGCGCCTTGGCCGGGCAGTATGTCGGGGGTGAGCGTAACCGGCGTGATTTTCAGGCCGCGCTGGTAAGCAGCAGCCCGGTCAGCGTGAGCTTCAGCACCACCCTGGGCGGCAGCTACCAGCCAGCGGGCGGGGGCGCTGTGGCCGCCTCGCGCTATGCACGCTGCGCCGTCAGGCAGGCCAGTTTGCGGCACCTGTTCATGGGCCTGCTCGGGCTGGGTGCATCCGACCTCTCGGCCACGGCCACGGCCACCGTCATGCCGTCCCAGAGCGTGTGCGCGATTCCCATGGCGATGTGCCAGGGCGCTGGTGCCAACACCAGCAACTTCGGCTACCAGGCCGGCGACAAGATCACACTGGCCGCGTCGCAGGTGAGCGGATTTTTTACCTGGGCCAATGTGTTGGGAACCGACACCTCGGGCGGGCTGGAGCCGTATGTGGCGGCCTTCATGGGCACCGGCATCTGCGACGTACCAACCCCAGCGAACCGCTGTATCGGCATCAAGACCGGCGTGGTCACCTCGCTGGATGACGCATGGAATGCCCGCTTCGGCCTCTACAAGCAAGGCGGCAGCGGGCTGGACCCAGCCATCGCCATCCCGGACCTCACCGGCTACGGCTACCGCCCTCCCCCTGCCGGCGGCGCTTACAGCGACTACATGCAAAACCGGGTGCCAGGGCGTGAAGCGTATCAAGGCCACATCTCCAGCTACTCATCGCCAGCGCAGGTGCATGTGCAGTACGGCGCCTCGTCGCGCCGACTGGTGTCGATGCCGGTGGTCGCTTGCGCCAGCGGCGCCTGCGGCTCGGGGGCCAAGCCGATCCTGGGCTGGGCCTGTGCGCTGATGCTCAGTCCCAAGTCACCGTCACAAAATGCCGAGATTGAATTTCGGGGACGCGCCGACGATCCCGCCTCGGGTTGCACAAGCTCGGGGCTGCCGGGCGGAACAGATGCCATCGGGCCGCTGGTACCGGTGCTGGTGCAATGACGCGTCAAACAAAGCACTCAAGGCACGGGCGCGCCCGACAGGCACAGGGTGCGGTGCTGGTCGAGCTGGCCCTGCTGCTGCCGCTGCTGGTGTTTCTGACGCTGGCCAGCGTGGAATTTTCACTGGCGATTGCGGCCTACAAGGTGCTGGTCAACCAGGTCCACAGCGCCGCCCGCTATCTCTCGACACGCGCACCCGGAACTGGCCACATCGAAGCCGGGTGCCTGCTCACCCACGCCAGCCTGAGCAGCACCAGACCCTGCAGCGGCACGGCCTTGCTGCCGGGATTTTCTGCGAGCGGCTTTAGCGTGACGGTCAGCGACGCCCTCAACGCGCCAGCGACACACCGCTCCCAGCGCACCACGGCAGACGCCACGGTGACGAGCGCCACCCGCATCAATCTGGTCAGCGTCACCGCCACCGGCTACCAGCATCCCCTGCACTTTGCAGGCTTCTTGTCTAACGTGGTCGGTAGCTCACCGACCCTGACCTTCGGCCCCATCAGCAGCACCATGAGGCAAACCCTGTGAGCCTCATTGGGCGGCGCCAGCAAGCCGGCTCGGCCATGATCGAGCTGGCACTTTCCTTGTCCGTGTTTTGCGTGGCCCTGATCGCGGCGCTGGAGTTTGCCCGATTCATGCTGCTGTGGAACACGGCCGCCGAAGCCTCGGCGCGAGCCAGTCGTCTGGCCAGTTTGTGCGACCCGGGCGCTGTTCAGGAGACGCGAATCCGCGAGCAGGTGCGCTATTTCATTGAAGCCTCGGGTCACATCCGCGTTGGCAGCCGCAGTGACTGGCTGGTGCTGACCTACAGCCCTGCCCAGTGCACACAGACCGATTGCACGCTGGTCGAGGCCCGCCTGAGCGGTCTGCAGGCGCAGCTGTTGATTCCTGCCTCCCCCCTTACCTTGACCCTGCCTGCTCACCGCAGCCTACAAATTCGCGAGGCCATGCGCAACGTCATTGCCGGCGAGTCCAACAGCAGTTGCCACTGAACACAACCGTGCACATCGTCCTGTTTTCAAATCGCAGCGCCTTCGAACCGAGCCTGAGCTTCGAGCCGCCAACGTACCAGTTCACCAGAGTGCAAGGCCTGCTGGCCGAGCTGCCTGTGCGCGTGCTGGCTTACCGACCCGACCTGGTGCTGATCGGTGGTTTTGAGAATACTGACGCCCTGCTCGAAAAAATTGAAACCCTGAGCGCAGCACTGCCCAAAGCGGCGATCGTGCTGATAGCCGCGAGCCCGGAGCCTGCTTTCCTGCTGCGGGCCATGCGCGCGGGTGTCCGGGAAGTCATCGCCTCCGATGCCCAAGCCGCAGTCGACGGTGCCGTCGCCCGCCTGCAGGCCCGCCAGCACGGACCGCAGACCAGCCAGGCCAGGGCAGGTCGCTGCTTGGGCGTCATGCCGGCCAAGGGCGGTGATGGGAGCACCTGCGTGGTGGCCAACCTGGCCGCCGAGATCGCCAAGAATCCCGGGCTGCGGGTGCTGGTGATCGACCTCTCGCTGCCGTTCGGCGATGTGGAGCTCTTTCTCACGAACGCGCCGGCAGCGCACGACCTGGCTGATTTTTCAGACGAAATAGAACGGCTCGACGGCGCACTTCTGGAGGTCATGGCGCAGCACCTGGCGCCCAACTTTCACCTGATTCAGACGCCGCAGACGCTTGAGCCGCTGCTGCATGTCACGCCCGCGTGTGTAGAAAGGCTCATTCGCATCGCCCTGGAACACTACGACCACGTGCTGATCGATCTCGGCCTGGACGCCATCAGCCTGCATGTGCTGGGCCTGCCGGACCTGCTGGACCAATTGGTTCTGGTGACAACGGCAAACGTGCCGTCGGTGCGGCGCGCCAGCCAGATCATCCGGCTCTGGGAAAGCCTGGAGCAGCCAACATCTTCTTTGGCACTGGTGATCAACCGCCACACCAGCGGCTCAGACTTGAGCCACAGCGACATTGAAAAAACACTGGGGCTGCGCGCCAGCCGCGTTCTGCCGCAAGACATCGACACCCTGCAGGATTCGCTGCTCAGGGGCGTGCCTGCGGTCACGCTCAAGCCCCGATCAGATTTTGCCAAGTCGATCGCCGCGTGGGTCGCCGACCTGACCGGCCAGCGCTTACCGGAGACATCCATATGGACTCGCTTAGGGATCAAATAGCCGCCTGGGGCCACCGCAAGGCCTTCCAAGCACCCCTGCAGCGGCCGGCCGATACGGCCAGGCCATTGACGGCGCAGCCTGAGGTGAGCGCCAGCAAAGCGACCCCGCCGCCGCCTGACAACGCCATGCCAACGCCTGCACGTCCGGCCGCCCGGGAGTTGTCAGCCGGGTACTTCACGACCAAGATCAAGCTGCACAAGGCGCTGCTCGCGCGCATGGATCTGGCTGCAGCGCAAAGCCTGCCGCCAGAGCAGCTAAGGAGCCAGCTGCACGGTCTGATTGACCTGCTGATTGGTGAGGAGCAACTGCCTGTCAACGAGCAAGAGCAGGCCCAGCTGATCATTGATCTGCAAAACGAAGTGCTGGGCCTGGGTCCGCTCGAGCCGCTGCTGGCTGACCCGGGCATCAGCGAAATCATGGTCAACGGTTTTGACAAGGTATTTGTCGAGCGCCGGGGTCGACTGGAGCAAATCGCCACCCGCTTTAACGACAACGAACACCTGATGAAAGTCATCGACAAGATCGTCTCGCGGGTCGGCCGGCGCATCGACGAGTCCAGTCCGATGGCCGATGCGCGGCTGGCCGATGGCTCACGCGTGAACGCCATCGTGCCGCCGCTGGCCATAGACGGGCCGGCCTTGTCGATACGCCGTTTTTCAGTGGTGCCGCTGCGCATGGCCGACCTGATTGACAAACGCGCGCTGACGGCCGACATGGCGCAGTTGCTGGCCGGCTTTGTCCAGGCCAAAGTCAACATCCTCATCTCCGGCGGCACCGGCTCGGGCAAGACGACGCTGCTGAACATCTTGTCGAGCTACATCCCCGAGGGCGAGCGAATCGTCACCATCGAAGACACGGCCGAGTTGCAAATGCAGCAAAGCCATGTGGTGCGCCTGGAAACCCGCAACGCCAACCTCGAAGGCAATGGCGAGGTGAGCATGCGTGCCCTTGTCAAGAACAGTCTGCGGATGCGGCCGGACCGCATTGTGCTGGGCGAGGTGCGCGGCAGCGAAGTCATTGACATGCTGCAGGCCATGAACACCGGCCACGACGGCTCGCTGACCACGGTACACGCCAACTCGCCGCGCGACGCGCTGTCGCGCCTGGAGAATTTGGTGGGCCTGGGCGGGGTGAACATGCCGGCGCGGGCACTGCGTCAGCAGATCAGCGCCGGTATCCATGTCATCGTGCAGGCCAGCCGGCTGAACGACGGCAGTCGAAAAATCACCAGCATTCATGAAATCTCCGGCATGGAAGGCGACGTCATCACCTCGCAGGAAATTTTCCTTTTTGAGCGTCAGGGCATGAACCCCGACGGCTCGGTGCAGGGACGCTTTCGGGCCACCGGGGTCAGGCCCAAACTGTGCGACAGGCTCAGCGCCTACGGCATCACGCTTCGCGACAACTTGTTTGACCCTGACTATGCGTCGGACGACAAGAAAGGGGACGGCACACGGTGAACCACAACTTGCTCTACGTGATCTTGTCGCTGGTGTTTGTGATCACAGGCGCCGCGGCGGTGCTGCTCGCGCTATGGGGGCGGCGACTGAGCACCCGTTCACGGGCGCTGTCTTCCCGCCTCGGCGCCATCGCCCTGCGCCGGCGCCAGCACCAGCCGGAGCAGTTGCTCAAATCGGAGGCGATCCACCCGCTGCTGTGGCTGCAGTGGATCCTGACGCACGCACCCGGCGTTACACAGCTGAGCCTGCTGATCCAGCGCTCTGGTAGCCAGCAGACGCTGGCGCAAGTCATGCTCAGCAGCGCAGCCCTGGGTTTCCTCGCCTGGCTGCTGCCGATCTGGCTGCTGCAAGGGCGTTGGGTCGTTTCATTTGTCAGCGGGCTGGCCGCTTTTTCACTGCCGACGCTCTACCTCATGCAACAGGAAAAAAAGCGCCGACTTCGATTTGAGGACCAGCTGCCGGAGGCGCTTGACTTCATTGCCCGTGCGCTACGCGCCGGGCATGGTCTGTCGGTGGCCATGGGCATGGTCGGTGAGGAATTGCCCGACCCCGTGGGTGCCGAGTTCAAGACAACGTTTGAGCACATCAACCTGGGCATGACGTTTGACGACGCGATGGGGGAACTGGCCGACCGCATCCACAGCAACGACCTTAATTTTCTGGTGATCGCGCTGACGATACAGCGCAAGACCGGCGGCAACCTCACGGAGCTGCTCAGCACGCTGGCCAGAACCGTGCGCGAGCGCATCAAGCTCAAGGGCAAGATCAGGGTGCTGGCCTCTGAAGGCAAATTGTCCGGCTTGATGATTGGCTCGCTGCCCTTCATCCTGGGCATCATTTTGTCCCTGATCAACCCGCTTTACATGGCAACGCTCTGGACGACCGAGACGGGCCGCACGCTGGTGCTGGCCGGCCTGGTGATGATGTGTCTGGGCGGCCTATGGATGTGGAAAATCGTTCAGATCAAAGTCTGAACTTACGCCATGACTGAGCTCGACCAACTGGCTTTGATGGCGCTGGCCTTTCTGACCGCGGTCCTGTTGGTGCTGGGCCTGGGCAAGCTCTATAAAAAGGACCGCATCCGACAGCGCCTGAAGCAGACTGTCACGCACCGGGCCACGCCCTGCGGCAACGCTGACGCCACCGGGTCACCGCGCAGCCGCTGGCAGACGCTGCTGGTGTCGCTGACACGGCTGTCCCTGCCGCAGGGTGGCTGGCAGGATTCGCAGTTGCGCCTGAGGTTCATCCGGGCCGGCTATCGCGACGTTGCTGCCGCGCAGACCTACTACGCCACCAAGACGGCGCTGACCGTCGCCCTGCCCCTGCTGATGGCCTTGCTCATACGTGCCCGCTGGCCCGCCATGGGCTACTCGACACTGGCCTTGTGCGTGCTGTCGCTTGCCGCGGCAGGCTACTACTTGCCAGACCTTTACCTTGGGTTCAGGATTCGACGCAGGTCCGGCGAGATGCGCGACACCCTGCCCGACCTGATGGACCTGTTGGTGATTTGCACCGAATCGGGCCTGGGGATGGATGCGGCCATCAACCGCGTGTCGCAGGAAATTGCCCGTAGCAGCCAGACGCTGGCCGAAGAGTTCTACCTCGTGGCGCTGGAGATCCGGGCCGGTTCAGGGCGCGCAGCCGCCCTGAAAAACCTGGCCCTGCGCGTGAACCTGGAAGACCTGCACGCTCTGGTCTCGATGCTGGTGCAAGCCGATAAATTTGGCACCAGCCTGGCCGAGTCGCTGCGCATTCAATCCGATGTCATGCGCACCAAGCGCATGCAGCGCGCCGAAGAAATCGCCGCCAAGGTGCCGGTCAAGATGCTGGTGCCACTGATTTTTTTCATCTTCCCCTCGCTGTTGACGGTGCTGATCGGTCCGGCCGTGATCCAGATATCAGCCATCTTTGCCAAGTAGCCAGCGGCAGCGCCGCCGGCGCTCACACCACCAGCGGCAAGGAACGCAAGCGCTTGCCGGTCAGGGCAAACAAGGCATTGGCCACGGCCGGGGCCAGCGGCGGCACGGCGGGTTCACCCACACCGGCGGGGTCTCGCGTGCTCGCCACGATCCAGGTCTGCACCACCGGGGCCTGCGCCAGCCGCAGCATGGGGTAGCTGGTAAAACATTTTTGCTGCACCACCCCGTCCTGAATATCGACTCGCCCATAGAGCGCCGCCGTCAAACCAAAGATCACAGCGCCTTCGACTTGCTGGGCCACCGTGTCAGGGTTGACCACCGTGCCGCAGTCGATCGCGCACACCACGCGGTGGACGCGGGGCACGCCGGCTTCGATGGAGACCTCGGCCACCTCGGCCACGATGGCGCCAAAGGATTCGTGCAGCGCCACGCCTTGGGCATGGCCCGCAGGCAATGCGCTGCCCCAGCCGGCTTTTTCGGCGGCTAAATTGAGCACCGCCAGGTAGCGCGGCGCTGCCCGCAGCAGTGAGGCGCGAAAGGCCAGCGGGTCTTGTCCGGTCTCGCGCGCCAACTCGTCGACAAAACTCTCCGAGAAAAAAGCGTTGTGCGAATGGCCAACCGAGCGCCAAAAACCCACCGGAACGCCCATGCGGGTGGCCACGTGCGACATGTGCTGATGGGCAAAGCCGTAAGGCAAATCAAACAGGCCTTCGGAGGCGGTCTTGTCCGGCAGGTCAATGGGGCCGGCCAGGGCGGGCAGACCGCGCTCCATCCAGCGCGGCGTGATGGCGTCGCCCGCCGACTTGATGCGCAAGCTGTCAACCGCCCCCTGTGCGTTCACCGCCGCACTGAGCTGCGCCACATGCATGGGGCGGTAGAAGTCGTGCGTCATGTCTTCCTCGCGCGACCAGCTCAGTTGCACCGGTTTGCCTTCGCACTGCATGGCAATGCGCACGGCCTGGGCCACGAAGTCGACTTCGAGGCGACGGCCAAAGCCACCGCCGAGCAAGGTGACATGCAGCGTGACCTGCTCGTCCTTGACCCCAGCGACCCGGGCAGCCGCCGCGCGCGCCATGCCGGGGACCTGGGTCGGCACCCAAACCAGAACCTTGCCGTCCTTGACCTGCGCCGTGCAGTTCATCGGCTCCAAAGTCGCATGAGCCAGATAAGGCGCCGTGTACTGGGCTTGAATGACGCGCTTGGCGGCCGCCTCGGCCTGGGCGACATCGCCCTTGTCGTAGAAGGTAAAGCCTTTGTCGGACGCCAGCCTGGCCTGCAGTTGCGCCTGAATGCGCTGGGTGTCGAGCGAGCCTTCCGGGCGCTGCGCCCAGCGCACCTGCACCGCTTTCGCCGCCTGACTGGCGTGCCAGGTGGTTTTGCCCACCACCGCAAAGCCGGCACTGCCGCCCGCCTCCGCGTCGAGCCTGACCAGGCGCAGCGCGCCCGGCATGGCCAGGGCCTCTTTGGCGTCCAGAAACGCCACACTGCCCCCCAACTGCGGCGACTGCACCACGCAGGCGTACAGCAGGTCCGGCAGGCGCACATCCATGCCAAATAGCGCTGTGCCATCGGTCTTGGCGGGAATGTCGGTGCGGGATGCCGCCTGGCCGATCAGCGTCCAGGTCTGGCGTTCCTTGAGGCGCACGTTCGCAGGCGCCAGGCCAGCCGCCGCCTGAGCAAACTCGCCGTAATGACCCGATTTGCCAGAGGCGTGACTGACGACACCGGCCTGCACGTTCAAGGCCTCGGCCGGCACCTGCCAGCGCAAGGCGGCGGCCGACAGCAAACTCGCACGCGCCGTAGCCGCAGCCTGGCGCAAAGGCAGCCAGGCATCGGCCACACTCGAAGAGCCGCCCGTGGCGTTGATCCCCAGCTCCCGTGCAATCTTGCCCACCAGCCACTCCCCGGTGCGCACCGACAAGGGCTTGTGGCCGCCTTCCGAGTCCAGGGGATGAAAAGGCAAGCTGCCTACAAACATGGCGACGTTGCCGTAAATCGCGTCGGCCCCTGCCTGCTCCAGACGGACCCTGTGCAAAGGGACATCAAGCTCTTCGGCCACCAGCATGGCCAGCGCGGTGTGCACACCCTGCCCCATCTCGCTGCGGTGCATGGCCAGGATGATGCTGCCATCAAGGCTTATCTTGATCCAGCCGTTCAAGCCCACGTCGCCCTCGGTTGGCAGCATCGTGGCAGCAGTGCCGAGCCGGGAACGTGCCGGCATCAGGCCCCAGCCCACCACCAGAGCGCCGGTCACACCCAGCGCACTGAGGACCCAGGTGCGGCGCTTCATGCTGCGGCTCCTGCGGCGCGGTGAATGGCTGCACGCACCCGCTGGTAGGTGCCGCAGCGGCAGATGTTGGTCATGGCGGCGTCAATGTCGGCGTCGCTCGGATGGGGCTTGGCCTCGAGCAAGGCGGCCGCAGCCATCAGCATGCCACTTTGGCAGTAGCCACATTGCGGCACTTGCTCGGCTATCCAGGCCAGTTGCAGGGCATGCGGTTTGTCGGCCGTACCCAGCGCTTCAATGGTCCGGATTTTCGCGCCCGCCACCACCGACAGCGGCAGCACGCAGGCGCGGGCGGCACGCCCGTCCACATGCACCGTACAAGCGCCGCAGGCGGCCACGCCACAACCGAATTTGGTACCCGTCAGGTTCAGGGTATCGCGAAGCAGCCACAGCAGGGGCATGGCGGGGTCAGCGTCGACGGTGACGCTTTGCGCGTTGATGTTCAGATTCATGGGAAAAGACGCCCTGGAGACAGGGCCGGAAAAAGTGAAAACTTGGTATCGCTGCATCCTACGCCAGGATCTGACGGTCGATTCAGCCCGGCCGCGCAAGCTGGCTCCGCCGCCGGCCCTTGTCAAAGCGCTGGACGCAGGCAAAATCAAGTTCGAGTTCCCCAAGCCCTGACCGCAGCCGCCCTTGCCCCACCTCATCAGCGAGACCCGATGACTGAAACCACCCACCACCGCATCTGCCCCCTGTGTGAAGCCTGCTGCGGTTTGGAGATCAAGGTCCGACAAGGCCGCGTCACCAGCATCCGGGGCCATGCGCAGGACGTCTTCAGCGCTGGCTATATCTGCCCGAAGGGCGTGGCGCTCAAGGATCTGCATGAAGACCCGGACCGGCTGCGCAGCCCGATGATCAAACGCAAGGGCGTGCATGTGCCCGTCAGTTGGGACGAAGCGTTTGCCGAGATCGAGCGCCGACTGCCGCCAGTGATCGCCAGGCACGGACGTAACGCAACAGCGGCCGTGGTCGGCAACCCGGCGGCGCACAAGATCGGCCTGCTCAATTATTTTGGCAAACTGGCGCGGGCCCTGGGCACCCAGAACGTTTTTTCTGCGTCTACCCAGGACCAGATGCCCAAGCAACTGGCCAGCGGGCTGATGTTCGGCCACTGGCTGTCGGTGGCACTGCCCGACATTGCTCGCACCGATCTGCTGCTGGTGCTGGGCGCCAACCCCCTGGCCAGCAACGGCAGCATGTGGACCGTGCCCGACTTCAAGGGCAAGGCCCGGGCCATGCAGGCACGCGGCGGCCAGTTGATCGTGATCGACCCGCGGCGCACCGAGACCGCCGCCATGGCGAACGCCCACCACTTCATTCGCCCCGGTGCCGACGTATTTTTGCTCGCTGCCCTGGTGCAGACCCTTTTTGCGGAGAACCTGGTACGCCTGGGCACCGTGGCCAACTGGGTCAATGGCGTGGCCGAGGTGGCGCAGGCGGTGGCCCCCTTCACCCCCGAAACCGTGGCAGCGCGATGCGGCATGGGCGCCGACACCATCCGCGAACTGGCCCGCACACTGGCGCTCACCCCGCGTGCGGCCGTTTACGCCCGCATCGGCACCTGCACGCAAGAATACGGCACCCTGGCCAGTTGGCTGGTCGACGTGCTCAACGTGCTGACCGGCCATCTGGACATCCCCGGCGGCGCCATGTTTGCAAAACCTGCCGCCTTTGGGGCCAACACGATGGGCAAACCCGGCATCGGCAAAGGCGTTGCCACCGGCCGCCACCACGCCCGGGTCAGCGGCGCGCCCGAGGTGATGGGCGAGTTGCCGATCACCTGCCTGGCCGAAGAAATCGAAACGCAGGGCCCGGGCCAGGTCCGCGCCCTGATCACGATCGCCACCAACCCCGTGCTGTCCAGCCCCAACGGGCCGCGCCTGGCCCGGGCACTCGACACGCTGGAGTTCATGGTCAGCATGGACATCTACCTGAACGAAACCACGCGCCATGCCGACGTGATCCTGCCCGGCCCGTCACCGCTGGAGGATATGCACTACGACCTGGCGTTTCCGCAGCTGTCCTGGCGCAACCACGCACGCTACAGCCCTCCGGTGTTCGAGCGCCCGGCAGGCCAGCCGGAGGAGTGGGAAACCCTGCTCAGGCTGGCCGCGATCGCCCAGGGCAAAGGCAGTGGACTTGACGCTCGGGCGCTGGACGACGCCCAGTTTGAGGAGGATGCGCCGCGCCTGTTCGGCGCCCAGGCCGAGGCCGTGCTTTTGGCCACGCAAGGTCTGGCGGGACCGCAGCGGGCTCTGGACGCGGCCCTGCGCAGCGGCCCCTACGGCGACGGCTTCGGCGCGCGGGTCGATGGCCTGACGCTTGCGAGCGTCATGGCCTCCAACCCGGCTGGCGGCATTGATCTGGGCGAATTACAGCCCCGCATGCCCGAGATGCTGCGCACGCCCAGCGGCAAGATCGAGCTGGCCCCACCCTGCCTGCTGAGCGACATGCTGCGCGCTGTGGCTGACCTGGCACGGCCAGCGCCCGAACTGGTCATCATCGGCCGGCGCGACGTGCGCAGCAACAACAGCTGGATGCACAACCTGCCGGTGCTCGCCAAAGGGCCAATGCGCTGCACCGCGCTGGTCCACCCGAGCGACGCTGCTCGCCTGAACCTGCAGGACGGTGCCATGGCCCGGATCACCAGCCAGACCCGGCAAGGGCCGCGCAGCTTGCAGGCGCAAGTTGAAATCAGCCCCGACATGATGCCCGGCGTGGTCAGCCTGCCCCATGGCTGGGGCCATGACCTGCCAGGCACCCAACTCGGCCTGGCAGCGCAGCGACCCGGCGCCAACCTCAACGCCCTGCTGGACGATCAATGGCGCGACCCGCTGTCGGGCAACGCAGTGCTGGGCGGCATGGCCATTCGCATGACGCCCGTGGCGCCCGTGGCGCCAGAGCCAGCGTCAGCGTCAGCGCCGCCAGTTTGACCGGGCAGACGCGCACCGGCCTCCACAGCCTCCAGCCGCCGGCCCTTAGCGTCAAGCCAAACTCAAACGGGCGCCTCGACCCGAAGGCTGGCACGCCCCCATCCCAGCCGTCCCCCAGCGGGCTGAGCGCGAATAATTCCGGAATCCGGACAAAATGACCATCTGTGGATATACTGAGCATCCACAACGAAACACCTTCAGTTATGGCGAAAGCAAAGTCCACTCCCCCTGCGTCAGACGATAAAAGCAAAATCCAGTCGATCGGAAAGATGATGGGTATTTTGGAGTGCTTCTCGACAGTGAGCCGACATCTTTCGCTGGCCCAGATTGCCACGACGTCAGGCTTGCCGCGTCCCACGGCCCACCGCATGCTGGCGGCCATGAAGCAGATCGGCTTCGTCGAACAGGATGTGCGCACCGGCAGCTACGGACTGGGTCTGCGGCTGTTTGAATTGGGCAATATTGCCCTGGCCAACATGGACATCCTGCGCGAGGCCAAGCCCTTCATTGACCGCCTGTGCAAGCTGTCCGGCGAATCGTCGCACCTGGGTGTGTTCAATGGTTTCGAGGTCGTCGTCGTTGAGCGCGAAGAGCCGGCGGACCGCCAGATCAGCAGCATCAGGCCCAGCGAGGCGTCGCCAGCCTACTGCACCGGCGTGGGCAAGGCCTTGCTGGCCTTCCAGCGGCCCGAGGTGGTCGAACAGGTGATCGCCGCCGGGCTGAAGGTCTACACCACCACCACCATCGCCACCGCCGAGGCCCTGCGCAAGGAACTGGGCGCGATACGCAAGCGTGGCTATGCGATTGACAACTCGGAGCACCAGGTCTGGGTGCGCTGCGTGGCGGCGCCGATCCGCAATTCGTCGGGCCATGTGTTCGCCTCGGTCAGCGTGACAGGACCGGCTGACCGTATGACCGATGGCAAGATCGACAGCCTCGCGCCGCTGGTCGTGCAGACCGCAGACTCGATCTCGCGCCAGATCGGCTACGAGCGCGAGGACTGAGCGCACACCCCTGTTTGCCGCCGCACGAAAGGCAGCCCATCGCGCAGGGAAAACCCGCATTGCCCGGACTGAGACTGCCTCTTAGACTTTGTGAAATTTACGGAATGATTGTCCGGTATCCGGACGTTTTGTCTTCCGGCTTTTCATGTTTTTTTCAACTAACGAGGTCTCTTCGTGCCAAGTTCCAACCCATCCCTTCGCCAGCAACTCACCGGCGTGCTCCCTCCCATCACGATGCCGTTTGACATGAATGGCGACCTGGTCAAGGGCGGGCTTCGCGAGCAGGTCGACTTCATCGTGGCGCAAGGCGCCAGCGGCGTGGTGGCAGGCGGCAGCACGGGCGAGGGCCACACGCTGACGGACGCTGAATACGCATCCGTCATGCGCGAGGCCTATGACGCCACGGCCGAACGCGTCCCTTTCCTGGCGGGCCTGATCGTGCAGAGCACGCGAAGCGCCATTGAGCGCGCCCAGTTGCTCAAGGGCATGAAGGTTGCGGCGCTGCAGGTCACGCCGGTGCACTACCTGTTCAAACCCGACGCAGACGCCACGGTGGAACACTTTCGCACCATTGCCGACGCCACCGGCATCCCGATCCTGATCTACAACGTCATCCCCTGGAACTACCTCAGCGTTGACCTGATGCTGCGCATCATGGACGAGGTGCCCGGCGTCATCGGCATGAAGCAAAGCGGCGGCGACCTCAAATCCCTGTCGGACCTGCTGCTGCGCTGCAAGCCCGAGAACGTGGTGCTGTCCGGCGTGGACGCCCTTCTCTACCCTGGCTTTTGCCTGGGAATGCACGGCGCCATATCAGCATTGACCAGCGCCTTGCCGCAGATCGTGGTGAAAATCCAGCGGGCAGTAGAAGCCAACGACCATGTCACGGGCCGTGATCTGCACTTCAAACTCAACGCCTTGTGGAACACCCTGAACCATGACAACTTGCCGGCCTGCATCAAGTACATCCAGCACCTGCAGGGACTGCGTATGTTCGAACCGCGCGCACCCATGATGCGCGTGACCGAGCAGCAGAAGGTCGCCATCAAGGCGGCACTGAAGCCTTTGCTGGCCTGAACGAGCCCGCAGATTCGCTCAAGACCGATCACCCTTCCCGCCTTCATCCGAAAAATCACCAGAGGAACGACCACCATGATGAGCAACCGACCCACTGTCCAGAAACTGCTGGCTGCTGCCGCCGCAACCGCCAGCATCTGGCTAGCTGCAAGCCCCCTGACGGCGCAGGCCCAAGGCGCGGCCGACTACCCCAACAAGCCGATTGAGCTCGTCGTTCCCTTCGGCGCGGGCGGAGGCACCGACGTGCTGGCACGCGTCTTCGCAGATGCGGCCAAAAAGCATGTCAACCAACCCATGACGGTGCTCAACAAGCCCGGCGCCAGCGGCGGCATTGGTTTGGCTGAAGTGGTTGCCGCCAAGGCGGACGGCTACAAAATCGCCATGGTGACGGTCGAGATGGCCATCATCCCGCACATGGGCATCGTGAAATTCCTGCCCGATGATTTCACCCCCATCGTGCGGCTCAACGCCGACCCCATCGTACTGACCGTGCGCGCCGAAGCGCCCTGGAACACGGTGGAGGAATTTGTCGAAGCCGCGAAAAAATCAAAAGAGCCCATGAAGTTCGGCAATGCCGGCAGCGGGGGCCTGTCTCACCTGGCAGCAGCGGCTCTAGGCCAGAAAATCGGCACCACCTTCACGCATGTCCCCTTCCAGGGAAATGCACCCGCCGTGGTCGCGCTGCTGGGCGGGCACATCGACGCCGTTACATCGTCGCCATCCGAGGTGTCTACCTTCATCGCCACCGGCAAGCTGCGCACTCTCGGAGTGTTTGCCGACCAGCGTTTCAAGGGTGTCGGCTTTGATCAGGTGCCAACGCTCAAGGAGCGCAAGATCGACTTGTCGATGGGAACCTGGCGCGGCCTGGCCGGACCTAAGAACATGCCGGCGGACGTCATGAGCAAGCTCTCCGCAATCACCATCAAGACGGCTAACGAGCCCGCCGTCAAGGAAGCCATGGAGAAACAAAACCTGGGCTATTCCGTGGCCGACGGCGAGACCTTCCGCAAGCAGATCATGGCCGACAGCGCGCTGTTCAAACAGCTAATTCAGCAACTGGGCGTGAAATAAGCGCTGACTCCCCACAACGGAGAACGTCGGGCTTTGGCAAGCAGGGCGCCGTGCAGTCTGGATCGACGGCAGCGCCATTCTTGAAACATCCAACAGGCGCTTTTTGCGCCTGACTGCATTTAGCGACTGCATTTAGCGACTACCTTGAGCTTGCTTGCGGCTCGACATACAAGGACGCAAGCAGGCGCCACACTGCCCATGCCCGAGCCATGGGAGGCGCAGCGTGTCACAACGCCTCGACGACTTCCGCCTGCCACGTATTTAAAGGACAACCCACATGAACCGAAAAGACGTTTTCGACCTGACCGACCGCGTGATCGTCATCACCGGCGGATTGGGCCAAATCGGACGCCAATTCACACTCGAACTGATTGACCGTGGCGCCAAGGTGGCCATCTTCAACCGCCGGATTCCAGAAGATGCCATTTTGAGTGAGCGCTTTCCACTGGATCCCGAGCGGCTGGCGTTCTTTGCGGTGGACATCACGAAGAAGGCCTCCGTCAAAGCCGGGCTTGATGCGCTTGTCGCGCGCTGGGGCGTGCCGCACGTTCTTGTCAACAATGCCGGTATCGACACCCAGCCCAGCGCACCGCCTGAAGTCTCGGGACCGTTCGAGGACTTCCCGGAAGACGTCTGGCGCGAGGTACTTGAAGTCAATATGACGGGAACATTTCTGTGCTGCCAGGCCATAGGCGGCGCGATGGCCAAACTGGGCCGCGGCTCCATCATCAACGTCGGATCCATCTACGGCATGTTGTCCCCCGTGCAGGACATCTACGCCTACAAGGAAGCGATAACGGGCACGCCGTTCATCAAGCCGGTGGCCTACTGCGCCTCGAAATCAGGCTTGTACAACTTCACACGCTACCTGGCGACCTACTGGGGGCGAAAGGGCGTGCGCGCGAACATCCTGACCCCTTCGGGCGTCAGGCGCGACACACAGGACGCCCAATTCCAGGCCAATTATTGCCAGCGCATGCCGATCGGCCGCATGGCGGAAGAAGATGAATTTAACGGCGCGCTGATTTTTCTCGCCTCGGATGCGTCCCGCTACATGACCGGGTCCAACCTGGTCGTCGATGGCGGCTGGACGGCTTGGTAAAAATGGAAAACTACTGATGAAAAATTTATCCGGAATTTACCCGGCGCTGCCAACGCCCATGTCGGCCGAGGGCGAGATCAATGACGCGGGGCTGCGCAAGCTGGTTGATTACGTTATCGCTCAGGGCGTCGACGGTCTCTACGTTGGCGGCTCCACAGCCGAGTCGTTTCTCCTGACCGAGGACGAGCGAAAAAAAATCGCCGAAGTAGTCCTGCACCAAGCCGCTGGCAAGGTCAAAGTCATCGTTCATACCGGCGCCGGCGGAACCGACGCGGCTGTGCGTTTGTCAAAGCATGCCAGGGCCCATGGCGCCGATGCCATTTCTTCGGTTCCGCCGATCTATTTCAAATACACGACCGAGGAAATCATTGGCTACTACCTTGACTTGATCGATCAGTCAGATATGCCCCTGGTCGTCTACAACATCCCGGCATTCACCGGAATCAACATGACGCAGGGCGCCATCCGGGAGCTGTTCAAACATCCGCGCGTCGTTGCACTGAAACATACCAACACCAACATGTATGAACTCGAGCGAGTGCTCGCACACAACCCATCGCTGATTGCCCTGAACGGCTATGACGAGGCCTTCCTGTCCGGGCTGTCGATGGGGGCCAGCGGCATGATCGGCAGCACGGTCAACTTCATGGCCGGAAAGTTCATTGCCCTGCGCGACGCCTTTCGTGCTGGTCAGCCCGCAGAGGCCCTGCGCCTGCAGGGCGAGGTCAATGAGGTGGTCGAGACGATGGTCGAGGTGGGCGTTTTCAACGCCGTGAAATACGCCATGACCTTGCGCGGAGTCGATTGCGGATCATGCAGAGGCCCGTTCAAGCCGCTGACCGATGCCGCCAAGCAGCGAGTCAAGGCCGTGCTTGAAAAGAACCTGGGCGAGCCCTTGCGCTGAGTCGCTGAACCGCTGGCCCGCGTGCTCGGCTGAAATGACGCTGGTCAAGAGGTCAGCCACGCGGCGCAAGTCTTTGCGCAGGGACGAACAAGGCCGCAAGGCGCGCCCAGCGGGGTGCGATCGGGTGCCTGGCGCAGCCGGGCCGTGGGCACGCGCCTTGATATCCAGAGACGATGATCACGCGGGCCCAGCGGTGTCAGGTTCCGACCGGTCACCTAGCTGTCTGGCAACGCTGCCGGCACCGTCCAGCCAATGGCGGGCAATCGCGTCGCGCCGGGCTATCCAGACCTGTCCCCGATCACGCATATGCTGCAAGATACGCTCCAGGGCCCACATGCGGGCCGGTCGCGCCAGCATGCGCAAGTGCAAGCCGATGGACATCATCCGGGGCTGCTCTGCGCCTTCGCGCCAGAGCCAGTCGAAAGCGTCGATGACATAACCGGCAAAGTCGTCTGCACGCACGAAACGCTGGGTGTGCTGAAACTGCATGTCATTGGTGTCGAAAGCATAGGGCAGCAACACATGCGGCCCGCCGTCGGGGCGCTTCAGGGTGACGGGCAGGTCGTCGCCGTAGAAATCGCTGTCGTAGAGAAAGCCGCCCGTTTCCATCAACAACGCGCGGGTGTTCGGGCTGCTCGACGACCGCGTGTGCCAACCCACGGGGCGCTGGCCGGTCACCTGCTTGATGACCTCAACCGTTCGTGCAATCAGGTCGCGCTCGGTCTCCCGATCCATCATGGCGTGGCTTTCCCAGCGCCAGCCGTGTGCCGCCACTTCGTGACCGCGCAAAACTGCGTCTTTGGCCAGCTCTGGCAAACGCTGCACCGCCGCGCCACAGGCACTGACGGTGCAAGGCGCATCAAACCGGCCCAGCGTGTCCATGATGCGCCACCAGCCGACGCGGGTGCCATAGTCAAAGTGAGACTGCAAGCAGGTGTCAGGCACGCCGTCGAGCCGGTCGATGACCTCGTAGACCGCCTCGTTACGGGCATCGCCCTCGGCCACGGAATACTCCGCGCCTTCTTCAAAGTTGAGCACCAAAGAAACCGCCACGCGCGCGCCATTGGGCCAGCGCGGATCGGGCGGCCGGGGACCGTAGCCAAGCAGGTCCCTCGGGAAACTATTTTCACTGCGGGTCATAGTCGATCAACTGGTTTTGAGGTTAAGCCCGGCTGAAACCAACCGGGCACAGGCCTAGGGCCTGCTTGGGTTGCGAGGCTACTCGACCTTCATGCCGGCGGCCTTGGCCACTTCCCCCAGGCGCTTGACTTCAGCGGCGAGAAACACCGCCAGTTCCTGCGGCGTTCCGGCCCCAGGCTCGGCACCCATGGTCTTGTAGCGCTCCTTGATTTCGACGCTTGCCATGGCGGCGCTCACGTCCTGATTGACCTTGGCCACGATGGCCGGTGAAACGCCCTTGGGCGCCAGCAACAGGAACCAGGCGGAGAAATCGTATCCACGCAAACCGGATTCGGCCAGGGTGGGCAGATTCGGCGCCAGTGCGGAGTGGGTCGCCGTGCTGACGGCCAGCGCACGCAGCTTGCCGGCCTGTATGTGGTTGGCCGAGGAGGAGATCGGGTCGATGATCATGCTGACCTGTCCGCCAAGCAAATCGCTGATGGCTGGCGCCGAGCCGCGGTAGGGCACATGCGTGATGTCAACATTGGCCAGACTGGTGAACATGGCGCCTGCCACATGGCTGGTGGTGGCGTTGCCGGACGAAGCGTAGGTCAGCTTGCCGGGCTGGCTCTTGGCCAGGGCGACGAGCTCAGCGACTGTCTTCACCGACAAGGACGGGTTGACGACCAGAACGCTCGGCACGGTAGCCAGTCGTGCCACGGGTTGAAGGTCAGCCAGGGTGTCGTAGGGCAACTTGGCATGCAGCGCGGGGTTCACGGCATGGCCGACCGTGACGACCAGCAGGGTGTAACCATCCGCCGGAGCACGCACGGCCGCCTGCGTCGCCACGATGCCACCGCCACCAGGCCGGTTCTCCACCACCACCGGCTGACCCCATTTCTGCGCCAGTCGGTCGCCGACCAGGCGCGCAAAGATGTCTGCCGCGCCACCGGGTGGGAACGGCACGAGGAAGCGAACCGGCTTCGAAGGAAAGGCGGCCTCTTGAGCCTGAGCTGAAAGCGGCACGGCGGCCACACACGCGGCGCCCATGGCAACCGCGATTAAAGAGCGAAGAAGCTGGGTACGGATCAATCGGAACATAAAAACTCCTGTCTGTAAAAAATAAAAATACAAGCTCTCCAAGCAAGCGCCGCGCCAGTTGCGAAGCCCGCGGGATTGGCTTGCTTCAAAGCCAGTACCGCTTACCCTCGGCACCCCAGAGTTCGCGGGCAGCCTTTTCGGCTTCAAGGCACACGCGCTCCATATCGACACGGGTTGGCAGAGCGTTTTCGACCACGATGTCGCCGTCCACGATCACCATCTCCACATCGCGCCCCTGAGCCGTGTGGACCAACAGGCCAAGCGGGTTCACGTGCGGTCGAAGGTGGGGCCGGTTGGCGTTGAAAACCACCAGGTCGGCCTTTTTCCCCAAGGCAATGCTGCCAATGTCATGGTCCATGCCCAGCGCCTTGGCGCCGCCCAGCGTGGCCATGTGAAACACATGGTGAGGTTGCCATTCGTCGTCCACGCCGCCGGTCTGCACGCGGGCGGTCGCCAGCGTCCAGCGCATCAGTTCGACCATGTCCCCGTGCTGCGTGTCCGTGGCCAGCGCCATGTTGACACCGGCCCGCTTGATCGCCGGCGTCGGCGCCATTCGCCCTGAGGCCGCATTGCATTTAGGAATATGAATGGCGTGGGCACCGGCCTTGGCCATACGCTGGATGTCGCTTGGCGTCACGTAGATGCAGTGGCCAGCCATGAGCCGGTGGTTCAGCAGACCCACATCCTCCAGCACCTCGGTGGAGGTGCGACCCGTCCGCGCCTTGACCCGCTCGACCTCCACCTTGCTCTGCCCCAGGTGCGTGGAAACCACCATGTCATGCGCCCCGGCCAGCGCAGCAAGCTCGCGAAGAAAATCTTCGGAGCAAGTGTCGACGGCATGCGCCGCAAGGTTGACCTTGACCCGGGGATGCCCCTGCCAGCGCGCCTGCAGATCCATACCGGCGCGAAGTGTCTGCGCCCCGATGGCTGCGTCAAAGTGCCAGTCCCCGTTCGCCACCTTGGCGAAATCCACGTCGTGCAGGCGCCAGCTGGGGCACAGCCTCACGCCGAGCTCCTCCATGGCCTCTGTCGTCACGTCGGCATGCACAAAATTGTCGCCAATGACCGTGGAGCCAAACAGCATGGCTTCCACCGCGCCCAGTCGGGCCAGTGCCCGCGCCTGCTCCGGATTGACTTGGGTGCCTTTGGGAATGCCCGGGGTGTAGGACGGGGCAAAGCCCAGATCGGCGGCCACACCACGGACCATGCTGAGGATCGAATGGACATGCGGATTGACAAACCCGGGCGTGACGAAATGCCCCGGCAGGCGCAAGGTACGACGCGCCTGGTAGTGGGCAGGTGGGCTGTCAGCCAACCAACTAATGCGGCCGTCCCTGATGCCCAGCGCGCCGCTTCGCAGCTCGGGCCGGACGGGATCGGCGGTCAGCACGATGGCGTCCAGAATGAGCAGATCGAATTGAACGGGAACGTTGCTCTGTGGGGCTTGCGGGGTCACGGTCATGGCGGTTTTTGGTGCATGCGCACCAAAGAAATACCCTTAGTGCACCATTTTGGTTAACTGAAAAATTATTGTTTGGTTAACCATTGTTGCGCCTTTTTGTCGGTTTTACAAGTGGTGTCGGCACATAATGTGCGTTCGCTTCGAAACACTGGAGTCATCAGACGTGCCCTCTTCTTTATCTGTCAGATCCCCTGCCGAGTTGCCTCGCCGGCCAGCCCCGGCCACTGCGCGGTCGCCAGACGCACGGATGGGCAACATGGCCGATACACCTGCAACCGATACCCTTGACGAGGACGCACTGCGCGAAGCCATCACCCGGGCCTTGCTCGAAGGCAAGCTCAGGCCTGGAACGCCCTTGCGCGAGCGCTACCTCGCCGAGGCCTTTGGCGTGACCCGCGGCATGATCCGCAAGGTGCTGTTGCGACTGGGACAGGAGGGAAAGCTTGAAATACACGCCAACCGGGGTGCGTTCGTGCCCGAACCTACAGCCGAGCAGATTCGCCACGTTTACCAGGCTCGCAAGGCGGTTGAGGCTGGCATCCTGTCTCTGCTGGCGCCGACCATCACGCACGCCCAGTTGCAGCACCTCCGGGCCCACGTTCACGACGAGCACCTGGCCAGCCAGCGCGCCCGCCGTGACGAGTCGATTCAACTGGCCGGTGACTTTCATGTGGTGCTGGCGGGTTTGCTGAACAACCAGGACCTGAGCGACATACTCAGGCGCCTGGTCAGCTTAACGCAAATGTTCGTGGCCCTGTTCGAGCCGGCGCACGACTCGCACTGCGCCGCTGAAGAGCATGGGCCGGTGCTTGATGCGCTAGCCCAGGGCGATGCACAACGCGCCGTCGACGCCATGCTGGAACATCTGTCCCGGGTGGAGCAGCGGGTGATCGATCAACTCAACGTGAAAGAGCCCACGCCCGTGGCCGATATCCTCCGCTCGGTGCTGCAAGGTCGACCATGAAGCTGCTGCTGATCAACCCCAATACCAGCGAGCACGTCAGTGCGCGCATGCTCAGCGCCGCCCAAGCATCCTTGGGCCGGCATGCCCAGGTGGTGGCTGTCACCGGTGTGCGCGGCCCGGCGGTGGTGGGGAGCCGAACCGAGAACACCCTGGCCGCTGCCCATGCAGTCGAGCTCGCCGCCGAACACGCCAAAAACGTGGACGCCGTGGTGCTGGGCATCTCCACCGATGCGGGGCTTGCAGCGCTGCGCGAACTGCTCCACGTGCCGGTGACGGGCATGCTGGAAGCCGCGCTGATGTCAGCCGCCCAATTGGGCAGCCGCATCGGCCTGCTCACGCTGGGTCAGCGCATGCTGCCGCTCTACCAGGAACAGGTTCAGGCCTACGCCATGGGCGCACGCATGGTGGCCTGGTGCGGCGCCACGCTACCGGCTTTGTACAGCCCGAAACCTGGACCGGAAGCGATCGACTTGTTGTGCGAGCAAGCCCTGGCAATGGTCGATCAAAACGACCTTGACGTCCTGATCTTGAGCGGCGCGGTGCTGGCAGGGTACCGCGACATCGTGGCACAGCGACTGCCCGTGCCGCTGGTGGACGGCACCGAGGCGGCCTGCTGGCAGGCCTTTGCACTGGCCCAGATGAAACCCGGCGTGCACGCCAGGGGCAGCTACGCCACGCCCAGCCAGCGAAAGCTCACCGCAATGGGTCAGGCCATGCAAGACCTGATCGGTCTATCCGAAGGCTGAGTCCCGCAGGCTTCCAGCCGGCCAGGCGACGACTGCCACCAACCCTGCACGGTTCTTGGGGGCCGAACACAGCAGCTACATTGAGGTGTGCGACCACATCACACGCTCTGCCAGTTTGGCGCGGGCAGTGAACACAGCCTCACGCGGCGCAAAGCAGGTCAAAGATACCGAGCTCAGCTCGACCGGAGCACCCGCTCGGCAAACCAGAACGAGCCCGTGACCATGACCGCCAGCGTGGCGAATCGACCGGCATTGCGCTGCCAATCTGGTCCCGGCCAGCGAGCCAGGCCCCACCACACCCAGTAGGCCAGAGCGGCCACCAAGACCTGCCCCAACTCAATCCCGAGGTTAAAGCCAGCCAAGGCCCAAAGCATCGGGCTGCTACCAAGCGGCCACTGGGTCAGGCCGGTCAGCGCGTCCGCCAGGCCCAGCCCGTGGACCAGGGCACAGCCAAGCACGAGAGCCAGCCGGACCGGGGACGACGCCGGTCTGCCCTGACGTCGGCGCCAGGCGTCGAAGGCCGCCATGCCGACGATGGTGGCGGCAATGGCCGGCTCGACGATGCGCTCCGGCGCGGACCAGCCGCCCAAGACGCAGACCAGCAGCGTGAATGCGTGACCCACCGTAAAGCAAGTCAGCACGCCCAGCAAGGCTCGCCAGCCCCAGCCTGCCGACAGCACGACCAGCAAGAACAGCAAGTGGTCTGCGCCACCGAGCACATGGGCCGCGCCGCTATGCAGATACTCGGCCAGCAGCGTGAATGGGTCGGGCAACAAGGCATGAGTGGCGTGTTCCGGCGTGAAGCGCAGCCACTGCATGTCCTTGTCCCGGGTGATGGTCAGGTCTTGCTGCCGCTCGCCGGCTTTGCTGCCGAACAAGGAAAAATGCAGCGACAGTCCGTCGAACGAGGACGTTTCACCACCGTCGCTGCCGCCACTTGCAGGGCCCAGCGAAAAGCGCCCCAGCACCGTCAAGTGGCTGGCCGCGGCTTGCGGCGTATTGTCGGGCGGCGCGATGTCAACCATCACCAGCTGCAACGGCAGCGCTCCGCCCGGCCCGAGCAGTTGCACACCGGCCAGCAGTTGTGCGCGGATGGCATCGGCATGGGCCTGGAGCTCGACCTTTGACAAGACCGCATCCGCATCGTCGTCGACACCCTGCAAGGCGGCAACCGGCACCGACAGCACCAGGAAGGCCGCATCGCCCACGATGTTGAGCGTGCCCTTTTGCGCTGCGACCAAGTGCGCTCGGGCCGGCATTAGGCACAGCAGCCAGGCGCACAGCAACCAGCCTGAGCAACGCGCCGCGCGCCGCAGACTAGCCAAGTTGAGGATCATGACAAGCTGCCCTTGACGCAGCGCTGCAGGTACGGGTAGCTATCGGTGGCGTAGTAGTGGTAGGTGCCCTTGGGAAACTCGGGCGTCACGCCGCTGCGGCCATTGCATTCGTCGAGATCGCCCAAGCCGGCCACGTACTCGTAGTCCTGCGTGAACGTGCCCATCTTGTACAGGCTCGTGGCAGGCCGATTGGTCGCCGCCACGGCCTTGAGGCGGTAGCTGGGCTGGACGACTTTCACCGCTGAGCTGGCATCGGCCGCCACGCTAAAACCATAGCGCGCATAGACTGGAAAGCCGTCGTAAGCCCACCCGATCAGGGTCATGGCCTGCCCTTTGTTCAACTTCGTGACAAAGCCCTCCGGGATGCCGTGATAGTGGTAACTCCCGTTAGGCTGAACATGCGCATTGCTGGTATCCGTGCCGAACTTGAAGTCCCCTCCTATGCCTTCAAGATTCCATGCACCCACGGTGCGTCCCGCGTCACAAAGGCTACCGTCGTTGTTGCATGTGCCCGCCGTACTGGGGTCGATCTTGATGCCGTTGAGAACATAGCCCATCGGCACACCAGGTCCGTTGCGTGCCGTGACCGCTGAGGTGGGCGTCGGGGTCAGTGTCGCGGATGCTGACGCATTGATCGCACGAATGGGGTTTGGGTTATCGACGTTCGGGAAGCTGCCCACGGCATGGTCAGGCAGACCATTGGTTTGTATCGACCGGGTGGTCGTTGTGCACGACCATGTGGCCGTGGCGTTGGCATTCACCGAAGGGCTGCTGTTGAACACGCTGCTGCTGTAGTCGCACAGCACGCCGGCGGTGCTGGTTCCAGACGTGGTGTCGGAACTCGTGGTGCTGTCACTGCCGCCGCCACAGGCGATCAGTGTGGCACTGGCCAGAACGGCGCTGGCCCAAGAAAAACAGGTGGCCATCTTCAACGACTTCATGGTGCGTCCTTTTTAAAGCGATCAAAAGATCAGGGAATTGGAGAGTCTGAGAATCAGGAGATTGAAAATTTGGGGCGTCAGATTTGACCCTTGATGCAGCGCTGCAGGTAGGGGTAGGTGTCGGTGGCGTAGTAGTGGTAGATCCCCTTGGGGAACTCGGGCGTGACGCCGGTGCGGCCGTTGCATTCGTCGAGATCGCCCAAGCCAGCGACGTACTCGTAGTCCTGCATAAAGGTGCCCATGGGGTACCGGCTCGTAGCTGGGCGATTGCTGTCAGCTACCGACTTGATGCGATAGCTGCTGGTGATGGTCTTGAGCCCTGAGGCCGCGTTACTCGCCGAGCTGTAGCCATAGCGGGCGTAGATGGGAAAGCCGTCGGCCGCCCAACCCACCAAAGTCATCGCCTGGCCCTTGCCGAGTTGGGTGAGGAAGCCTTCGGGCATACCGTGGTAGTGGTACACGCCACCGGGCTGTACGTGGGCGTTGCTGGCGTCGGCACCAAAGTTAAAAGAGGTCTGGCCCAGCGCTTCCATGCGCCACTGACCGGCCCGTCCCAGCAGCGTGCAATTGTTGCCACTGTCATCGCAACTGCCGCCCGTGCCCGGGTCCAGTTTCACGCCGTTGAGCATGTAACCGATGTCCCCATCCGGTCCACCCAAGGGCCTGGGTGTGGTGGTCAGAACGGGCACGATCGGCCCGCTGACATTGATCGTCTGCGCGGTAATTTTGAAGTCCAGGTCCGGCTGGATGTTGAAGGGCCCGACATCATGATCGGGCACGCCATTGGCCGACAGCTTGCGCAAGCTGCTGGTGCACGACCAGGTGGCGGTGCTTGTCAGGTTGACCAAGGGATGGACGTTCAAGGCGCTGTGGCTGTAGTCGCAAAGCACGCCCGCCGTGCCGCCGGTGCTGGTATCCGAGCTGGTGCCCGATGCATCGCTGCTGCTGCCGCTACAGGCGACCAGGGCCGCCGTCAAAACGGAGGTGACTAAAAATAAAGTAGCCGCCGCCCTGGCTCTTGGGCTATGAACTTTGGCCCTGGCGCCATGGCACGTGAAATGATCGAGCGTGAAAGAAAAAATTTTGTTCATGACGGCGATGTGCGAAGGTAAAAAATGCGGCGAGTGGCACCGCGAGGCTTCATGGAACTGTGCCTAAGCAATGCGCAGAAAAAATGAACAAGTCCTCACGGTGTCCACACAATTGAGACGGTCCCGCAGCCGGCGCATCCCGATCCCAAGCGCGCGGCGCAGCACATACTTTCTTCACAATGCTGCGCTCCAATGGGCTCTTTGCAAATCGCCTTTGACCATGCGCCTGCGGCTCGTCCACACCCTTGCACTGACTTTGCTGGCTTTCGCCAGCGTGGCTGTGTTCGCCTTGGGTGGGCTGACGGCTTGGCAACTGCGCCACGGCTTTGGCGAGTACCTGAGCGCGCGCGATGTGCAGCATTTCGAGCGCTTCGTCGGCGTCGTAGAAGCGCGACTGGCCCGCGGCGGTGGCAGCGCAGAATTGTTGACGGGTCGCATGGATCTGCACGGCGTGCTCGAAGAGCTGTCCCCCAGGCCCGAGCCCTTTATTCGCCCGCCCATGCTGCCCGGCATGCCACCGAGATCAGATGCGCTCGCGTCGGACGCCTTTCCCAACCGCATTCAGGTGCTGGCGCCGAACGGCAACGTACTGCTGGGGCAGACAAGTCTCGACCGCAACAACACCGGGCCCGTCGTCGAGCGTCCCATACGTGTTGACGGCCAGTTGCTGGCCGTGGCTCGCATGCGGTCCGCGCCCACCCTCCGCACCGGCCCCGAGACGCGCTTCCTGCGTGACCAGAACGTCCTGATCGCCACTGTCAGCCTGGCGCTGCTCATGCTGGCCCTGATCACCGCGACCTGGCTTGCACGCCGCTGGACAAAACCACTGACCGCCGTGCAGGAGGCTACGCAGCGGCTGGCCCAGGGTGAGTTGACCGTGCGCCTGCCGTCAGGGCGCGACCTGGCCGGGCGCAGCGACGAGCTTGGCGACCTCATCCGCAACGTCAACCGCATGGCCGAAGGCTTGCAGCAAATGGAAAGCGCGCGGCGCCGCTGGCTGGCTGATATTTCGCACGAACTGCGCACGCCACTGACGGTTCTGCGCGGCGACATTGAAGCGCTGCATGATGGTGTGCGGCCGTTACGGCCCGAGGCCATTGGGGTGCTGCATGAGGAGGTGCTTCGCCTTAGCCGGCTGGTGAACGACCTGCACCTGTTGGCCATCTCTGATCTGCAAACCCTGCCCTGTCGCCTGGCTGATGACGACGCCGTGGACCTGATGCGGCGCCTGCACGGCCGCTATGAAGAGCGCGCCCGCGCCGCCGGGCTCAGCTTGCGCCTGCAACTGCCAGCGAACGTGGCGACGATGAACGCGCTGGAGGCGCTAAGGGTGAAGTGGGACGCAGGTCGCATCGAGCAACTCATGGCCAATCTGCTGGAGAACAGTTTGCGATACACCCATTCGCCAGGCCAGGTGCAACTGCGACTGGAGTGCTTCGACACCCGGCTTCGCCTGGTGGTGGAGGACAGCGCGCCCGGCGTGTCTGATGAACAGTTATCCCAGGTCTTCGAGCGCATGTACCGCGGTGACACGGCGCGCAGCGGTAGCTCGGGCGGCAGTGGCCTGGGCCTAGCCATCTGCCAGGTCATTGCCAAGGCGCATGGGGGCCAGTTGACAGCCTCGGCCTCGTCGCTCGGCGGCCTGACCCTGACGCTGGAATTGCCGCAAGCGCCCGTCGAGCAAGAAGCTGCAACTGCCGGAATTTCCGCATGAAGACCATCCGCCGCGTGCTGGTGGTGGAAGACGATCCGCGCATCGCCTTGCTGCTAGTGGACTACCTGCGCAGCGAAGGCCTTGAGGCCCACAGCTTGGCCGATGGCCAACTGGCGTTGTCGGAAGTTCGGCATGCGCCACCGAGCCTGCTGATCCTGGACTTGAATCTGCCCGGTCTGGACGGTGTGAGTGTGTGCCGCGCCGTACGGGAATTTAGCGACATCCCGATCCTGATGGTGACTGCCCGCATCGACGAGCTCGATCGCCTGCTGGGCCTCAACAGCGGCGCGGACGACTACGTATGCAAGCCTTTTAGCCCGCGCGAGGTGATGGCACGCGTGCATGCACTCTTGCGCCGTTCAGAGCGGCGCGTCGCGCCAGCAGCCGGCATCTGGGCGATCGACGATGCCAGCCTGCGCATCCAGTGGCGCGCCCACTGGCTGTCGCTGACGCCATTGGAGTTCCGGATGCTGCGCCAGCTGTTGAGTCAACCGGGGCGGGTATTTTCACGGGCTCAATTGCTGGAGAGCGCACACGGCGAGCTGCGCGATGTCAGCGACCGCACCATCGACACCCATGTCAAAAATCTGCGTCGAAAAATGATGGCCATTCGCGCGGATGACGACCGCATCGCTTCGGTTTACGGCGTGGGCTACCGCTTTGAGCCACCCGCCGATTAGCAGCGCCTCGACGCGCTCGAAGTCAGATCACTGCACCGCACCGCACCGCGTGGCGTCAGCGGCCGAAGGCTCGAGCCCCCGGACCGCAAGCTCATAGATCTAGAAGCGATAACGCGCCCCAATGGTGGCCGCCGGCGGTGTTTTAGCCAATGCGGCAGGTGCGCTGTTTTTGTGGGCTTACCTGTCTGCAGGCCATGGCAAGGTGAAGCTGAGAATTCGTGGCATCCGCTTGGTACGCCAGCACCTGCAAGACATCTTGAGGGTGGGTGCGGTCGCGTGTATTTCCCCTTTCCAGACGGTGTTGACGATCTTGATTTTGACGCGCCTGGTCACCTCGTTCAGTACAGAAGCCTTGCGTTTGCCCGATTGGACGTATGCCCGTGCGGCCTTGACCGCGTCGTGTGCAGCAGCGCTTGGCGGATGTCTGGCCAGCTCGTTTGCAGCATCCGGGCAGTTTGCTCGATGTCGAGCCCATCCACCCCGGCCGCGCCCTTGTTGGCCTTGACCCGTTTCCACGCCGTTTGCAGGTTCTGTCTCGTCAGCGCCGCCGCCAGCAGGCCACCTGTGCCTGTCATCGGCCTTGCCGACCTTGTGTGCGGGTGCTCAAGAGGCGGGCCGCAGGCTTCGTCGCTGGCTCTCTCACACAGGGCTTCACCCCGCGCTACGCTTGCCCGCCCGGGTTGCTCCGGCATCTGACGCATGGCCTTTGACATCTTCTTGTCCTCGCTCACTGACTCTCGTTCGGTCCTTCGCTCTTGCCTTGTGGCCTCAGCGGCCCCGGCTCCAACTGCTACGACCTTTGCTGACTTCTCGCTCGGGCACAAGCCGTCGCCCTTTCAGGCACAGGGCGAGATCTCCCCAGGTCAGGGTCGCACACCTTCATCGCACAACCGCCGCATCTGCGCCACCTCGCCTTGGTCACAAGAGCTTTGCAGTAATGGGCCTGCTCGCCCTGCTTGGCAGCGCCTCCTATGCGGTTCTTGTTCATCGGCTCACGATTTACGCTCCCCGCTTCCTCCCCACGCTCGGTCGCCCTTGCGCAGTTGCGCTTCGCTTTGCTCACTGTGACCAGCTCGCAGCGGGACTTGCACCCGCAGGTGTGCGCCCATGCTGGGCGCACCCAAGAAAAAGGCCACACAAGTGGCCTTTTCCAATTTTGCCCAAGGG
>CAIMVC010000387.1 GCA_903844825.1 uncultured Burkholderiales bacterium | reverse complement strand
GTCATGCGCTGCCCCCCGAGGGGGCTGTCCCGTCTTGGGGCGGCCCTGCGACGGGAATGGCCCCCACGCTTTTCACTTCGTGTCATGCGCTGCCCCCCGAGGGGGCTGTCCCGTCTTGGGGCGGCCCTGCGACGGGACTGGCCCCCACGCTTTTTACGTCGCATCCTTCGCGGTCCCCTGCACGGCGCGCGCCGTCAACACATTGCCATGACTGAATCCCTGCTACGCGCCAACAATCTCAGCGTCCGCTTTGGCGGGGTGCTGGCTGTCAACCAGGTGAGCTTTGATGTCCGGCCTGGCGAGGTGTTTACCCTGATCGGACCTAACGGTGCTGGCAAGACCACGGTGTTTAACCTCATCAGCCGCATCTACACACCCACCACAGGCGACATCGACTACTCGGGGCCGCAAGGCAGGGTGGCGCTGACCGATCTGCCTGCGCACCAGATTGCAGCGCTGGGTATTGCCCGCACCTTTCAAAACATCGAACTTTTTGAACATGCCACGGTGCTCAGCAACCTGCTGATCGGGCGCCATGCCCACAGCTCAAGCAGCTTGCTGCAAGACCTGTTTTTCACGCGCCGGGTGCGCCAGGCTGAACTGCAGGCTCGCGAGAAGGTCGAAGAAATCATCGACTTTCTGGACCTGCAGCACCACCGCGACTCGCTGGTCGCCGGGCTGCCGTATGGCGTGCGCAAGGTGGTCGAGCTGGCCCGCGCGCTGTGCACAGAACCCCGGCTGCTGCTGCTCGACGAACCCTCCTCCGGCCTGAACGTCGAGGAAACCGATGACATGGCCTTCTGGATTCAGGACATCCAGCACGAACTGGGCATCACCGTGCTGATGGTCGAGCATGACATGTCGCTGGTGTCCAAGGTATCGAGCCGGGTACTGGCCATGAACCAGGGCCAGATGCTGGCCATGGGAACGCCCCGCGAAGTCCAAAACGATCCCGGCGTGATCGAAGCCTATCTGGGCTCGGTGGACGACGTGACCTCATTGCGCCGGCCCGCAGCAGCCAGTGCAGAGCGCAGGACCAGCGCATGAGCACCACACCAGCCCCCGTCAACGGCGAGCCCCTGCTGAGCCTGCTCAATGTCGAAAGCGCCTACGGCCCGATCAAGGCCATTCGCGGCGTGAGCCTGCAGGTCAAGCGAGGAGAAATCGCTACCGTGCTCGGCTCCAATGGCGCTGGCAAAAGCACCATTCTCAAGACCATCTCGGGCATCCTCGACCCACGCAAGGGCAGCATCACTTTCAAGGGACAGGCGATCACGGCGCAAGACCCCGCCTACATCGTGCAGCAAGGCCTGAGCCACGTGCCCGAGGGACGTGAAGTCTTTGCACTGCTCAGCGTGCATGACAACTTGCTGATGGGCGCCTATACCCGTAAGGACCGCGACGGCGTGGCCCGCGACATGGAGACCGTCTTTAACTACTTCCCGATTCTGCGCGAACGAGCCACGCAGGACGCCGGTCTGCTCTCAGGCGGTCAGCAGCAAATGCTGGCGATTTCACGGGCCCTGATGGCCGCACCCGAGCTGATCTTGCTGGACGAACCCAGCTTGGGCCTGTCGCCCAAACTGACCAAGGAAATCTTTGAGATCGTGGTGCGTATCAACCGCGAACATGGCACCACCATCTTGCTGGTCGAGCAAAACGCCAACATGGCACTCAACGCCTCCGACTACGGCTACGTCCTCGAAAACGGCCGTATCGTGATGGAAGACACCTGCGCCCGCCTGCGCGAAAAAGACGACATCCGCGAGTTCTACCTGGGCATGAAAGCCGAAGGCGTGCGCGGCGAGCGACGCTGGAAAAAGAAAAAGAACTGGAGATAGGCATGCGCACAGAACACCAATCAAGCCGCGCAGGGGCCAGTCCCGTCGCCGGGCCGCGTCAAGTCGGGACAACCCCCTCAGGGGGCAGCGCAGTACACGAAGTGACAAGCGTGGGGGCCACATCCACAGCGCAGGGCCGCCCCAAGCTGGGGACAGCCCCCTCGGGGGGCAGTGCAGTACACGAAGTGACAAGCGTGGGGGCCATCCGTGTCTAATCTCTGGGACCTGTCCCACATCAAGCCCGAAACCCGTGTGGTGCTCGAGGGCGAGACCATCCCTGCCCTGTTCTGGAACGGGGTGCAGCAGCGCGGCAGCCAGGTCTGGATGCGCCAAAAGAAGCTGGGCATCTGGCGCAGCTGGAGCTGGACGCAAACGGGCGAGGCGGTGCGGGAAATCGCCGGTGGACTCATCAGCCTGGGTTTTCAGCCCGGCGAATGCGCCTGCGTGCTGGCCAATACCAACATCCAGTGGGTGCTGGCCGATCTGGCCATCCTAAGCTGCGCGGGTGTGTCCAACGGCATCTACCCGACCGATGCGGCCTCGCAGGTGCATTACCTGTGCGAAGACTCGCGCGCGACCGTCCTGTTTGTCGAGGATGACGAGCAACTCGACAAAGCCCTGGAAGTGCGGCCGCAACTGCCCGGCCTGCGTCATATCGTGGTGATTGACCTGGACGGCCTGCGCGGTCTGAATGATCCCGGCGTGATCGGCCTGGACGCCCTGCGCGCGCTTGGCCGCGATTACTTGGCGGCGCATCCGATGGCGCTCAAGCAACGCATTGAAAGCTGTCGCCCTGACGACCTGGCGATTCTGGTCTACACCTCCGGCACCACCGGCAAGCCCAAGGGCGCCATGCACAAGCACCGCGCCCTGGTCTACGCCGCCCGTGGCTACAACACCCTGGTGGCGCAGACCGAACAGGATGAGCGCATGTGCTTCCTGCCTTTGTGCCACATCGCCGAGCGCATGGGGGGCGAATATTTTTCGCTCTACACCGGGGCCCGGCTCAACTTTGTCGAGAACCCCGAAACCATTCCCGAAAACGTGCGAGAGATTGCGCCCACGGTCTTCACGGCGGTGCCGCGGGTCTGGGAGAAATTTTATTCAGGCGTGATGATTTCCCTCAAGGAGGCCAGCCGGGTGCAGCAGGCTGCCTACGCCTGGGGCATTGGCGTGGGCTCACACATTGCCGACCGCGTCATGGCCGGTCAGCCCATCAGCGGCTGGCTCAAGCTCAAGTTCACCCTGGCCCGCTGGCTGGCGCTGGACAACGTGCGCAAACTGATCGGCATTCACCGGGCGCGCTTTTGCGTGACCGGGGCCGCACCCATTTCACCCGAACTGGTGCGCTGGTACATGGCGCTGGGCGTACCCATGCTCGAGGTCTGGGGCATGACGGAGACATGCGGCGCGTCCACTGGCGTGCCAGCGCAGCGCATGAAGCCTGGCTCCATCGGTCCGGCGGCCAGCTTCAACGAGGTTCGGCTCGACCCGCTCACCGGCGAGATCCTGGTACGGGGGCCCAACGTCTTCATGGGTTACCTGAACCTGCCAGAGAAAACGGCCGAAGCGCTCGACGCCGACGGCTGGCTGCACACCGGCGACGTGGGGGTGATGGATGAAGAAGGATTTTTCCGTATCACCGACCGCATGAAAGACATCATCATCACGGCGGGTGGCAAAAACGTCACCCCCAGCGAGCTCGAAAACGAGCTCAAGTTTTCGCCCTACATCACTGACGCCGTGGTGATCGGCGACAAGCGCGCCTACCTCACCTCGATCATCATGATCGACCAGGAAAACGTCGAGAAATTTGCGCAGGATCAGGACATACCCTTCAGTAATTACGCCAGCTTGACGCGCTCGGCCGAAGTGCAAGAATTGATTCAGGCCGAACTCGATCGGGTCAACCAGAAGTTCGCCCGGGTTGAACAGATCAAAAAGTTCTTTTTGCTCGACACCCAGCTCAGCGCTGAAGACGAAGAGCTGACACCCACCATGAAACTCAAACGCAAGCTGGTTGAAAAAAAATATGCGCCGCAGATCGAGGCCATGTACCGCTGACTTCCGGCCCTGTGGGCGGCCGGCCCAAGCCCCAAGTTTTTACCGCCATTGCAAAACCATTTCCAGACCACTTCAAGACCATTTTTAAACAGGAGACAAGCATGCAACTCAAATCGACCGCTTTGATGGGGGCCCTGGCGCTCAGCCTGGCTGCCCCACTGGCCCTGGCGCAGAGCCAGGGCGTGAGCAAGACCGAAATCACCCTGGGCTCCATCCAGGACCTGTCCGGCCCACTGGCTGGCTTTGGCAAGCAGATCCGTGCCGGCATGGCGCTGCGCGTGGACGAGCTCAATGAGCAAGGCGGCGTCAACGGCCGCAAGATCAAGCTGATCGTCGAGGACTCGGGTTACGACCCCAAAAAAGCCGTTCTGGCCGCGCAAAAGCTCGTCAACCAGGACAAGATTTTTGCCATGGTCGGACACCTGGGAACCGCCCAGAACCTGGCTGCCATGCCGGTTCAGTTTGAAAAGAACGTGATCAATTTCTTTCCGGTGACCGCTGCCCGCGAAATGTACGAGCCCTTTCACAAGCTCAAGTACTCGTTTGCGGCGACCTACTACGACCAGATGAAGGCCGCCGTGCCCAAGGTCGCCAAGGACAAGGGCGCCAAGAAAATCTGCTCCATGTACCAGGACGACGAGTTCGGCCTGGAAGTGCAGCGCGGCGCTGAAGACGGCCTCAAGGCCGCTGGCGTGACCATGGTCGAGAAAACCACCTACAAGCGCGGCGCCACCGACTTCTCTTCGCAAATTGCCAAGCTCAAGGCCGCCGACTGCGACCTGATCGTGCTGGGCACCGTGATCCGCGAAACCATAGGCGCCATCGGTACCGCCCGCAAGCTCGGCTACAACCCGACCTTTGTGGGCTCGAGCGCAGCCTACACCGACCTGATCCACAAGCTCGGCGGCAAGGCCATGGACGGCTTATACGCCGCCATGACGGTGCAAAACCCCTACCTTGACGAAGCCTCGCAGCCGATTCGTTTCTGGGCTAACAAGTACAAGACCAAGTTCAGTGACGACCCGACCGTCTTCTCGGTCTACGGCTACACCGTCATTGACAGCTTTGTCAAAGGCGCGCAAAAAGCCGGCGCCAACTTGAGCACCGACAGCTTTATCAAGGCCATGGACACCATGGTCATTCCCCCCGACCTGTTCGGCAGCGCCGAAGCCAAGTTCGGACCGGAAAAGCGACTGGGCAACAACCTGTCGCGCCTGTCACAG
>CAIMVC010000386.1 GCA_903844825.1 uncultured Burkholderiales bacterium | reverse complement strand
GATCGAGTCCGAGGTCTGTTTGTTTCATGCCGTTAAAGCGAGCAATTTGCGTGCCTCAATCGAGGTGATTGGGGTGGAGTTTTGAACATGATCCCTAGTTCGCTGTTTTAGAAATTCAGAATCCACTAGGTCACCGCAATAAATTAATTTTCTGTACAGATTGTAGTAATGCAGGAAGGCCCGCTCGGAAGCCAGCTCATCGTAAACAAATGTGGGTATAAAAAGATAGCGCTTGATGTCCGGTGAGCTTACTCTTGCCAGATCAAAAATTAACTTCGCCGATGAAAGATTGCAGTACTGTTCGCTTTCGCAAAGATTCAGTATAAAGCTGTTCCCTCTTGCTATTGCATTTTGTGCCCCTAGCACTGAACCAACACTGTCAAAATACTGAGCGTTCAATGGTTTTTCCAGTCGAATATCAGGGGTGATACGCCGCCGAATATTGGTGTTGTGTCCAGCACAATCAATGGTGTGCCCTCCCATCAGGTGAGACAGCACATCGCGGTTGAAGTCCGCGATGCGTCGCCTGTCATTTTGATCGAGTCCAAACTCCATGCCTTCGGCCTTGTGGAACCCATTTCCAACGCCCAAAATAAATCGTTCCGGGAACATAAGCTCCAGTTGCTGAAATCTTTCGAATATCAACTTAGGGTCATTGAATGCCAACTGCACGACGCAAGCGCCAACTTTTACCCTGCTGGTGCGAGCCAATCCAATAGCGGACAACAAGATGGAATCCTTATTGCAGAAGTTATAGTCTGTAATATGTCCCTCGTTGAAGAGTATGCCGTCGATCAAGGGATTGCGATCCATCCAAGATGTCAGATTTAGTGCATCGTCCAGCGCTCTTGCCACTGCAGCGCGATCGTTGTGATGGGAGCTCAATGGCTGAAACAGAAATGTCTTCATGCGAAATTCTCACAAACAGGGCAGACTCAAACCAGAGTTCGCGTCTGAAAATTAACATAGCTCACCCGGCGATCAAGGTTGCGTGCGAACTCTGAAAACCCGGGACATAGGCGCCAAATTCGCAGTTTGAGCCGCCGCTCTGGTCGGAAAACGGGATCGCAGGACTGGTTCGCATGAAGCTATCACTGAAAGCCGCCTCCTGAACACAAGGCAAAGCCAGCACCTGCGCAATTCTTTGGGTATCTTCCTGGCTCAGCGCCGGGTAAAGGGGAAGGCAGATGACTCGGTCCGACAGGAAACGAGCGCTTGGCAGCAGTTCGCTTTGTGCCGACGGAAACTGTCTGTACATTGGAAAATCCGAAATCAGAGGGTAAAAATACCGCCGCCCGTTGATCTGATGATTTTTCAAGTGCGCATACAGCTCGTCACGCGTCAATGGGTAGTCGTCGCTGACCAAAATCGGGAAATACGACTGATTGAAGTTATCGTCCTGCGGGATCAAAGGAGTCAGACCCGGTATGAGGCGCAGCTGCTCACGGTAGTAGCCGTCTATTTCTCGGCGCATTGCAATGGCGCGGTCAATGTGTTTTAGCTGCAGCAATCCCAGGGCCGCGTTGAATTCACTCATCTTCCCATTGATACCTGTCGCAATGACGGTGGTCTCGTTGGCGAAACCGAAATTCTTCAGATAGTCGATGCGCTGCTTGGTCCGCTCATCCTGACAGATGATCGCCCCGCCCTCAAAGGTGTTGAATACCTTGGTCGCGTGAAAGCTGAGGATCGACAGGTCACCATAATTTAGAACGCTTTGCCCCTGATGACGCACACCAAAGGCGTGTGCCGCGTCATAGATGACCTTGAGTCCATAGGTGTCTGCAATTTCCTGAATCGCCTCGACGTCACAAGGTCGTCCGTAGCAGTGAACCGGCATGATGGCCGTTGTGCGGGGGGTGATCATGGCCTCGATCTTTTTGGGGTCCAGGTTGCAGGTCTGGGGGTCCACATCGACAAAAACAGGCCTGATGTTGTTCCACATCAGCGAGTGCGCTGTCGCAACAAATGAGTATGGAGTGGTGATGACTTCGCCTGTAATTCGCAATGCCTGGAGTGCGGTAATCAGCCCCAACGTTGCATTAGTAAAGAGACTCAGATGCTTGACGCCCAGATAGTTCCCCAGCGCCTCCTCAAGCTCTCGGTGGAATGGTCCGTTGTTTGTAAGGATTTTGTTATCCCAGATCTTCTCAAGATAAGGGAGAAACTCATCCAAAGGCGGCAGATAGGGCTGCGTCACAAAGATAGGGGCATTTGACATCATGGCTTCCTGATTCAGGGTTCTCGGGCGGCAAGGGCTCTGCGGGCAAAGCCGACACATTCATATCGAAAAGCACGATTCGTGCCCAAGGGCTTGACGCTGCATTGACCTCATGCCCTGCGCATACATTGCCACGATCTTGTCGTCAGAGCCGGCAGAGCGCCACTCCTGCTTGGGAACCAGCAGCGGGTCAAAGCTGCCCGCCGGACGGGCTCTTACTGGGGTCGGAAAGTGGGACGACTAGTTCAACCGGACCCCCGCCGTTGGCCGCTTAAGGCGGCTGGTGCTGTTGCTCGCACCAGGACTTAGGCCAAATCCTCCAAGGGTAAACGCACACAGCAGCGATCCTGAACCGTGAGGTACAACTGTTCCAGATGACCGGTATATCGCCGCGTGTCGAAAAGAGTGGCCGCGCACAGGTGACTTTCCAATTTACTTTTCAGGCTTGCCAACTGCCATGGTTGTTGCCCAAGCTTGACAGCCTGTGCACAGTAGTCAGCCTGCGACGCCATGATCAGTTCTGACAAGCCCACCGCATTCAACAAACTCGCAGCGACACGCCCCGCAAACGACTCCCCTGCACACGTCAGCACCGGCAAGCCCACCCACAGCGCATCACTGGCCGTGGTGTGTGCGTTGCATGGCAAGGTGTCGAGGAACAGATCGGCCAACCTATGCCGCGCCAAATGCTCGTCAAGGGCCATTCGCGGCGCAAATACCAGGCGGCTGGCGCTGACGCCGCGCAGTTCGGCCTCTTTGGACAAATTGGCAATCACCGCCGGGCTGTCGGCGAGCAGCCACAGCACGCTGCCTTCGACTCCCTTCAAGATGCGCATCCACACGTTAAAGGTGGCGGGCGTGATCTTGTAGTTGTTGTTAAAGCAGCAGTACACAAAGCCGGTGTCTGGCAGGCCGACTTCGGCACGGGTAAAGACGCGGTCTGAAATCACGCGTTTGGCGTCGTTGACCTGGTAGCTGCCCGGCATGTAGAGAATTTTTTCGCTGTACAGGTGCTGGCTGCTCTCGGGGATCAGTACCCGGTCGGCAATCAGGTAGTCCATGAAGTCGACGCCCATGCTGCCGGGATACCCCAGGTAGTTGATTTGCACCGGGGCGGCGCGCATGGCAAATATTGCGGGGCGACAGCCCTGGGTGCAGCCCTTGAGGTCGATGGCAATGTCGATTTCAAGCCGGCGTGCCAGCCGCACGATGGCCTCTGGTGTTTCTTCGCGCACGTCCAGAAACTGATCAAACGCGGCGACCAGGCGCCGGCGCATGGTGTCTTGCCGGTCAGGGCCAAAAGAAAAGGCAATGATCTCGAACCGGCTTTTGTCGTGCAACTCAAAGAGCTCGGCCATCAAAAAGGCCGTGGCATGGTCGTGAAAATCGGCCGAGAAGTAGCCGATGCGGATTTTGTCGTGTGCGTGCGGCGCGATAGCGGGAAGGGTTGTGCACTTGGCAGTCGCATCTTTGAGCCATATTGCGGCCGCTTTGCGCTGCAAATCCATGGCGTCGCTGATGGCCAGCACCGCAAAGGGCGGGCAGGATTTCTCGCCGGCCTCCAGGCGGGCCAGTGCTGCGGCAATTTTTTTGTCGATGCCCGTCCAGTCGCAGGTTTTCATCTGGGAGTGGATTTGCAGGCCTTCAAGATAGGGGTAGTCGGGCTTGAGCAAGAGGGCGTGGGTGTAGTGAAGCAGCGCGTCAGCGGGCTTGCCCAGCTCAACAAGAAGGTTACCCAGATTGATGCGGGCCGGCACGTAACTGGCGTCGAGTTCTACTGCTTTACTCAGACTCGCCTGGGCTGGCGCTAAGCGCCCCATGCTTTGCAGCACGACGCCCTGGTTGTTGCAAATTTCGACGCAGTCCGGGTTCAGGCTCAGCGCCCGCTCGTAGTCATCAAGCGCCAGCTTCAGCGCATTGGCCTCCTGGTGCAGCAAGCCGCGCTGGCTGTAGGCCTCTTGGTAGTCGGGCTTGAGTGCCAGCGCCTGGTTAAATGCAAACAAGGCCGCATCGTGCTGTTTTTCAGCATGCAGCAAGCTGCCCATGTTGCACCAGGCTTGCGGGTAGTTGGGCTGAATTTCAAGGGCTCTTTGGTAGCCCTGCAGCGCCGCCGCCATGTCGCCACGTTCTTTGGCCAGACGGGCCTTGCCAAAGTGAGCCGATGCCCGGTCGGGACTGAGCGCCAGGACTTGCTCGAAACTGGCCATCGCCTCGTCCTCGCGCTCCAGCCCTTCGAGCGCCAGGGCGCGGTTATGCAGAGCGTCTACAAAGCCGGGCGAAAGTGCCAAGGCTGCCTCGTTGCTCACCAGCGCCTGGGTAAAGTCTTTGAGCTTGAGCAGCACTTTGCCGCGGTTGTAATGGGCTTGGAAATTTTGCGGCTCAAGTGCAATGGCCTTGTCATGGTTGAGCAGGGCTTGATCCAGCTCGCCGAGTTCATCGAGTGTCAGGCCCAGGTTGCTGCAGGCGGCCGGGTAGTTGGGCTTGAGTGCCAAGGCCGTCTTGAAACTCTCTGCCGCGGCGCCATAGCGCTGCTGCTCTTTGAGCACCACGCCACGGTTGTTGAAGGCGTCGGCAAACTGGGGATTGAGTTCAATGGCGCGTTGGTAGTGACACAGCGCGCCATCCAGATCGCCCACCTTCTGCAAGATATTGCCCAGGTTGTTGTGCGCGTTGACATGGCCGGGCTGCAGCCGCACCGCCTCGATCACCAGGGCGGCTGCCGCTGCGAAATCAGCTTGCTGGGCCATCAAAATGCCGGCCATGTGCAGCGCCTCGACATGTTGCGGGTACGACTTAAGCGTGCGCGAATACAACTCGCGGGCCTGGGCCACATCCCCACCCCGGTGGCAGCTCAGGGCCCGCTCAAAAAGGGCCTGCGCGCTTTTGGCTTGACGGTCAAATTTCATACAGGTGGTCGGGGGTAAGCCCGTCGTGATGGCGCTCGTGCATGCGCAAGTAGAGCGCTTCCAGCTCACGCGCATAGCGCGGGGTGTCGAACAAGGGCGAGGTCTCGCGCTGGGCAAGCAATCGCTGCTTGATCAAGGCCAGTCGCTGCGGCTGCAAGGCCAACTCGACGGCCAGCGCTTCATAGGCGGCTTGATCGGGGGTCACCAGTTCGGGCAGGTCCAATGCCATAAGCAAGCTCGCGGCCACGCGGCTGGCAAATGCCTCGCCGGTGCAGGTGAGCACAGGCAGCCCGGCCCACAGGGCGTCACTGGCGGTGGTGTGGGCGTTGCAAGGCAAGGTGTCAAGAAACAGATCGGCCAGGCGGTGACGGGCCAGGTGTTCGGCCAGCGGCATGCGCTGCGCAAACACCAGCCGCTTTGCGTCAATGCCGCGGGCTTGCGCCTCCCGACTCAGATTGGCGGCAGCCATGTCGTTGTCGACATACAGCCACAAGACACTGCCCGGCACCTGCGCCAGGATGCGCATCCAGCCATCAAACGTGGCCGGCATGATTTTGTAGTTGTTGTTAAAGCAGCAAAAAACAAAGCCTGTCTCAGGAAGGCCGGCCTGCTGTCGCGTCCACACGGTGTCGGCGATTTTCCGTTGCCTGTCATTGACCTGGTAGCTGCCTGGCAGGTAAGCAATTTTTTCGGTGTAAAAGCATTGGCTGGCTTGAGGAACCAAGGCCCTGTCAGCAATCAGGTAGTCCATGAAGTCGGCGCCCATGGTAGCCGGAAAACCGAGGTAACTCACCTGTACAGGCGCCACTCGGTGAGCAAAGATGGCCGGGCGACTGTCGGTGGTGTAGCCCTTCAAATCGACCGCAATGTCGATCTCCAGTTCGCGGGCGAGTTGGGCGATTTGCAGGTCGGTGCGTCCCTGAACGTCGATAAAGCGCTCAAAGCCCTGGCGAATACGCAAGGACATTTCGTCGTTCTTGATCCGCCCGAACGAGAAGGCAATCAATTCAAATTTTGTTTTGTCGTGCAACTCAAAGAGTTCGGCCATCAGGTAGGCCGTCGCGTGGTTATGAAAGTCGGCCGAAAAATAGGCCAGCTTGACCCGCTGCCTGCGCGGATAGTGGTGCAAGACCGGCATGGCCGGCAATGAAGCCGTCAAGCCTTCGATCCAGAGGTGTGCTGCCATTTTTTGCAGCTCACCGGAATCAGTCAAAGCCAGTTCAGAAAATGGTTGTGCTGCGCCCTGCCCCGCCCGAATCTGCCGCTCAAAGGCCGGGTTGTCAGCGTCGAGTCCGGACCAGTCGGCCAGGTGCATGCGGGTGTGGGTCAGCACCCCCGGCACGGTATTCATGCCGGGCTGATGAACGAGCGCTTCTTCAAAGCACTCAATCGCACGTTCGAACTGTTTGAAGTCCAAGCGAACCAAGCCCTCGTTGTACAAGGCTTCCGAAAAATCGGAGCGAATGGCCGATGCGGCGGCAAAGCTATCGGCGGCCTCAATCGGTTTGCCGAGCATATTCAACACCACGCCGCGGTTATTCAAGGCATTGGCGTTGGCAGGGTCCAGCATGATGGCCTGCTCATAGTGCAAGACAGCCGCCTCCAGATGACCCAGTACCTTGAGCGAATTGGCGCAGTTAAAGTAGGTCACCGCGTCCTGCGGCCTGAGTTCAAGCACCTGGCCAAAGCACTGCAGGGCATCCTGATGCCGATTCAGCGACTGACACGCCAGCCCGCAGTTGCTAGCGGCATCCGCGTGGCGAGGGTCAATGGCCAGTGCGCGGCGATAACTCGCCACGCTTTCCTCGTTGCGCCCCAGCTGATTCAAAACCAGCCCCTGGTTGTTCAGCGCATTCACAAAATTTGGCTCTAACGACAAGGCCGTGGCGTAACTCACCAGCGCAGCGTCCAGGCATCCCAGGGCCCGCAGCACATTGCCGCGGTTGCTGTACACAGAGGCCTGGTCGGCCCGGACTGTCAATGCCTGGTCCAACAAATCCAGCGCGGATTTCGCATCGCCTAACTGATGGGTCAAGGCGCCCAGCAAATGCAGGGCATCAAAATGCCGAGGCTCAAGCTTCAACACCTGCCGGTACAGACCACGCGCCTCGTCGAGACGGCCCTCGCGATGAAAAGCCAGGCCTCGCTCGAACACGCTGCCCATCTGCCGATGGCTCGTCGACCGATGCGCGCCCGATGACTTGTTCCGACTTTTCATGTCAAAAATCCCTCAATCCCTCAATCCCTCAATCCCTCTATCCCTCAATCCATCGACTCATCGAGCCTCAAGAAGTTGGCCATTCCCAAAAACCGGCAGTCAGGTGATTGCCCTCAGGGCCCTGCTTACTTCAGCAAAGACATGACCGATTGCTGCGACTGGTTCGCCTGAGCCAACATCGCCGTAGCCGCTTGCGCAATGATTTGTGCGCTGGCCAGTTTGGTGGTGGTAATCGCGTAGTCCGTGTCAAGAATCTGACTGCGCGACGCAATGGTGTTCTGCGAAATATTATTCAGGTTATCTACGGCGTAAGTCAGTTGGTTGATACCAGCACCAATCACTGCGCGTGCATCATTGATCTTGCCCAGGGCGGTGTCGATGGAGGCAATTGCGCTGATAGCACCATTGGTGGTTGTTACGGCCAAGGCCGTGGTGGCCAGGCCGGACGCGGTGCGGGTGACGTTGGCGATGTCGACGGTAATCGTCTCCGTGCCACCGGCGCCCACCACAAAGTTAAAGGACCTGGCTGCACCGCCACTGCCCGCAAGCACCTGCATGCCGTTCCATTTGGTTTGATCTGCAATTTTGTTGATCTGGTCGTCCAGTGCCTGAAACTCCTTGTCCATGTAGCTCAATTGGGCACTGGAGTAGGTCGCAGTAGAAGCCTGCACAGCCAACTCGCGCATGCGCTGCAACATATTGGTTTGCTCGACCATCGCGCCCTCAGCCGTTTGCAGCATGCTGATACCGTCGTTGGCGTTGCGGGCGGCCATGGCCATGCCGCGAACATAAGCTGTCATGGAGCCGGTAATGGCCAGGCCGGCTGCGTCGTCCTTGGCCGAGTTGATGCGCTGGCCGGTGGACAGTTGCTCCATCGCACTCGACAAGGCGCGATTGTTCACCTTCATCGCATTTTGCGAAAACAAGGCGTTCACATTGGTATTGATAACAGTCATGATGATCTCCTGATCAAAAATTCAAAAATGAGGAAGTGGCGGCCAAAGGCGGTGCTTTGGGTCTCTTGGTCGATTAGTTGCGCGTCAACGATGCCGGCAGCGCGTTGCTGGCCAGCGCCATGTTGACTTGCTCGTCGAGCAGCAAGCGGTTGTCGGGCCAGATTTGTAGGCCTGCGACCAGCACGCGGGAGGCCTCTGCCAGGTCCAAGTTGCACCAGTGGGAGCGGGCCAGCATTTGGTACGTGGTTGGCTGAACCGCGCCCTGTTGCAACTCGCACAAGTCATTGATCAGTTCAATCGCCAGCGGCCATTGCGCCTGGGCCATGGCCAGCAAACTGGCAATAGCCAACATGTCCTCGCTCAACGGATGCAGGCTGATGCCGGCGTCGGCCAGCGCTTGGGCAAGATCCATGTTGTCCTCGGCCACCAGAGCCTGGATGGCCATGCGGAGATCAGCCGGGGAAAAACTCGAAATATCGCCAAATCCGGGCGCTTCACCCTGATGAGTCTGATGAATGATGCCTTGAGAGCCGGGGGTCGCTGGGGTCATGAGTCACTCCTGTAAAGGTGTCAAATTAACGACGGCCCGGACTGGGAAGTCGTACGTGACGTCACTTAAGCAAAACTGATGCCAGCTATTTCAAGTACCTGAAGCAGCCTAAAACGGCAGGACCAGGGACACCAAGCGGCATGAACCGGCATAAATTGGTAGCAGGCGGCAAAGCCTTGCCACCTACCAACAGCAAAAAAGGCCAAAACGCCAAAAGGCCACCGCAAAGGGTGGCCTTTTGGCTAGGAGCCGGCTTGCGCCAGCCATCAAGTCTTTACTTGAGCAGAGACAACACGCTTTGCGGCGCCTGGTTGGCCTGCGCCAGCATGGCCGTCGCGGCTTGCTGAATGATCTGGCTCTTGGCCAGTTGCGTGGTGGTCGTCGCG
>CAIMVC010000385.1 GCA_903844825.1 uncultured Burkholderiales bacterium | reverse complement strand
CCTCGCCCGATGTCTGGAATTTCCCGCCGCTGCCGCCGGGCGACGCCAAGGACAACTGGGGCCAGAACCGCGACATCATGAAGCGCGGTCACAAGACCGGTTTTCCGCAGCACCTGGGCACCGAAGACTGTGCGATGTTCATCAGCCAGGGTCCGATTTACGACCGCACCGACGAGCAGCTGTGCTCGGCCGATGGTGCGGTGATCCGGGTTCGGCAGCTCTTGCTCAAGGCCGCCAAAGAATTCATGGCAGGGCAGACCCCGACGCTGGCCGATCACCCCGATCTGGACTACCCGGGCATTGCCTCGGTGGGGGGCGTTCTGCCCGCCGGCAGCGACTGGCGCACGCTGACCGACAAGCGATAAACGAGCAGACAGCGAGAACACGCACGATGACTTTTTCACGCAGAAACCTGCTGGCTTCGGCGGCCGGCCTGGCGCTGGGCTCGACCGGTCTGCACGCGCAGACGGCCGACAAGCCCATCATCAAGATCTTGCTGGGCCTGCCTCCCGGCGGCGGCACCGACTCGATCGCCCGCTACCTGGCCGATCGCTTGCGCGAGACGCTGGGCCAGCCGGTGATCATCGAAAGCCGTGTCGGTGTCGGTGGACGGCTGGCCGCCGACGCCCTGATGACGGCGCCGCCCGACGGGCTGACTTACATGATGGCGCCCAACGCCACGCCGACCTTTCAGACCCTGGTTTTTGGCTCGCAGATCAAATGGAATATCTGGCGCGACTTTGCGCCCGTGGCCGGCCTGGTGTCTTACCCGCTGGGCATGGCGGTGAACACGCAGCTGGGTGTGAACAACGCCCGCGAATTCGTCGCCTGGGTCAAAGCCAATCCGGGCAAGGCCAGTTTTGGCACGCCGGGTCTGGGCGGTCAAAACCACTTTTTAGGCGTTCAGTTTGCCAAACTCGCTGGCATTGATTTGCCCGTCACCCCCTACAAAGGCACGCCGCCCATGATCACCGATCTGCTCGGCGGCCACGTGCCGGCTGGCGTGTCGCTGATGGACGAGTTGATCAAGCACCAGAAGGCCGGCAAGCTCAAGGTGATTGGTATCTTTAGCGACAAGCGCTCCGAGCTCATGCCCGAGATCCCCACCTTCTTCGAGCAGGGCTACAAGGTCTCGTCGGGCGACGGCTGGACGGCCATGTGGGCGCCGGCCAAGACGCCGGCAGCCGAGATTGAGCGCATGCAGCAGGCCCTGCAAAAGGTGCTGGCGCAGCCGCAGGTTCGGGACTACCTGATGAGCAAGTTGTCTGTGCTGCCGCATTACCGCAACGCGCAGGAGATGGCGCAGGCGCAGCGCGACGAGCTGGCGACCTGGGAGCCGATCATCAAGGCCTCGGGTTTCAAGCCCGACTAAGGCCAGGGCCCGCTTGCATTTGCAGCTGTCACCATGCTCAGCCCCGAGAAAAACCGCGCACTGACCCAGGTCGGCGCTGGCACGCCCATGGGCGAGCTGATGCGCCGCCACTGGCACCCGATCGCCGGCATCGACGCGCTTGAAAAAGAACCCGTCAAGCCGGTGCGTTTGTTAAGCGAAGACCTTGTGCTTTACCGCGATAAAAGCGGCAGCTATGGCTTGCTGCACCGGCACTGCGCGCACCGGGGCGCCGATCTGTCCTATGGTTTTGTGGAAGCGCACGGGCTGCGCTGCCACTACCACGGTTGGCAGTTCAACGCGGCCGGGCGCTGCATAGAGCAACCCTTTGAAGACACGCTCAACCCCGAGCCGCGCCAGCCCTGCAAGCTGCACTTGCAGGCTGCCTACCCGGTGCGGCCCAAGGCTGGTTTGCTGTGGGCCTACCTGGGCCCACTGCCCGCGCCCGAACTGCCCGACTGGGAAGCCTTTGGCTGGAGCAACGGCTTTGTGCAGGCGGTCTTTTCTGAAGTGCCCTGCAACTGGTTGCAAGCGCAGGAAAACTCGATTGACCCGGTGCATTTTGAATGGATGCATGCCAACTGGAGCCGCCGACTGCGCGGCTTTGACGGCGGCTATGCAGCGCGCCATTTGCAACTGGACTTTGAAGCCTTCGAGCATGGCTTTATTTACAAACGCATCAGCGAAGACACCAGCGCGCAGCATCCGCTGTGGACCATCGGCCGCGTCTGTCTGTGGCCCAACGGTTTTTTTCTGGGCGACCACTTTGAGTGGCGCGTCCCGGTGGACGACGAAACCACCTTGAACGTGACCTGGTCCTTCATTCGGGTGCCGCAAGAGCGCGAACCCTTTGTGCAGGCCAGCATCCCGACCTGGGTCAGCCCGATACGCGACGCCCAGACCGGCCGCTGGATCACCAGCCATGTGATCAACCAGGACATCGTGGCCTGGGTCGGTCAGGGCCGCGTGGCCGACCGCAGCCGAGAAAACCTGGGTGCCAGTGACCGCGGCATTGCGATGCTGCGCAGGCAGTTGTTCGACGACATCGATGCCGTGGCTGCCGGGCGCGACCCCAAGGGCGTGCTGCGCGAGCCGGCGAGCAATAGCCGCGTTTTTCTACCCAGCGATTCGCGTGATTTTTTCATCAAGGGACTGCCGCTGGCCGAGTACCAGCGCCATCCCAAGTGGGCGCGCCTGCTGCGGCATTTCATCTTTCATGCCGGCCAGCCCGAGGCCGTTCAGCGCGCGCAAGAGGCGGCTACCGGGGTAGCGGTGCAGCCGCTGGAGATGCTGGATTTGTGAAGTTTGAAGTTTGAAGTTTGAAGTTTGAAGTTTGAAGTTTGAAGTTTGAAGTTTGAAGTTTGAAGTTTGAAGTTTGAAGTGAGCCCGGCGCAGGCTGCTGCGCTGCCGGTGTCTTTTTTGGGTGTTTTGCCAAGGATTTTCGTGAGTACTTCCCCAGGTTTGCAAGTCAGGGTCCAAGCCATGCGCTACGAAGCTACGAGCGTCATAGGGCTGGAACTGGTGCCGCTGCCCCCCTTGAATGAATTGCCTGCGTTTGACGCGGGCGCCCATATCGACCTGCTGTTGCCTGGCGGCTTGACGCGCCAGTACTCGCTGCTCAACGATCCGGCCGAGCGGCAACGCTACCAGATTGCAGTTAACAAGGACGCCCACAGCCGAGGTGGCTCGCGCTGTGTGCACGAGCGCGTGCGCGTTGGCGACGTGCTAACCATCAGCGCGCCGCGCAACCATTTCCCCTTGGACGAGTCTGCTGTTCTGCAGGTGTTTATTGCCGGTGGCATTGGCATCACGCCGATCATGAGCATGATCGCCCGCTGCCGCACACTGGGTTTGCCGTGGCGCCTGTATTACGCGGCCCGCACCCGCGAGTACGCGGCCTTTGTCGATACGCTTGAAGCCTGGGCGAAGGGCCCTGAGGCACAGGTGCAGTTCAATTTCGACCAGGCCCCTGGCGGCAAAATGCTGGACCTTGCCGCCGTGCTCGCCAGTGTGCCGGCCGACGCGCATGTCTACTGCTGCGGCCCCTTGCCCCTGCTGGCGGCCTTTGAAGCGGCCACCGCCCACCGGCCCGCCGGGCAGGTACACCGCGAATACTTCGCCGCGTCCGAGGCAGCGGCCACGGCGGGCGGCTTTTCCGTCGAGCTGGCCCGCTCGGGCCGGTCGGTGCAGGTGCAGGCAGGCGAGTCAATTTTGGACTGCCTGATGGCCATCGGCGTGGAGCCGCCGCATTCGTGCCGTGAGGGTATTTGCGGCACTTGCGAAGTGCGGGTGCTCGAAGGTGTGCCGGACCACCGCGACATGGTGCTGAGCGCCGCCGAAAAAGCCCGCAACGACCGCCTCATGATTTGCTGCTCCGGGGCCAAGTCGCCGCGTTTGGTGCTCGACTTGTAGTTCATCCCTGCATTCACTTCATCGCTTTCATCCCTTTCATTTTTCTATTTCGTATTTTTAAAAAGAGAACAACATGTCCGAACCCCTGGTGAGCTATGAACTCGACGGCAATGT
>CAIMVC010000384.1 GCA_903844825.1 uncultured Burkholderiales bacterium | reverse complement strand
GACGCGCCGCCAACTGCTGGGTGCGACTTGTTTATGGCCCTTGGCCAGCCTGGGCGTCAAAGCCCAGGCTCAAGTGGTGACCAAATTTCTGGTTGCTGCAGCATCCGGTGGGGCGACCGATCTGCTGACCCGTCAATTTGCCCTTTGGCTCGGGCAGGAGTGGGGACGCCCGACCCTGGTGGAAAACCGCCCAGGCGGGGGCAGCCTCATTGCTACCCAGGTCTTGCAGAAGGCAGCACCAGACGGCAACACACTCATGCTTGGCGCGCTGACACATGTGGCCAATGTGGCCATGATGGACGCGGCTACTTACGATCCAGTCAAGGACTTCACACCGATTGCCAAGCTTCTGACGTTCGGATCGGTGTTGGTGGTCAATGATTCCTTGCCCGTGCGGGACATGAAGCAATTCATTGCCTATGCCAAAGCCAATCCCGGCAAGCTCAACTTCGGTCTGGGTGGCACCGGAACCTCACAGCACCTGGCCAGTGTGATGCTTGCGCGTGAAGCCGGCATCCGCTTCGAGACCATTCCTTACAAGGGGGGCGGTCCGGCAATGAATGATCTGCTGTCGGGCCAGGTGCAGTTCATGATTGAAAGCATCCCGACGGCTATCCCGCACATTCAGAGCGGAAAAATTCGCGCTTTGGCGGTGACTGGCTCGCAACGCTCGACGGGCCTGCCCGATGTACCCACCATCGCCGAAGCCGCTCTCGCGGGCTTTGATGTGGAGGCGTGGTTTGTCCTGATGGGTCCGGCCGGGCTGCCCAACGAATTTGTGCAGAGTACCTACGCCCACCTGCAAAAAATCATGGCTCAGTCATCTGTCCGGGAGAAACTGGTGGCCTTGGGCGCTCGCCCCGACCTGCTCAATCCCGCCGCATCACGCGTCTTTATTGAGGCCGAGGCCCGCCGCTGGCTTCCGCTGATTAAGCAGGCGGGTATCAAGGTTTGAACGCCATAGCGGCTTGTCGCGACCGATTGGACGGGGGGTGTTTTGCCCGCCATCCACGGGTCCGATTCCACGACAGACATGCACCATGAATCCATCCCTTGTTGGTTTTCAATGTTACGGCGGTGTGGCCTTGATGACCTTGAACAGCCCACACAACCGCAATGCGCTCGGCCCCGACTTGAAGCGACAGTTCAGCGAGGTGGTGCTGAGTCTGTGTGCCGACGAGTCCATCCGCGCGGTAGTCCTGACAGGGGCCGAAGGCGTGTTCTCGGCAGGCGGTGATCTGCGTGCCATTGCCGAAGGCCGCTGGCGTGATGGCGCGCAATGGCGCGATTATGTGCACCAGAGCTATCAGTGGGTGCGTGCCTTGGTCCGCATGGACAAGCCCTTGATTGCTGCCATTGATGGCGTGGCGTTTGGCGCCGGTTTCAGCCTGGCTTTGGCCGCCGACATCATGCTGGTGTCGCCGCGTGCCCGGTTCTGCATGTCTTTCTTGAAGCTGGGCTTGGTGCCAGATTGCGGAGCGACCTACCTGCTGCCACGGGTGGTAGGGGTCCAACGGGCCCGGGAACTGATGCTTTCTGCGCGCGAGTTCGATGCGCAGGAAGCTGTCCGGCTCAATGTGGCGCTCGAAGTCGTCCCTGCCGATCAGTTGCTTCCCCGCGCACTGGCGATGGCCGCAACTTTCACCAAGGCTTCTGCCTTGTCGGTCAGCCTTGTCAAGCGACTGACCGAAGATGCGGGTGCTTTCGAGCGCGCGCTGGATGCCGAGGCCAATGCCCAGTCCCTGGCTTTTTTGTCAGCGGCTCATCAGCGCAGTCTCGATCAATTCCTCAGTAAACAGCCCCTGGACTTTGTCTGGCCAGATCGGTTGAATTGCTCGGACTCGCCGTCGGCCAGGACTTGAACGCTTCGCCTGCACAGACTCTTTTCATGGTGTTTGAAGTTCCCGACGAAGTCCGGCAATTGCAAGCGACGGCTCAGCTCCGCTATACGGCTTGTGGTGCGGGGACCATGGTCTGGCGCTGCTGGGGCAGCGGACCGTCGGTGGTGTTGCTGCATGGGGGCGCGGGCAGTTGGCTGCATTGGCTGCGTAACATCACACCACTTGTCCAGGCGGGACGGATGGTTTGTATTCCTGACCTTCCGGGTTTTGGTGATTCAGCGGTATGCGGTGATGACGTTGACGACATGGTCGAGCCTGTAGCGGTTGGCATGCGTCAGTTGCTGGGGCTTGCACCTTGCGACATCGTCGGCTTTTCACTGGGGTCTTTGCTGGGGGTCTTGATCGCACATCAGCACAAAGACCGGGTTGGACGGCTGTTGCTGGTCGCCCCTCTTGTGTTGCCCTTGTTGCCCAAGGCTGGGCTGGCTCTTAAGCGCTGGCGCGGAATCGCCGACCCGAACGAGAGACAGGCCGTGCACAGGGACAACCTGGCGGTCCTGATGTTTCATAACCAAGCGGCGATTGATGACACGGCTGTCAGCATCCAGAGCCTCAGTGCCGAGAGTGATCGCGTCAACAAACGGTCCCTGGTCAGCACCCTTGCATTTCAAAAAAACTATCAGGAAATTGACTGTGAAATGGCCGCAGTACTGGGTTCCGAAGACGTTCTTTTTCGGGCGCGCTGGCATGACATCGACCCGATCCTGTGCTCGAACCCGTCCTTGCAATGGATTGAAAAAATTCCAGACGCCGGGCATTGGGTTCAGTATGAGCAGGCGGATTTTTTCAACGCAGTCCTACTCCCCTGGCTTTTACGCACCCGTTCCCGGCAGTGACCGTAGGCCCAACAGGGCGGCAACAAGAAGAAGGCGTCCAATCCGGGATGGCTCCTTCTCAGATGGCGGGGCAGCGCGTTAGAGCGGGTACTCAACGACTGACAGCCAGACAGGATCGAAGGACTGCAGCCCCATCAAGATGAGCACCTGGTCGACCGTTTCCCCGCCGGTGGCAGGATCAAGGTCCAGTACCAATTTGCTGGTCGCGGCGTCAAATTGCAGAGCACCGCTGGCGAGCAGATCCTGCGTCGAATAGGCTTGCGGTGCGTAAATCACCAGTTTGTCGCTTTCGGCTGCATTGAAGTCAGTCACGACGATGGGCGTCTCGGGGTTGCTCATGGCACCTCGGCCTGCGGCCACGAAGGTGTCGGCGCCAGGGCCTCCCGTCAGTTGCCCTACGCTTGCCAGCAAGACGTCGTTACCGCTACCGCCGTCAGCGATGCCGCCAGCACGGCCGGTGGCATAGAGCGTATCGTTTCCGTCCATGCCCAAAAAGGTCACGCTGTAAAAGGGCGCTCCGGTCATGATGTTATCCAGCGCATTTCCAGTCAGGACCAAGTCTGCCTGCCCCGGGCCGAAGATGCGCATGTTTTCGACGTTTTCGGGCAGAGTCAAACTGATCTCTGTCGCAATCGAGTCAACACCCTCGCCGGAGCGCTCAATGACCTGGTCTTTGATGTTGTCGACAACGTAAGAGTCATCGCCTTGGCCGCCTACCATGATGTCGGCACCTTCGCCACCGTTGATCGAGTCCTCTCCAGGCCCTCCAATGATGAGGTCGTCCCCGGCCAGGCCAAACAACTGGTGCGTTCCATCCGTCGCCACGATCAGGTCCACCCCTGACGTACCCTCGAGGTTCGCACCGCTGATGCCGACGGTTACGCCAGTTGAATTGATCAGGTTGTCGGGGTCAAATGGTTTGGGGATGTGATTCGAGTTTTTGCTGTCGGCGTGTCCGTAGTAGTTAAACAGTGCCGGCTTGATAGCGGGTTTGCCCATTGTGTTTCTCCTGAGGTTTTGCGGGAAGAGTATTTCCCCGCAGCCCATGAAGGTCACGCTATTGGCTTCGCGGTCGCGAAAGCGCGAGCCACCGGCTCTCGTCATCATTCGCGCAGTCGTGGCGTCGGATCGCCACGAGCCATCGGCATTGACCCCCAAGTTTGACCGCCTTGATGCCGCTCAGCCGCGTGCCATACTTCCCTGCAATCGGTTGGATTTTCAAGCCGAGCGTCCGCTTGTCAGCCCGTCTGCGGCAGGTGGCAGCCGGGCGACTGAACATACCCATGTCTGAAATGTCCACAGTTGGTTGAGATCACTACCCCCCGAATGCCACACGCCGTAGCCCGTCTGCGCGCCGCTCGTCTGGCGAGAAGCTCCAAACCCTTTCTGGCCCGTGGCGGTTCGCGCCAGGTGCATTGCGCGGCTTGTCGCCTGATCACTTCCCATTGCCTTTGTGCATTGCGTCCAGCGGTACCGACGCAGGCGGGTGTGTGTTTGATCATGTGCGATGTCGAGCCGCTCAAACCCAGCAACACGGGCTGGCTGATTGCTGATGTGGTGCCGGACACGGCCGCCTTTGGCTGGGCACGAACCGAGGTGGATCCGGCGCTGCTGGCCATGCTGGCCGACCCGCAGTGGCAGCCCTATCTGGTGTTCCCCGGAGAGTTTGTCGCGCCGCAGCGGGTAATGACCGAACTGGCGCCCCGGGCGCCATCGAGCGGTGTCAAGGACGGCCAAGCCTACAAGCGGCCGCTGTTTGTGTTGCTTGACGCCACCTGGCCCGAGGCACGCAAGATGTTCCGTAAAAGTCCTTATCTGAATCACTTGCCGGTGCTCAGTTTGCAAGCCGAACATCTCTCGCGCTACCGCCTTCGCCGCGCCAAACGAGAGGATCACTTTTGTACCTCCGAGGTAGCGGCCTTGTGCATGGAACTGGCGGATGAACCGATGGCGGCGCAGACGCTTGAGGCTTATCTGGATGTTTTTACCGATCACTATCTTCGGGCCAGGCAGCAGTTACCGGTTGACCTGAACGACGCGACTCATCTGCGTCTGCGCGCCTTGGCTGCGACGTGCGCCATGACACGGCCGCCTGCCGGCCACTTGTGAATCAATTCAGTTGGCAGGGTTCAGGCGCGGGTGCGTTTCCTCGCCCAGCCAGCCTAGCAAGGCGCCGGACGCGAACATGGAAATGGCAACAAACCAGAAAGCGGTTTGCATCTGGCCGCTGAAGTGAGCAGCCAGACCCAGGCCCAAGGCACCCACGCCGTAGCCCAGATCGCGCCAGAAGCGGTAAATGCCGATGGACGAGCCCCGCCAGGCCGGATGAGAAATGTCGGCCACCGCCGCCGAGAGGTTGGGGTAGAGCAAAGCCATGCCTACGCCCGATACTGCAGACGATACGGCCCACCAGGTGAGGCCGTCGCCGAGCATCATGGCCGCCATACCCGCGCCGCAAATCCACATGCCGCCTACGTTGAGGCGGTGCCTTCCGATGCGGTCTGACAGCCTGCCAGTGACAAGCTGGGCTGCGCCCCAAACAAAGCCGTAACAGCCGATGACCCAGCCGACCTGGGGCAGGGTCAAGCCCTTTTGATAGAGGAATATCGGCAAGAAAATCCACACGAGGGCATCAACGAACTTTTCTACCAGGCCGGCCTGGCACAGAGCCATCATGCGCTTGTCACGCCAGCTCATGAGCGTGAATATCTCCCAGGTGGAAGGCTTCGATGAGATCGCTTGTGGGTAGCGCGGGCGCAGGCTTTGTGCGGCGCCAGGCGTGTGCCGGGCGGCTTCGGCCTTGGCCCATGCCAGCGTGTCTTTGACCCACAGCTGAGTCAGCACCAGGGCAAAAATAATGACCGTCAGCCCAAAGATCAGAAGGCTCTGACGCGCGCCAAAACGAGCGGCCAGATAGGCCGTCACGATACCCGCCAGCGCCACGCCTACGTAGCCTGAAAACTCGTTGAGTCCGAGGGTCAGACCCCGTTCATCGAGGCGGGTAATGTCAAGCTGGGCGGTCTGGGTCATTGACCAGGTCAGGCCCTGGTTGACCCCCAGCAGCACCGTGGCGGCGACGATCCAACCCCAGCTGGGCGCAAACCAGATCAGTACCGGGATGGGCAGCGCCACCAGCCAGCCCAGTAGCAGCACCTGTTTGCGGCCGAGTCGCTCGGACAGGCGCCCCGCAACGAAGTTCATGGCACCCTTGACCAATCCAAAGGCCACCACGAACGAGCTCAGCAGCAAAAAGGAGTTCTTGGGAACGCCAAAGTCCGACTCGGCCAAGGCCGGCACGACCGTGCGGGTCATGCCAATGGTGAGCCCGACCAGCAAGACCTGAACGAGCTGGTGAAGAAACTGCCCGAGGTTGTCGCTGATGCCGTGGCGCAACGCGAGCTTCATGGTGAACCTTTGGGCTGCTGAATTATTCGCAAGGCAGAGCGCTCCCCGTGTTGATCGTTAGCTAAAACTGCCGCTGGACAGCTCATTGCGGAAACCAGTGTGCCTGTGTTTGATCTAGCTTTGGAAAAAATCCACACCGTTGCGAGCGCGTGCGGGTTCATCAGGGTGCGACCCTCGACGGGAATCCATCCTCTCGGATGCAACGGTTCGCTATCGTTTGGGCTGAGCATGCCCTTGGCTTGAGCGTGACCCAAGCCGCTGAACAGCCAGGCGTTTCCCGTGTTGCCCTGTCCCGTGTGCTGAACGCCCGCGTGGCCGTCCCGGTCACACTCCCCTGCCGCTGACGGACTTCTGAGCAAGGAAAAATCGGGTTTTCAGAGAAGAAAAAGAAAAAGTCCGCACCGTGATGAACGTATGCGGACTTTGAAGTGGTACCACCAACAGGAATCGAACCTGTATCTAGCGCTTAGGAGGCACTCGTTCTATCCATTGAACTATGGCGGCACGGCTTGCGAGTAGGGCCGATTGTAGGGGCAGAGCCGCGGGCCGGACGCCGTAGCCGGCTCAGTCGTAGGGCACGGTAAAGATCAGATCGACCGCGGTTCGCTCGCCGGTCTGGGCGCGTACGGTGAGGCGCTGCGACAACTCGTAGAACACATACAACGTGCCCAGCGCGCCCGACAGACTGCGCTCGTAGGACGCGTAAAAGTTGCGGGAAAAGCGTTTGCCCAGCGTGATGGCGCCTGCGCTGGTGCTGCCATCGGCCTGGCTGGAGCCTGTGCGCAGCGATAACTCATCCAGGCCGAGCGAGGCCGCCAGGCCACCGTTGAACACGGCGCTCTTGCTGCCAAGCAAAGCGATGGCCGCTTGTTGCAGCAAAGCGGTTTCGGCGCCACCGCTGGCTGACGCGCGGCCGACCACCAGCCAAGACAGTTTTTCGGCATCGGGCAGTTCGGGCTCGGCATACAGGCGCACGCGCGGCAGCAAGGCGGTGCCCGTGATCTGGACCCCGACGCGCTGGGTCAGGTTGGGCCGGATGGCCAGAACGTCCAGCGCCGGGTTGTCGATCGGTCCGTTAAAGCGCAGCAGGCCCTGTTCAATGTTCAGGTGCTGCCCATAAGCCTGGTACTCGCCGGCGTGGGTACTGACGGTTCCAATCAGCCGGGGCGCTGCCATCGATTCGCTGGTCATGGCCAGGGTGCCTCGCAATTGGGTCTGCACGCCCTTGCCCTCGACGCGCAGATCCTGGCCCAGGTCGAGCTCGACCGCGACCTTGATCCGGGGCAAGCCGGTGGGGGCCGTTGCTGCCTTGCCTGGCTCGATGTTGGCGCCGCTGCCCCGCACCACAACATCGCTGCTCAGTTGGGGCCGGTCTTCGGCGGGCAGGATGAAGCGGGCCTGGTCGACTTTGAGTCGTCCGCTGATCTCGCCCACCAGCCCGGCCAGGCTGGCTTGCAAGTCGCCGGAGATGGTGAGTTGCCGGTCGCTGCGCACGCTGGCGCGCAATTTGTCGAGCTGGACACGGGCCTGCAACTGGGCCTGCCCCTTGACCCAGCCGGCGACGCCCTGTGCGCGCACCTGGCCGCCCGCGCCGTTGGCGCCGGCACCTTGCAGGCTGAATTCGTCGATGTGCATGCGCAGGCCGTCCAGTCGGGCGCGCAGCCGTCCCTTGCCCAGCTCAATGCCGTCGACCACTGAGCGCAGTACCAGGTCGTTGGCCTGCAGGACCCCGCCTAGCTGCGGGTCTAGGCGGGTGCCGCGCAGGCTCAATTGTGCGGACAGTGAGCCGCGCAGGCGCCAGCCCGGGGGCGTGAGCATGGACCAGGCGCCCAGACGCGGCAGTTGCGCATTGAGCTCGCCGCTGATCGCCGCATCGGCCGGCCAGTGCCACTGCGATGCCAGGGCCGGCGTGGCTGAAGCGGCGCTGGCGCGCTGCAGGCGGGTGCGCAGCTGGCCTTCGGCCCGGCCGGCGCGTTCGCTGTTCCAGAGCAGTCCCAGGGTGAGGTCCTCGCCTTGGCTGTTGAGTGTCAGCTTGGCGTCCCGCACGCCGGCAGACACGCGGGTGGGCTGGCCTTGGCCGGCCTCGGCGAGCAGGCTGATGTCCCCACTGCGCCTTGCCAGTTCGGCCTTGAGCTTGAGCTGAGGGCCCAGCACGGCGTCCCAGCGCCCGTCAAACAGCATGTCGCCGACCAGCCCGGCGCGGCTGATCAGCGGTCCGGCCACCCGCTCGGCCCAGGCCAGTGGCAGGCCCTGCAGCGAGCCAGCGGTGGTGATCTCGGCGCCTTGCCAGCGGGCCGGCTGCCAGGCCAGCACGGCGGCGTCTGAGTTGGTATTTGCACTTTGACCAGTGGGTAAATTGCTCAGCAGGGCCTGGCCGGCTTCCATGGTCAGCAAACCGGCCCGGCCACGCAGTCCAAATGCGCGCTGCGACTGCAGTTGCCAAAGACCTGCGCCCAGCGCCGGATCCTGCACCGACGCATGGAACGTCCCGACCGTCGCCTGCCACGATCCGTCGGCCCACAGCCTGGCGCCTTCTCCGGGCACGGCGCTGCCTTGCGCCTGCAGCGCACCCGAGAATTGCCGCGCTCCCTGGCTGGCGCGTGCCTGAACACGGATGCTTGACTGACTCAGTCGCCCCTGCAAGACAGCCTTGAGCTCGCTGATCTTGAGTGCCTCGGGCGCTGGGGCTGGCGTTGCAGCGGCGGTGCTTGCCCAGTCCAGCGCCGCCACGTCGAGCTGCCCTTGCAGCGCCGGATCGCGCCAGCCGCCCTGCCAGGCGAGGGACAGATCAGCCCGGCCGCGCACGGTCAGCGCGGGCAGCCGCTCGCTCAAGCCCGGCAGGCTGTGCAGCCAGCGCAGACTGGTCTGGGCGTTGCTGATCTGCAGTTGGAGGTGACCCTCGCCCTGGCTGGGTCGCGCTTCGCCGCCAGCGCTCAGGTCGAGGCCGGGCGCGGTCAGCCGCAGCTGGCCTTGTGCCCCTGCGCTGTGCACGCTGTACTGGCCTGATGCAGTGAGTTCGGCCTGGCTGCTGCGCACCCGCAGCGCGGACAGCTCTAGCGTGCCGGCACCCGCCTGGGGGCGCCAGACGCCCTTGGCCAGTGCGTCGCGCAAGGCCCACAGCCTGGCGCTGTCCTGGCTCGAACGGCCGTCGGTCTGGAGCTGCGTATCGAAAGCGATCGCACCCGAGGCACCGGTGAGCGTCGTCTCACCTGCCAGGCTTTGAGGTGGCCATCGGCTGTCGATGGCGGCCGTGTTCAGCCGCTCGAAGCTGGCTTTGACGCGCCAGTCGGGGGCCAAGGCCTTGCCGGGGCCGGGCGCCGGGCTGGTGCCGGCTGTCGCCCAACTGCCCTGCGCCTGCAGCCGACCTGCCCCAACACGGGCGTCCAGGGCGCTGACCAGCAGCACGCCGCTGCGCCACTCGGCGCTGGCTTGCAGTTGGTCCAGCGGCAAGAGCTTTTGGTTCCACGCGCCGGGCAGCGTGTTGTTGAACTCAAGCTCGATCAGCCAGCCGGTGGGCTGAGCGCTGGATGGGCTGGCGGAGCTGGGTTTTGGCAGCACCCGGGCATGGCCTGTCAGGCGCGTCCGGGGGGCCGATGGCCATAGCGCGGCGAGGTCGATCTGGCTGAAGCTGGCCTGTGCCTCGGGCAGGATTTGGCTGGCCCAGGGCATGACGCGGGCCGTGAGTTGGGCTGCCGGCTGCCCGGCGGGACTGGCCTGAGCGCCCTGCGCGGGCGCTTGCACATGCCCGCTCGCAGCCTTCAGGGTCGCCTGGACCCTCAACTCGCTCAGCGGTCCTTCGGCTTGCGCGGCCACATCCAGCAGCAAAGGCTTGGCGCTGCCTGGCACCACCGTCTGCACGCTGCCCGTCAGACGCAGGTCCAGCGCCATGGTGCCACGCGCCTGCAACTCAGCCTGGCCCTGGTAACGGCCGCTGGCCAGTTCGGCCTGGCTCAGCTTGAGCTGATGGCGCACGCCGTTAAAGTCATAGGCCCCACGCAGCGCTCCCGATGGCACTGCCGTTGACCCGGCCCATTGCAACTGGTCAACCCGAAGATCGGGGGCGCTGACGGGCAGTGGTAGCAGCAGCGACACGGGTGGCGTGGCGGGCGGCTCATCCGCGCGTGGCAGATATTCGACGCGCAGCAGGCCCATATGCAGGCGGTCCAGTTGAAGTTTTCCGCCCAGCAGGGCTTGCGCCTGCCAAGCCACGTCGACCTCTCTAGCCGAAATACTCAGGGTCCGGTCGGCAGCTTGCCAGCTGAGCCGGTCGACCCGTCCGCCGCCTCGCAAGCTGCCACTCACGCCCTCGACGCTCAGAGTTTGGTAGCGGGCCAGCCAGTGCAGGGCAGTCGCCAGCGAGCCCTCGGTGCCAGTCCACCACCAGGCGCAGCTCAGGGTCAGCAACGCGCTCAGCAGCAAGGCCAGCAGGGTGGCGCCCAGTCGCAGTGACCAGGTCTTCCAGGTAATGGTCCAGCGACCCAGCGCAGGCCTGGCCGATGGCTCCGGTGCGCCTGCGGCATCGACGGTAGTGGGGGAGGGCGCTTGCATCAGAACACCAGGCCAACGTTCATGTGCAGTCTGAACCGGCGCGTCTTGGCGCCGTAGGCCAGATCCAGTTGCAAGGGACCGATGGGGCTTTTCCAGCGCGCACCGGCCCCCATGCCCACGGCAATGCCAGAGCGCAGGGCTTGGGGTGCGTCGGCAACATTGCCGGCATCCACAAACAGCGCACTTTCCCAATCGGTGGCCAGACCGCCGCGCACGATAGGCCGTTGCCACTCCACGCTGGCCATGCCCATGTAACGGCCCGGTCCGGTGGCGCCGTTGGCCAAGGCCACGCCGATGTCGCGCAGGCCGTAGCCACGCACGCTGTTGTCGCCACCGGTCTTGAACAATTGGGTCGATGGAATCGGCGCGTCGGTCTTGGCCAGCACAGCGCCCGCTTCGGCGCGCAAGGCCAGGCGACCAAGTGTCACCGGGGTGATGCCCATCCACCGACCCAGCGCCCGAACGTAAGGCTGCCGGTCGCCCACCAGGGTGCTGCCGCCGCCGACCTCAAAGCCAAAGGCATAGCCCTGCCGCGGGAACGGCACGGTGTCGAAATAACGGCCGGTCCAGGCGTAGTTGGCACTCAGTGCCGAGCCCTCGCCCGTGCTGACGTCGGTGCTGCCGCGGGTGCCGCTGCCGGTCACGTGGCTGCGGTCGTATTGCATGTAGTAGTTGCGGTCGATGCGCTCGCCGGTCTGCATCCGGCCAAAGCGCAAGCGCTGGGCATCGGTGACCAGCTCACTGTCGTCCTGGCGCTCGGCGCGCGCCAGGCCGACCCAGCGCCAGTACGACGCATCTGGCAGCGAGGTCCACTCGGTCTGCGCCGAGGGCGATTTGCTTTCGAGCTGCAACTTGGTTGTTGCGCGCCAGTCGGTGTCCAGGGCCCGGTTGTGAAGATGCTCCACAGAGGCGCGCGGCCCGCTGTCGGTGGTCAGGCCCACCCCCAGCACGACTTTTTGCATTTTCGCCTCGCGCAACTGAACCTGCACGGGCGCGGCGGCCGGATCTGCAGCAGGGTCTACGCTGACATAGGCTGAATCAAAATAGCCACTGCTGGCCAGCCGCTGTTGTGCTTCAAGCAGGCGGCGCTGGTCGTAGACGTCGCCCGGGGACAGCCGCGCCAGACGCGGCGCCAGCAAGGGGTTGTAGCGCTGCACGCCGGTGACTTGTAAGTTGCCCAGGCGGTACACCGGGCCGGAGTCGAGCGTCAGCGCCAGATGCGCTGCGCCAGCGCCGCTGTCCACGTCCGCCAGACTGTAGGCAATCCGGCCGGCCGGATAACGCCTGGCCATCAACTGGCGTAAGGCCTGCGTTTTGGCTTCGTCCCAGGCTTGCTGTGTGAAGCGTTGGCCTGCCGGCAGCCGCCAGTCCTTTTCAATCGCGACCCGCTCACGGATCGCGGCTTCGTCGGTTGATGTGGCGATCTCGCCGCTAAAGTCCAGTCGCGCCTGCACTACCCGCGCCGCCGGGCCGGCCTGGACCGTGATCAGGATGATCGGTCGCGCGGCTGGCTCCTGAGCGCTGGATGCGGGCAGCGGCGCCAGGCTGATGCTGATGTCGGGGTTGAAATAGCCGAGCGTGCCCAGCAGGTCGCGCGCGTCGGCTTCGGCCAGTTTTTGCAGCCGCTGCAGCTCGTTCATGTCGAGATCGCTGACTGCCCGGTAGCGCTGCAGTTGCAAATGCTTTTCAAGCAGGGCTCGCAGTTCGGGAACGGCCTGAATACGGATGTCAAAGCTGCTGCCCGAAGGGCTCGCGCCGCTGGCAGGTGTGGCGGCGCCAGCCTCCGGCAGAACAGTCGGGGGGACCGCTTCTGGCAGCGCGCTTGCACCTTGTGCCAACGCTGGTGGCAAGGCGGTTAGCAAGGCGCTGGCTAGCACCATCCGGCAGGCCAGCCACACGGCGCCGGGGTGGGTGCTGTGACCTGCCCCGCGACCCGCGCGACGCCCAGCCCTGTCATCTGCCGCGTTGCCGGCCCCAGGGCTTGGCAAGTGCGCGCAGCGTAGGGCCGTTGAGGTGCCGGTATCCGGATGGGGGCAGCTCTCAAGGGTCTCGGTAGTCACCCGGCCAGTTTAATGTCACTTGGTCAGCAAGCGCATGGCTTCTTCAAGGCCTTTGATGGTCAGCGGGTACATGCGGTTGCTGACGAGCTGCTGCATCACGGCAATGCTTTGGCGGTACTGCCAGACGCCTTGTGGCTCAGGGTTGATCCAGACGAATTTGGGAAAGGCGTTGGTCAGCCGCTGCATCCATTCGGCGCCGGCTTCTTCGTTGTTGTACTCCACGCTGCCGCCGGGCTGCAGGATCTCGTACGGGCTCATGGTGGCGTCGCCAATGAAGATCAGCTTGTAATCCTTGTTGTACTTGCGAATGATGTCCCAGGTCGGAAATTTTTCACTAAAACGGCGGCGGTTGTTCTTCCACATGAAGTCGTACACGCAGTTGTGAAAGTAATAAAATTCGAGGTGCTTGAACTCGGTCTTGGTGGCCGAAAAAAGTTCTTCCACGCGGGCGATATGCTCGTCCATGGTGCCGCCCACGTCCATCAGCAGCAACACCTTGACGTTGTTGTGCCGCTCTGGCCGCATCTTGATGTCCAGGTAGCCCGCATTG
>CAIMVC010000383.1 GCA_903844825.1 uncultured Burkholderiales bacterium | reverse complement strand
GGGGTAACTGCGCCCATGTCGGCTCGACCAACCGACAAAACCAAGGCAATCGCTCCAAAACATCAACAGCAAGACGTTCGGATGCAAGATTCTTCACCCACTGGCTTATGCAAGGGAATACGGTGAAATATGCGGGCTAGCGCGGTTCAAACAAGGCGCCGACTCGCCCGGCATCGGTTTTGCGGTGCTCGGCGGCTCCTTTGGCGAAGGCATCGATCTGCCGGGCAGTCAGCTCATCGGGGCATTCATTGCCACCCTGGGCCTGCCCCAGGTGAACCCGGTGAATGCACAAATCAGCCAGCGCCTGGGCAAGATTTTTGGCAAGGCAGACGCCTACACCTACACCTACCCCGGCCTGCGCAAGGTAGTGCAGGCCGCTGGCCGCGTGATACGCAGCCCCAACGACCGGGGCGTGGTCTACCTCATGGATGACCGCTTCGGGCGCGCCGACGTTCTGGCGCTCTTGCCAGACTGGTGGAAAGTGGAGTTCGTCAAACCCTGAACGCCAGCGGACGAAGCGGTCGATGGGGTTGGTGAAGTTCGAGGACGCGTGCGGCGCCCGGCAGCACCGTCTGGCCGGCCAGCGCCTTGCGCGCCCTGCGCGAACTCTTCGCCAGACTCCTCGCCCGCCTCATCTAGGCTCTCTTCGGTCCACATCTGCGAGGTCCCCTCGACCGCCAGGTTCTGCACATCGGCTGGCGTGTCGATCAAGCCCTCGATGTCCTCCAGCGGACCATACGCCTGGCTGACCTCCCGATCAACTTCTTCATCGCTGGCCCAAGCACTGCGATCAACCGCAACGGCCTCGTCAACCAGGTGATCCGGCAGGATGTCAAAACCGTTGCCGGCCATGAGCGGGTCTACCGATGCACGCTCACCCGTGCCACCGGCGTCACTGTCGCTGTCAAGTTCCTCGGGCCCGAGCGCGCCCACCGAATCACTGCCGCTGTCACTGCTGTTGCTGGGGCCGAGACTGGCCATATCGGTGCCCGACGGCGCGGTCGGAACGCGGTCACCCCCCAAAATGCTGCTGGTTGCCATAACGATATCTCCTCACGAGGATCCGATGGCCCCGCCCCGACGCGGGCGACGCAGCATCAGACACCTTCGGGAGCCAGTATTCGCCCGAGGCGAGTGCCGATGGGTCAGAAGCCGCCGACGGCGCTGTCAGCCAAGCACGCCAGGGGAAGTCGCCAAAACGACAAAAACAAAAACGGCCCCCCACCCTTATCAGGTGGGAGGCCGCTGGCAGGCAGCCGGTACAAAGCTTTATTCGGCGGCAGCGCTGGGCGACGACTGGCGACGGCCGGCACGGCCACCTTTGCGACCAGCCTCGCGGGCCTCGGCGGTGTTGAACTCATGAGCCTTGCCACTGGCATGAGCAGCTTTGCCGCCCAGGCTGGCGATTTCGCGCTGACGCTGCGGGTCCATGGAGGCGAAGCCTCGCTTGGAAGCTACTTTAGGCTGGGCGCTGTCTTTGTCGGTTTGCATGGCACGTTTCCTTGAAATAAAGGTTGATGGATAAAACACAACCTTAGTTTGCGCAAACTGCCGAGAAAAACATGTCAGGCGCGGGCGACTCATCGTGTAGGACGAAGTCATGCCCGGCGCAGGCCGGGAGCGTCAAGCGCCATCGACTCCCGTGCGCCAAGATGGGCCGTCAGGACCGGCAAACAGGCCGGCCTGGCCAGCCCGGGTCAGCGTGCTGGTGGACGCTGTGAGCCGGTCGGTGCGCGACCAGCGATGTGCCGGAAAGTGATGCGCCCCTTGCTCAGGTCATAGGGCGAGAGTTCGAGAGAAACTTGGTCACCCGCCAGGATGCGGATATGGTTTTTGCGCATCTTGCCCGAGGTGTACGCCACGAGCTTGTGCCCGTTGTCCAGCGTCACGCGAAAACGCGAGTCGGGCAGAACCTCTTCGACCAGACCGTGCATCTCAATGAGTTCTTCTTTAGCCATGTCTACCAATCCTTAAGGACAAAAACAAAAACAATGCGTCAATAGCTCAATTGTGCGCTGCGACGGCGGCGCCGGCCGGCGCATGACGCTCGCCAATCCAGACCAAGGCCTGTTCGGTCGCGTAATGCAAGGCTGCAGGCGCATTATCGAAGAGAGTGGAAAAACGCGAAACGCGGTCGTGCGTGGCGCTGCCGCGGCCGGAACGGATCGAGACCGAGGCGCTGAACGTACCCCCGTCGAGTTCGCGGGCCAGAGGGGAGACGCGGTACTTACCCACTTCAATGGGTGTGTGATGATGATTCATAAACTTCAAATTAGCGCCAGCGACAAGCGGCGCATCGGGAAAAACAAACGACTTGCGAACAAGCCGGGGCGACGGATCCGGGGCGGCAACGTCGTGAAAAACGTCAGGCACGGGTAACCGGTTTTAGGCACCGCTTGGGAAGTCTTTGCTAGGAAAATAAAACAGTGGCAAGAATGTTCAGGGCTGTGAGGGCACTGAAACCACTGTGGAAGTCCGGGCTCTGAGAAGCGCCGCGCCTGAGGCTGGGTCGGGTCTGAAGGAAGACCTGGCCGGCAGGCAATTGCGATACCGAAGTGGCGAGTATAGCTTTTTCAGGCCTGACGCGCCAGAGTAGGAGAGTTCGCGCCCAAATCGAAGGCATTCCCCCGCCAAGAATGACCCTATGCCCTTCGGCCATGGGATGAACATTGAAAACAGCAGAAGCCGGGAAGGGTCAGCGCCGGCCCACCCCCAATCAAGCGCAGGCCCAAGGTGCTCAACTGTCCCAGTCGCCGTCATCGGTCGCGGCGTTGCCATCGTCCCAGGAACCCGTGTCATTGACGCCGAAGTTCTGACCGCCCATGTCGTGGTTGTTGGCGATCGGCTCGAAATGGTTGCCGGCCGAATTGTCAAGTGCGTTGGACGCGGTGTTCGGGGCGGTATTGTGGTTCCCAGTGTCGTGATCGCCCATCAGGGTCTTGCCAATGGCCTGCGCCGCCATCATGCCGGCCCCGACGGCCAGGCCCGTGGCCAGACCACCCGCGATCTTGCCGCCGAGTCCGCTGGTCGCAGGCTGGCCGTAGCCCGGCGCCATGGCGGGGTTGCCACCAAAACTTTGCGGGCCGCTCAGGCCGCCGCTCATGGGCGCAGCGCCCCCAAACGGTGTTGCCACCGCAGCCTGGGCGACAGGGCTTGCTGTTACCGGGCGGGCAAAGGGAGTCTGCGCCAAAGGAGCAGCAGAGGGCGCTGCGTTCAGCGTAGCCGGTGGCTTACGCCTGAACGCCATGTAGCCCATGACGATCACCCCGCCGACCAAGAGCAAGGGCAGTCCCCAAGAAAAAGGCGCTGCCGGGGCCGCAGGATTGACCGATTGGGGAGCCTGGGAGACGGCAGCCGAATGGCTCGCGGCAGCCGGGCTCTGCGGGGCGGTGAGTTTGGCGCGCAGCCCCTGAACCGCTTCGGCTTTGGCAAAGGGCAGGCCGGGTGCCAATCTTTCGGCCGCCGCAAGGGCCTCGGTGGCCTTGGTCATTTGTCCCTGGCGAACAAACAGCTCGGCCTGCACAAAGTGCGCTTTGCCGCTGTTGGGGTGGGCAATGAGCACTTGCTGCATCATGACTTGCGCCTGATCGAGCTTGCCGGACTGGGCGGTTTCGTAGATTTGCTTGAGGCTCGGTTCGGTCTGCGCAAACGCCAGACCCAGACACAACAAAGCGAGCATCGCCATCGACTTGGCCAGACCTCGCAAGAAATTCAGACGGGGCATAAAGACCTTTGGGTTGAAAAATGAAAACCGGACGGGCTGGAGATGGTGTCATTGCCCGGCACTGCAAGAGCGCTCTTGTGTAAAGAAAAGACGCGAAACCTGAACCGCGGCTTGCAGGCGCACGCAGACGTATGCCTATTTGCTGTGACTCAGCGCAGAACTCACCAATTTGGCCGTAATGTCCACGATCTGGATCATTTTTTCGTAAGGCATGCGCATGGGCCCGACCACGCCCAGCGTGCCGACCACCTGGCCGTCGACTTCGTAGGGCGCCGTGACCACCGAGAGTTCCTGATACGGAATGACCTGGCTTTCGCCGCCAATATAAATGCGAACGCCCTCGGCCCGACTCGAGACGTCCAGCAGCCGCATGATCTGAGCCTTTTGCTCAAACAAGTCAAAGAGCTTGCGCAGGCTGCCCATGTCGCCGGAAAAATCGCTCACAGCCAGCAAATTGCGCTCGCCAGAGATCACCACCTCGTCGCGCGACTCGATGGCTTCGGAGCTGACCTGCACCGCTGCCTGCATCAGGCTGGCAATCTCGCCGCGCAGAGCTTCGATTTCTCGCTTGAGGCGTTCGCGCACCTCCTCGATCGCCATGCCGGCGTAGTGCGAGTTCAAAAAGTTGGAGGTTTCGATCAGCTGGGCCTGCGTGTAGTCGGCTTCGGTGAAGATCACGCGGTTTTGCACGTCGCCGTCGGGTGACACGATGATCACCAGGTAACGCTTTTCGGCCAGCCGCAGAAACTCAATGTGTCTGAAAACAGAGGAGCGCCGCGGCGCCATCACCACGCCAACAAATTGCGACAGGCTCGACAGCATGTGCGCGGCGTTGCTGATGACTTTTTGCGGCTGATCCGGCGCCAGGGTCTGCGCCGCCATGGCGTCGACCGAGCGCGGGTCGCGCTGCATGGTCAGCATGGTGTCTACAAAGAGGCGGTAGCCGCGCGCCGTGGGGATACGACCGGCGGAGGTGTGCGGACTGACGATCAGGCCCAGTTCTTCCAGGTCGCTCATGACGTTACGGATCGTCGCCGGCGACAGCTCCAGCCCGGACGCCTTGGACAAGGTGCGCGAGCCCACGGGCTGCCCGTCGGCGATATAACGCTCGACCAGAGCTTTGAGCAGTAACTTGGCGCGATCATCCAGCATGCGAGCATTCTACGAAGCCCGGCCCCGGTTGACGCGGGTTGTGATGTAATTTACGAATGAAGTCCCAATTCCGCCACGTGGCACTGATAGGCAAATACCAGGCCCAAGGTTCACGGTCGGCACTGGAGGACATTGCCCAATTCCTGCACGCCCAGGGCTGCGATGTCTCGATCGAGCGGGACACCGCCAACAACACCGGGCTGACCGGCTACCCCATGCTGGACGTCAGCGCCATTGGCCGTGATTGCGATCTGGCCCTGGTGGTTGGTGGTGACGGCACCATGCTGGGTTTTGGACGACGGCTGGCGCAGTTTGGGGTGCCACTGATCGGCATCAACCAGGGCCGGCTCGGCTTTATCACTGACATTGCCTTTGAAGACTACCAGTCGACGCTCGAGCCCATGCTGCACGGCAGCTACGAAGAAGATGCCCGGGCCATGATGCAGGCCGAGGTCATGCGTGACGGGCGCTGCGTCTTTGGTGCCACGGCCATGAATGACGTGGTAGTTAACCGCGGGGCCACCAGCGGCATGGTCGAGCTCAGGGTCGAAGTTGACGGACGCTTCGTCGCCAACCAGCGTGCTGATGGCCTGATCATTGCCTCGGCGACCGGCTCGACGGCCTACGCGCTGTCAGCGGGCGGCCCCCTGCTGCACCCCTCGATTGCCGGCTGGGTGCTGGTGCCGATCGCCCCACACACCCTGTCAAACCGGCCTATCGTGCTGTCTGACAAGGGCGAAATTGCCATTGAAATCGTGGCCAGCCGCGACGCCAGCGCCAACTTTGACATGCAGTCCCTGGCCACCTTGCTGCAGGGCGACCGGATCGTGGTGCGGCGCTCGGAGCACCAGGTTCGATTTCTGCACCCCAAGGGCTGGAGCTACTTTGACACCTTGCGCAAAAAGCTGCACTGGAATGAAGGTGTGGCATGACCACTGCCGCACCCGCTAAAAAAAGCCATCCCCCTTCGAGCCCATGAGCCTCAAAAGCATTTACCTTCGCGACTTCGTCATCGTCCACGAGCTTGAGCTCGACCTGGCCGATGGCTTCACGGTGCTCACGGGGGAGACGGGCGCCGGCAAATCGATTCTGGTCGATGCCCTGCAACTGGCGCTGGGCGCACGGGCCGACGCCGGCGTGGTGCGCGAAGGCGCCCAGCGCTGTGAAATCAGCACGGCCTTCGACTGCCCGCCCGAGCTGCAGGCGTGGCTGGAGCAAAACGGCTTTACCCACGACGACGGCCTGCTGCTACGCCGAACCATCGACAACCAGGGCAAGAGCCGCGCCTGGATCAACGGCAGCCCGGCCACCGCCACGCAACTGCGTGAAATCGCCGACCACCTGGTCGACATCCACGGCCAGCACGCCTGGCAAAGCCTGACCCGGCCCGAGGCCGTGCGCGGACTGCTCGACGCCTACGCGGGCGTTGGCCTGGACGCGCTGACGCAAGTCTGGCAGGCTTGGCGCGAGGCGCAAAAGACGCTCAGCGATGCCCGCAGCGCGCAAGGCACGCTGCAGCGCGAGCAGGAAAGACTGACCTGGCAAATTGGCGAGCTCGACAAACTGGCTCCTGGTGCAGACGAATGGGACGAACTCAACGCTCAGCACAGCCGACTGTCAAACGCCCAGGCGCTGCGCGAAGCCGTGCAAACCGCGCTCGACGCCCTGCACGAAGCCGACGACAGCGCCACCAGCCTGCTGGGCCGGGCCCTGAATGCGCTGCAGAGCCAGGCCAGCATCGAGCCGCAATTTGCCAGCGTCATCGAAGAACTCTCCAGCGCGCTGGCGCAGGCCGAAGACGCCGTGCATTCGCTGCATGGCTACGCCCGCCACGCCGAGCTCGAGCCGCAGCGCCTGAGCGAGCTCGATGACCGTCTGGCGCTCTGGGTTGGCCTGGCGCGTCGCTACAAAAGGCCGCCGGCCGAGCTGGCCGCGCTGCTGGCAGCCTGGCGGCAAGAGTTGCAAAAACTCGACGTCGCCGCCGATTTGCAAGCGCTCGAGCGCCACGAAAGCACAGCCAAGGCGGCTTACCTGAGCCAAGCCAAAATTATCAGCAAAGCCCGCACCAAAGCGGCACCCGCCCTGGCCAAGGCCATCACGCAAGCCATGCAGGGCCTGGGCATGCAAGGCGGCAAGTTTGAAGTCAGGCTCGACAAACTCGCAGAAGGCGCCCAGTACGGGCTGGAACAGGCCGAATTTCTGGTCGCCGGCCATGCGGGCGCCACGCCCCGGGCGGTGGGCAAGGTCGCCTCGGGCGGCGAGTTGTCGCGCATCGCGCTGGCCATCGCGGTGACCACCAGCCAGCTCGGCCAGGCACACGCCCTGATTTTTGACGAGGTCGACTCCGGCGTGGGCGGCGCTGTGGCCGAGACCGTCGGCCGACTCATGAAGCAGTTGGGCAAAGACCGCCAAGTGATGGCCGTGACCCATCTGCCCCAAGTCGCAGCGTGCGCCGACCAGCACCTGGTCGTCGCCAAGCGAACAAGCGCCGGCAAGACCGCCAGCCAGGTCAGCGCCGTCGAAGGCGAGCAGCGCGTCGCCGAAATCGCCCGCATGCTGGGCGGCGAGCGCCTGTCGAGCACCTCGCTGGCGCACGCCAAAGAAATGCTCGGCCAATGAAAACGACATCCAGCCATCCATCCGGCCTCGCAGCCAGCCCCTCAGTCGCGGCCGAGAAGACAACGCCGGCCGCACGCATGGAAATGGTCCTGATCACCGGCATGTCCGGTTCGGGCAAGTCGGTGGCCCTGCACGCCCTGGAAGACGCCGGCTACTACTGCGTCGACAACCTGCCGCCAGAGCTGCTGGCCGACTTTGTCGCGCTGGAAAAGCGACACGGCGCCAGCAAGGTCGGCATTGCCATGGACGTGCGCAGCGCCGCCGCCCTGCCGCTGCTGCCCAAGCAACTGCGCCAACTGCGGGAAGAAGGCACCGACGTCAAACCGATTTTTCTGGACGCCAGCACCGAAACCCTGGTCCGGCGCTTTTCGGAAACGCGCCGGCTGCATCCGCTGTCGCGCATGGAAGCGTCAGACCAGCACCGCGCCCTGGTCGATGCCATCGAGCTCGAACGCGAGTTGCTGGGCGACCTGCGAGAACAGGCCCACGTGCTCGACACCAGCATGATCCGCTCGTCGCAATTACAGGCCTACGTCAAGACACTGATATCGGCCCCCTCGGCACAGCTGACCCTGGTGTTTGAATCCTTCGCTTTCAAGCGCGGCGTGCCGCTGGACGCTGACTATGTGTTTGACGTACGGATGCTGCCCAACCCGCATTACGAGTCCGAGCTACGTGCCCTGACGGGACGGGACGAGCCCGTGGCCGCCTACCTGCGCGAGAGCCAGGAAGTCAGCCACATGTTTGAGGGCATTGAGCAATTCATCGCGCGCTGGCTGCACGCCCTGGTGCGAGACCACCGCAGCTACGTGACTGTGGCCATCGGCTGCACCGGCGGCCAACACCGCTCGGTCTACTTGGTCGAGGCGCTGGCCGAGGCCTTTGGCGCCAACTGGCCCACACTCAAGCGGCACCGCGAACTCGACGCGCAGCGCTGACGCCAGGCCGGGCAAGCCGAGCGACGCGCGTCAAGGTGGCTCAGGGCCGGCTGCGTTGCCGCAACCAGACGCGCACCGCGTCGGTGTAAATCCGGTGTTCCTGCGTCAACACCCGCGCAGCCAGCATTGCCTCGGTGTCCCCTGGCAAGATGGGTACCACACCCTGCGCCAAGATCTCACCGTGGTCGAGCTCCGCCGTGACCTGGTGCACCGTGGCGCCGGCCACACGGCAACCGGCGTCAATCGCACGCCTGTGGGTGTTCAAGCCAGGGAAAGCCGGCAGCAGCGAAGGATGAATATTGAGCAGCCTGCCCGCGTAGTGCGCCACAAAACCCGAGGTCAAAATACGCATGAAACCGGCCAGCAGCACCAGCGCCGGCGCATGTGCGTCAATGCGCAGCATCAAGGCCGCATCAAAAGCCTCGCGCGACTCAAAAGCGCGGTGGTCCAGCACCTCGGTGGGCACCTTCAGACTCTGCGCCAGCGTCAAGCCCGATGCCTCAGGCCGGTTGCTGATGACGGCCGCCACCCGCGCCCCGTAACGACGCGCCCAGTCCTCCTTACCCGCCGCCTCAACGATGGCCGCCATGTTCGAGCCCGTGCCGGAAATCAAAATAACGATGGGTCGCAGGCTCTCGCCGGGGTTCAGTAGGTCGGACATCTGGCTAGTTTAGGGTGGGTCGCGAGCCGTTCTTGCGGGCAGGCGGGGAATCTGCGTGCGGCTGGACTGGTCGGCAGTTCTTGACGATCTGAAGGTGCCGCCCGGCAACGGACTTGATGCGCTGAAAGATGAGCGGAAAGGACAGCACAGCATCCGCATCAATCAGCAGTGGCGCGTTTGCTTCGTTTGGACCCATGAAGGGGCCACGGAAGTAGAGATCGTAGACCATCACTAAAAGAAGAGCAATGCGCACTGTTGAACCTGTATTCCCCGGCGAGATGCTTGAGGAAGTACCGCCTTGCCAAGGACATCGGCGTGCCTGCGCAAAGGATCGGCGAAATCGTGGCTGGCCGGCGCTCGATCACGGCAGACACGGACCTTAGGCTGTGCCGCTACTTCGGCCTGAGCGATGGCTGGTGGTCGCGCGGTCAGGCTGCTTATGACACGGCCATTGCCAAGGTAGCGCTACAAAAGGAGTTGGCCTCGGTCCAGCGCTGTTCGCTCTTGGCCGCGTGACTAAACCGCGATCTACGCAAGAACAATTAAAAAATTGGGGTCAGGTTCAAATTAATTCGCCGCGGTGAGTATTCCGGCCCGGCGTGGACATTGACTAGAAGCTTGATCTACCTGCCCATGAAAAACTTGGGCGGTCTGACATGAAGTATGTTCTGCTCCGCCAAGTGCCTAGCAAAAACGCCCCTAAAGGGGCATTTTTCATTTCTTCGCGGCTCAGCAAAAACCACTGCTCAGTTACGCCTCGTGCAATACCCCTGATCGTTGAATATTTTTGTTGGTAGTCCAAAATTAAGTCGCATTACCTGTTTGATGGTTGACTCTATTTTGAATGGAGCTGACTGTGCAAAATGTCGATGATTTCTGGAAAAGCCGCTTCAAATACAAGCTGTTGACGGAGCCTGCCCATGACAAGCGTGACCATGTCTGAATTTACCAAGCAATCGTTAGAGGAAGGATTTGACGAAGTCTTGGTTCGCGAGTGGCAGGCCAACCAGCACCTGGCAACGCACACACACGCTTTTGATGCCAGCGTGCTGGTGATCAAAGGCAGCTATAGCTTGACGGTCGGTGACCAGGTGCGCCACTTGCGTGCCGGTGACAGTTTTCGATTGGCGCGAAACATCGCGCACGCAGAAACCTACGGACCCGAAGGCGCCACCATCTGGGTGGCCCGGGCAAACTGAGTCGCTGAAGCAGAGAATCAACCCTGTGACAACTTCAGCTTGCTTGGCAAGCACATGGTCAAAGCAAGGATCACCCATGAAAAAGCAACTTTTTTTAAGCGCCATGTTGAGTCTGTCCACAGCTGCCATTTCTGCCGACATGACGCCTGCGGGGCCGACCACGCCCAGTTGGCAAGCTCAAACCAGACAATTCATCGAAGCAAAGAATTTTGATCAAGCGGTCTCTGTGCTTTTGCAGGCCGATGACAAGCAATCCGCCGACTGGCACAACCTGATGGGTTACAGCTTGCGCAAAAAGTCGCCACCCAATCTGCCTGAAGCCGAAAAGCATTACCAGGCAGCGCTGGCCAAAGAACCTAAACACCGTGGGGCGCTGGAGTACTACGGCGAGCTATTGCTTTTAAAAAATGACCTGGCAGGCGCTGAGACCATGCTGAACCGCTTGGACAAAGCTTGCACGTTTGGTTGCGAAGAGTACCGCGACCTGAAGAAAAGTGTTCTTCAATTCAAGGCC
>CAIMVC010000382.1 GCA_903844825.1 uncultured Burkholderiales bacterium | reverse complement strand
GCCCGCACGTCCTGCGCTGCAGGAAGCGCCACCGCGCAGCCTGCGCCTGGCCTGGAGTCCCGACCTGGGCTGCGAATTTGCCATCGACGCCGATGTGCGTGACGCGCTCGAGCGCAGGGTGCGGCAACTGCAGGCCGACGGCTACGTGATCGAGGAGGCCGCGCCGGCCTGGCCGGCGGGCGTTCGCGAATACCCGCTGATCAAGCTGCAACAGGCCGGCCTGGCCGCGCTGCACGGGGCGGCGCTGGACGCCGACCCCGACATCCTGGACCCCGACATCGCCGCCCAGGTGCGCCTGGGCCGCCAGCACAGCGCGCAGGACATCGCCAGCGTGCTGATCCTGCGCGAGCACATCTATGCCGCCTACGCTGCTTTCTTCGAGCGATTCGACCTGCTACTGTGTCCGACGACGCCCACGGTCTCCTGGCCGGTCGGGCAGTTGGGTCCGGCCGAGATCGGCGGCCAGCCCGCAGGACCGCGCGGCCATGCGGTCTTTACGCCCCTGTTTAACTACGCCCAGGCGCCAGCGTGCTCGGTACCCGCCGGTCTGGTGCGCGGCTTGCCGGTGGGGCTGCAGGTTGTGGGACCGCGCTACGCCGATGCCCGCGTGCTCGGCCTGGCCGCGCATCTGGAACGCCTGGGCGGCCCGCCGGCACGCCCCCCCCTTTGGGAGAACGCATGAAACTGCTGTTGATCAACCCGAACATCTCCGAGAGCGTTTCGCAGCTGATCGCCGCTGAAGCGCGGCGCAGCGCAGCGCCGGGCACCGACATCGAGGTGCTCACCGCGCCCAGCGGCGTGGCCTACATCGAGACCCGGTTCGAAGCCCTTCTCGGTGCGCATGCGACGGCCGAACTGGCGGCGCAGCACCACGAAGGCGCTGACGCAGTGATCGTGGCCGCTTTCGGCGACCCGGGGCTCATGGCGCTGCGCGAGGTGCTGCCCTGCCCCGTCACCGGGCTGACCGAAGCCGCGCTGGCCAGCGCCTGCCTGCTGGGCCAGCGCTTTTCGATCGTGGCGATCTCGCAGCGCATTCGAGCCTGGTATGCGGAGACGGTGCACGCTTATGGGCTGTCCTCGCGCCTGGCCAGCATTCGCGGTCTGGACGAGTCGCTGCTCGATATCGGCAATGTGCAGGGCAACCAGGGCGAGCGCCTGGTGGAACTGGCTGGGCGCTGCGTGGCCGAGGACGGTGCCGACGTGATCGTGCTGGCCGGCGCGCCGCTGGCGGGCTTGGCGCGCAGCCTGGAGGGCCGCATCCCGGTGCCCATGGTGGATGGCGTGTCCAGCGCCGTGCGCCATGCCGAGACCCTGGTCCGGATGAAGGCGGGCCTGGCGCGCGCCGGCAGCTTCTCAGCGCCGCCGGCCAAGGCCCACCAGGGTCTTACGCCGGCGGTGGCGGCCCTGCTGGCCAAGGCCCAGGCGCAGCGGGCTCCTGGCGCCGTCTCGCGCTTGAGCCGTTGAATCCAGCTCACGCCTGCGATAGCCCAGCTCGCGCTGTCGCTCGTTGAGGGCTCGCGCAACGAGGCTGATCGGATGCGGCGCCTGTACAACTGGGTCAGCCGCCAAATCCGGTAGGGGCGGTTGACGTGGGTGCTGGAGGCTGCATGCCGCAGGGCGCGCAAAGCGTGCTGAATAACCGCTAGGGCAACTGCAGCCCTTCGCAGGGGCGGATGAGCGATGATCAGGGCGATGAAAACAAACTGGTTTTTCACGCTGGCGGTAGCGGTGTTTTCTGCGCCGGTCAGTTTTGCGCATTGTCTGGGCCTGACGGCCAGCGACTACTGTGCGGGCGCCCGGGTGATCCGTGACGATGTGCCAGGTTTCGGCGACGGGGGCAACAGCCAGCGGGAATTGCCTCTCTCATCCAGCCAATATGCCCTTGCGGGCGCAAGCGAAAAAGAGACCCAGGCGAAGTCAGCGCCGTCAAAACTGATCAAGGCCGATGGCATGGTCATGCTCGACTATCAAATGATTCCGGTCCTGGGAAACAAGTCGATCGACCTCCTTGGAGTTCACCTTCTCAACAAGGTGAACGACGGGATGTACCTGGGTGTGGGTGCTTATGGACCCTTGCTGCGTGGCGAGTACGGCGGTTTCATGGCCTTTTCGGCAGACGCTCATTTTCAGCGCCGCATCACCGGGAATTTCTTTGCGGATGCCGGTCTTTCGCTCGGCGGTGGCGGTGGCGGCAAAAGTGTTCAGCACAGCATAGAACTTTCCGGCACGGGTGGGTTTGTCAAGAGTTACCTCGGCTTGGGCTATGAGTTCAAGGATTTTTCGGCAGGCGTCAATCTGGCCAAGATGAGATTTAAAAATTCGGCCATCAACAACTCGCAACTCAATTTCTACGTTCAGGTACCGTTTTCATACGCCGTCGGTGACTACTCGAGATCCGGCGAAAGTTTTTCCTCCGATAACCGATCGAGCGATCAGGACGCCTACCCCGGCTTCGGCAAGAGTACGTGGACCCTGGGCCTGGACAATATGAAGCAAATTGATCCATCCGGATCGAATAAAGCGACCATCCAACTCATTGACCTGCAGTTTTCACGCTTCTTCATGCAGAACAATTACTGGTACCTCAATGCGGGCGTCGGCTACAGGGGAATGCCTCTTTACAACCAGATCTTAGGCGGCCTTGGGCATACCCTTCAATTGTCCCCACGCGTGAGCCTGCAGGCTCAGATCGGACTGGGATCAGGCGGCTATTCACCTGACAAGATCAATACAGGACCAGGCGTGCTGGTCCATTCAAAAATATCAACGGAATACTTGCTCAACAGAAACCTGGGCGTGTCGTTGTCGACTGGTTACTTGTTTGCCCCCAGAGGATCGTCAAAAAACTACACCTTGGGCGCGGCATTGAACTACCACATGCAGACCGGCCATGTGAGTTCAGCCTCAAGCCAGGCCTACGAAGACAGTTACTTCAAGGGTTATCGAATAAATTTATTCAATCAGACCGGCTTCAATATCAAATACCGGGACAAGGACCGAGGCAGGATGGATCTGCTTTCCCTGCAGATCGACAGTATTTTGAACGATCATGTCTATCTACCCGTTCAGGCCGGCGCCGCGTACAACGCTTACCTCGGCTACCCTGGGTATGGCGAATTTCTCGCCGGTATAGGCTTGCAGAGTAAGTACGATAAAAATAACCCGACGCAGTTATTTGCCCAGGTCATGGTCGGCACCAACGTGCATGGACCGATTCTGAAAACTGCCATTGGTTTGAATTATGGGTTGAGTGACCGACTGGCAATCTTTGGTCTGGCAGGGCAATCGGCAACCAAATCAGTTCCCAGCCAAGAGAAATTCAGGGCCGACTACTTGGGTCTTGGGGTGACCTACCGGTTTTCTGTGCCGAGCCGGTAAACCTGTTCTTGCGTCTGAGTGCCTGACCTGAATGTCGGCGACGGCTGATTCGTGGATTGACCGTCTGCGGCTTGGCCCGGGCTCGCATGTGCAACCAATCCTGCGCTCACACCTTCGTTGGTGCGTGCGGATTCACGCAAGTGCGTGCGGCTATTTGAAGAATATGGCTCGAATTACCCTTTGGGGGTAGGGCTGTCGGGGATTGAGCAATTCGATAGACTCGGGCCATGAAACTGATTGCGCGATTGCCCCTGTGGTCGATCATTTGCCCTGTAGCGGTTTGGGCCGTTTTTATCTTCGCTCCGGCGGGATACGGGGGCGCGCTCGGTGTGCTGTTCGAGGTTTTGCTCGTTGCGGCGCTGGTTGGCGGCATTGTCTCGGCTGTCTTTCACGCAGAAGTCGTGGCTCACCG
>CAIMVC010000381.1 GCA_903844825.1 uncultured Burkholderiales bacterium | reverse complement strand
GCTTGCTCACGCGCTGGCGCCAGACGGTTCCGGAGGCTGGCCTGCTGATGCTGGCCCTGGGCCTGGTGCTGATGTTTAACCTGCCTGACTCTGGCTGGCCTGACAAGCCCTTGGACGAGCGCCTGATGGGCAACGGCCTGGCGGCGGCGCTGGTGGTGGGTGGCACGGTCTGGCTGGAACCCTGGCTGCTGCGCCTGCAGCCCCTGCGCTTGCTGAGGTTGCCGGGCCAGGCGGCCTATTCGATTTACCTGTCGCACACCTTCGTTGTTCCGGTGGCGGTGCAGCTCAGCCAGCGCCTCGGTCTGCGCGAGGGCTGGGTGATCCTGCCCCTGGTCTGCGCGCTGGCGCTGCTGGTCGGGCTGGCGTCTTACCTCGCTTTGGAGCGGCCCATGCGCCGCGGGCTTAAGCGGCTGATCTTCAAGCCGTCCCCGCCAGCGCCGACCGCGCTGCCTTCCACGACGTCAGCCCCTCACGGATCAGAAAGGTCTCATGCGCAGTGACACAACGCCGCTCAAACCGGCAAGCCCCCCGAGTACACCCTACATCTTTATCGCCTGCCCCTGGGCGCCCAAAGGCGGCGGCATGTACCGGGTGGCGGACTACCTGATTCAGGCCCAGGCGCCCGGCGGCACCTCGCCCGATGCCCGACCAGCCGCAGGAGCAGCGGCGCAATTGCGCCCGCTCGACACGCGCGGCGACGGCAGCGCCGCCTACTCGTTGTGGGTGCTGACCAAGGCCCTGGCCCGGGTGCTGCAAGGCCGCCTTGCCGGGGACCTGGTGGGCGTGCATGTGAACATTGCCGAGCGCCTGAGCCTGTTCAGAAAGGGCGCGCTGGTGGCGCTCAGCCGCGCACTGGGCCTTCCCGTCGTGCTGCATCTGCATGCTGCGCAGTTGCACCACTCTTACCGCACCCTGCCAAGGCCGCTGCAGGCGCTCACGCGCTGGGTGTTTTCCTTGCCGCAAAGCTGCGTGGTGCTCGGCCGGGCCAGCCAGCAGTTTGTGATTGACGAGCTCAAGGTGCCACCAGAGCGGGTCAGCATCCTGATCAACGGCGTTCCGCCACCGCAAGAGCGCCGTCGCCGCTCGGCAGGCGGAGCTGTTCAGCGGGTGCTGTTTGTTGGCAACCTGTCAGAGCGCAAAGGGGTGTCGGACCTGCTGGCCGCGCTCGCCCTGCCCGGCTTTGACACGCGCCGCATCCGCGTTTGCCTGGTCGGTGGTGGCGACGTAGCGGGCTACCAGGCCAAAGCAGCGGCGCTGGGGCTCAGCAGCTGGGTCGAGTTCGAAGGCTGGGCCGACCAGCAGCGCGTTGCCCAGTTGATGGCTCGCGCCGACGTGCTGGTGCTGCCCTCTTACGACGAAGGCCTGCCGCTGGTGATTCTGGAAGCGCTGGCCAACGCAGTGGCCGTGGTGTGCAGCCCGGTTGGCGAAATCCCTGGCTTTTTAACGGACGGGGTCAACGCACTGTTTGTCCGGCCCGGCGATGCGCGGGGCATTGCGCACAGCCTGCAACGGGTATTGAGCGAGCCCGCACTCAAGCACCAGCTGGAGACAAACGGCCGCCGGCTCTACCAGCAACAGTTTTCACTGAGCCAGTTTTTTGCCAGCGTGGCGCGCTTGCACCAACGCCACTTTGGCGCGTCGGCGCCGGCCCGCGTACCGGCTGAGCTGGCTGTCGACGCTGGCCGTGGCGCGGTGGCAGCAGCGCCCGCAGCCAAAGCCGACGTCCACTGACTGCTGGCCCGCGTCCGCCCGTGATGCGCTGCTCTGGCACAGGCGCTGGCGCCCCAACGCGCTGCAGCCGCCCCAACGAGACCTCAGCGCTGCGCAAGCCCTCAGCGCAGTTGCTTGCGCGCCCGGTCGGCCCGCAGGCGCAGAGCCCTGGCCAGGAACAGCGGATTGCCCAGTACGTAGCGACCAAACAGCCGGCGCGGCTCCTGCGCCAGCCGGTACAGCCACTCCAGACCCAGGCGGCGCAGCCAGGCCGGAGCGCGCGGCGTCTTGCCGCCCAGAAAATCGATGATGGCACCGCCGCAAACAATTACACAGGCGAAGTCCAGCTGGTCCCGCAGCGCGGCCGCCACCAGCTCCTGGCGCGGCATGCCCATGCCCAGCACCACCAGCGCTGGCCGCTGGGCCTGCAGCAAGGTGACGTAGTCAGACAGGGGCCTGAAGCCGTCGGCACTGATCACAAGGCTGTCAGGCGCCAGTTGCTTGACCACCGTGTCCACACCTTGCCGAAGGTAGGGATCGCGCGTCCCCAGCAACGCCACGGGCCGACCGTTAAAACGCTCGATGAGCAGCGGGATGAAGTCGGTGCCGTTGAGGTTCAGGCCCGGTGCCTGCGCCAGCCATTTAAACAAGGTGGCCATGCCCGAACCGTCGCGCAGCAACACATCGGCAGCGCTGAGCGCCTGAAAAAATACGCTCGAGCTGACCACCGAGTTCAGCGCATGCGCATTGACAAAAGCCAGCATCAGCGGCCGCTCAGCCTGACTCAAACGCGTCAGCAGTCGCTGCTGCCCGGCCACGCTGTCAACCCGCTCGATCTGCCCGGCCAGTTGCAGCCACCGCTGCGGCCAGCGCACGGCGGCGGGCGCCTTGCCGCAG
>CAIMVC010000380.1 GCA_903844825.1 uncultured Burkholderiales bacterium | reverse complement strand
GACTCCAGGCGAAATAACCTCCGACTGGCACACCCTGCGCCATGGCATCGTAGGTAGCTGAGATGTGATCCCTGATGTAGGCCAATCGCTGCGTGTCATCCACCACACCATCCACCAACTTGTCCTTGAAGGCCGCACCGTTTTCAGTGACCAGTAGCAGTTTTGGTTTGTAGTCTGTGTGCAAGCGGCAGAGTAATTCGGTCAGGCCTTGCGGATACACCTCCCAACCCATGTCGGTGACCTCGTTGCCTGTACTTGAGACATCCCAGGGATTTCCACTGGATGAAAAGTTTCGCGTGTAGTAGTTCACGCCAAGAAAGTCGTTGACCTGCGCGATGGTGTCCAGATCCCCTGGCATCTGCTGGGGGGCATCAGGGCCCAAATGTGCGATAACGTCTTGCGGGTAGGTGCCCTGAAACAGTGCATCCATGTACAAGCGCAGGATCAATCCGTCGTCCAAGCGCGCCTTGGCCAGGTCTTGAGGGTCATCGCTGGCAGGATAAATGGGTGAAAGGTTCAGCACAATGCCCATGGGCGTTTTAAGCCCAAGTGCGCGCATGGCCTTGAGGGCCATGCCGTGGCTCAGCAATAAATGGTGAACGGACTGCATAGCTTGCGATCTGGATTTGATACCCGGCGCAAAAATGCCTTGCTCGTAGCCCAGGATGGCAATCACCCATGGCTCGTTGTGCGTACAAATACTCTGAACGCGATGACCAAATCGCCTCGCGACCTCAGTCGCATAGCGGGTGAAATGTTCACACACTTCACGGCTGACCCATCCGCCCTGATCTTGCAGCGCCTGCGGCAAGTCCCAGTGATTCAGTGTCAGGTGTAGCTCAATGCCACGCTCGGCCAGAGCACCGATTAACTTGTCATAAAACGCAAAACCCGCCTCGTTCCATTGGCCCTGGCCATCAGGCTGAACACGCGGCCATGATATGGAAAAACGATAGGCTCCAACACCAAGTTGGCAGATCAGGTCAACGTCCTCTTGCCACCGCACGTAGTGCTCACAGGCTGTATGGCCATTACTTGCGTCAGCAATTTTTCCCTCTACCTTGCAAAAGCTGTCCCAGACGGAGGGACCTTTACCGTCGCTATCGTGCGCACCCTCGATTTGGAAAGACGATGTGGCCACACCCCACTTGAAGTCCGTGGGGAACTGAGAACGTGAAATTTCTGAAGAGCTCATAAGTCTTTTATTTGTTTAACCGCGCACAGCGCCTGCCGTCAGGCCTTCGATCAAACGCCTCGATGAAAAAATGAAAATGATCAGCAGAGGAATCACCGCGATGGCCGAGCCGGCCATCAAGGCGCCCCATTCCGTGTCCACAGGGCTCTGAACGCTCCGCAGAGCCAGTGGGAATGTGTACATTTCCGGCGAACGTATCACCACCAAGGGGCCGATAAAGTTGTTCCATGAAGCAATGAACGCGATCAATCCCAGAGTGCCGAATGCAGGCCCCAGCAACGGCACCACCACACTCCAAAATATTCTGAATTCACCGCAGTTGTCCATTCGGGCCGCTTCAATCAGCTCTTTGGGAATGGCTGATGTGATGTATTGGCGCATGAGGAAAATACCCATCGCAGGGGCAGCTCCTGGCAAATATAGGGCTCTGGGTTGATCAATCCAATTGAGCGCGTCCATGATCAAAAAGGACGGGATCATGCCGAGAAACGAGGGCACGAGCATGGTGCCCATCACCAAGCCAAACAACACTTTTTTGAACCTGAATTCGTACACTGCAAATGCAAAGCCCGCCATGGAGCAGAACAACAAAGTGAGCGCGGTGCCCATCAGGCCGACATACAAGGACCAGCCCAGATTCCTCCAGAAGGGAATTTTTGCCATCAGGATCTTCATGTTCTCCAGGAAGTGATCCCCGAAAAAAAGCGGTGGTGGAACGCTGAATATTTCTGCGCGGGGTTGTGTTGCAAACACGAACATGAAATAGAACGGCCCCAACATCAGCAAGGCACCCAGGAGGATGAACACCCAGCCAACGACACCCAAAGTCGATTTGTTTTCAGACATCGGCTGGCTCATGGCTGACCTTCCTTGTTTTTGAAGGCTTTATTGGTGATCAGTGTCATGACCAGAATGATCACAAAGAGCATCCATGAAATGGCACTCGCCAAACCAAAGTCATTGAAGTCAAACGCTGTGCGATACATGTACATGGCCGTGGTCATTCCGGCATACTCCGGGCCGCCTTTTCCACCCGTGAGGATGAAAGGCTCTTCAAATAGCTGCAAGCCGCCGATGACCGTTAAGGTCACACCAAAAAACATGATGGGCTTGAGCTGAGGCAGCGTGATGAAAAAAAATTGCTGCCAGCTTTTGGCGCCGTCCATGCGGGCGGCTTCGTACAAGTCGCGCGGTATGCTTTGCATTGCAGCCACATACAAAATGACGTTGAATCCCAGGTATCGCCAGAAAACCACGGCTGATACCACGGGCTTGATAGCCTCCGGACTTCCCAGCCAGTCGATATTTTTGGCTGGCAACACGGCACTTAGCACGGGCCATTTCGCCATCTCTGCCAGTGCCGCATTCACCATGCCGTAATCGGTTGAGAACAAGGTGCTGAACATGATGGCAATGGCCACCGTTGATGTGATGTACGGCAAAAAGTATGCACCCATCGCGGCGTTGCGCCAGCGCCCCATTTTTTCGTTGATCAGATAGGCCAGTGGAATCGCCACTAAATGCTGGGGCATTCCGGATGCCAGGGCCATCCACAGCGTATTTCCAAGTGAGGTCCAGACCAGCGGGTCCTCGATCGCAAAGATCAGGTTGTCCAGCCCCACATATTTCATGGAGCTGAGTCCCTGAACGGGATCCCACATGTGGAACATCAACACAAAGGAAAAAACGATCGGAAACAAACCAAAAACCAGAAACAGCAACAGGAAGGGGCTGATCAGCACGTAAGGTGCCATGGCTGGTTTCAAGATCGGCTTCATTAGCGGCTAGCTCTTCTTTGAACCAAACGATGAGCGTCTTTCAGTGCCTGGTCGATCGATTTGCCTTTGTTCAGAACCAGGTCCAACTCGGCATTCACAACTTCCTCTGCAACGCTGTCGTTTTTGAAGACCGTCGTAGGCTTGATTTGCGAGGCTGTGGTTTTCCACTCGGCTCTTGCTTTTTGTCCGCCAAGGAAGGCCACAGGTTGTTCAAAGAATTGCCCATTCTGGGCATCAAGCAAGGCCGGAAAGGCATTGAATTTTTCAAATGCCAATTGCTGCTGTTTGCTGTTCAAGGTCAGGTGCTTGATCAAGTCCCAGGCGATCTCTTTGTTAATCGCTTTTTTGGGTATGGCGTAGAAAGTCCCGCCCCAGGATGTGGCAACACGCTCAGGCAGCACGGTGGATCTCCAGAGGCCGCTGGTGTTGGGGGCTAGCCAGTTTTGCAAGTGTCCGCCCAACCAGGCACCCATCATTTGCACTGTCACGGTTCCGCGTTTGAGCGACTCGCCCCATTCGTTTGACCAAGGATTAACCTTCGCGTCCAAACCCTCTGCTCTGATTTTTTGTGCAATTTCAAATCCTCTTTTGAAACGCGGTGAGGTCTCAATGATGGATTTACCCTGTTCGTCAAAATACACGCCCTGACCGGCTGGAATGCCTGTTCTGATCACGATGTCTTTGACATCGCGCGCATGCGCCACCAAATACGCACCGCTGCTCTTTTTGATTTTTTGACCACTCTGAATGAAGCTTTCCCAGGACTGCGTCAGTTCCGATTCACTGACCTTGGCTTTGACCAGCAAGTCATTTCTGTAAAACATGGCCCCCGGTCCAATGTCGGTCGGCATGGCCACTTGGCCGTGAATTGCTGAACGGCCTTGGGCCATAGCAAACGGAACCATCTTGGCGGCACTATCCCCCAGGCTGAAGGGGGGCTTTTCCAGATCTTCGAGTCCACCGCTTTGTGCAAAACGGCCCAAATAGCCGTATTCGATAGTCATCACGTCTGGCAACCCTGTTGAGGTGGCCAATGCAGTCGTCATGGCGGTGTGGTGGTCGGCGTATTCACGGCCAACCACCTTGACTTCCACGTTCGGATTTTTCTTTTGCCAATCTTGCAGCGCAGCTTTCACGATGTCATCTACAGCGGGATAGGCCGCTACGGTGATCACCGTTTTTTGCGCAAAAGCAGCCACGCCCAGCAGTAGCATAACCATCGCGAGAGTGAATTTTTTCATAGCTGTACTCATGTTTGAAAGCGCTTTCATTTTAGTTTGAAAGTCATTGGCGTCAACCGCAAAAAGGGTTTTTACCTAGGGATCATGTTCAAAACACACCATACCAAGCCATTTGATGACCTGGACATGCCAAGAGTCACAGCGCCCCTACAGATCGGATGACCCCGCACATCTGGAATCTCTACTCAAGACCATGAAATATCACCCCGATTTCCCGGAGCGCTTTGGCTTTACCCTCATATTGAGGGGGGAACGATGCAGCAAGGTCGTCGACACGGCCCGGACAGTGCCGCTGCCGCAGACTCAAAAACACTTGCGTACGGATCACCGGCATTCAAAGCGGTAGCACGCATGGCATTACTTCTGCGCTTATTCAAGCCAACAAGCGCTACAGTCAAGAGGTGATGAGAAGTTCAGCAGATTTCACCAAGCCGGGACCCCGCGACCCGCAGCGAATGCTCGGCCAGACCCTGGCGCACTGGGGCGGTCAGGGCGACCTCTGGGTTTTTGGCTATGCATCGCTGATCTGGCGACCCGAATTCGATTTCGCTGAACAGCGCAAGGCGAAGGTTCACGGCTACCACCGGGCCTTGAAGATGTGGAGCCGAATCAACCGAGGCACGCCAGAGTGCCCGGGGCTGGTATTTGCCCTGCTGTCGGGCGGAAGTTGCCAGGGCATGGCCTACCGCCTGCCGCGCCAGGAGGTGGCCGACGCGCTGGCCCGGCTCTGGCTGCGAGAAATGCCGACGGCAGTGTATGACCCCAAATGGCTGCAGTGCAGTACGGCCGGCGGCCCCGTCAGCGCGCTGGCCTTCACGCTGTCGCGGCAGAGCCCCAACTTCACTGGCGTGCTGCAGGCTGAACAATACAGGCAGATTCTGGACCAGGCACGAGGTCGCTATGGCAGCACGCTGGACTATGCACGCCAGACGTACGATTGCCTGCGGCAAGCCGGCATTGACGACCTGGAGCTCGCCCGGCTGCTGCGTCTGGCTGCGCCCTGAGGTGGCGCCGTCCTGCCTTCGCGGCTGGCCGCGCTCTTTATACTGACCGCATGACCCAGCCCACTTCCGCCATCGCCGACCTCCGCAAAAGCTACGAGCGCGCCGAACTCGATGAAAACGCTTCCAACGCCGACCCCTTGCGCCAGTTTGACCAGTGGCTGCAGGAAGCCCTGGCCGCTGAAGTGCCCGAACCCAACGCCATGACCCTGGCCACCGTGAGCAGCGACCTGCGGCCCTCCACCCGGGTGGTGCTGATCAAAGGCCTGGACGAGCGCGGCATCACCTGGTTTACCAACTACAACAGCCGCAAGGGCCAGGCGCTGGCTGGCAACCCCTATGCCGCACTGCAGTTTCACTGGGTCGAGCTCGAGCGCGTGGTGCGCATTGAAGGCCTTGTCCAGAAAGTCTCTGACGAAGAGAGCGACGCCTACTTCAAGAGCCGCCCGCTGGACTCGCGCATCGGAGCCTGGGCCAGCCCACAAAGCGAGGTGATCTCGGGCCGCGGCGTGCTGGTGGCCAACGCCGCCCGCTACGGTGCCCAGTTTTTGTTGCAACCGCCGCGTCCGCCGCACTGGGGTGGCTACCGCCTGGTGCCTGACCGTTGGGAGTTTTGGCAAGGTCGCAAGAGCCGCCTGCACGACCGCCTGCGCTACACCCGGCAGGACGACACGCCGTGGCTGCGCGAGCGACTGGCGCCCTAATGTGCGCCATATGCGCCATATGCGCCATATGCGCCATGTGCGACGTTTGCGACTTGCGCGCAACTCTTTGACTCATTCAACGCTGCATGCGGCTGCTAGCGGCCCACGGCCGGGGTTTGGTTAAACCGCGAACAAAGGCCCCAGCCGCTCGATCGGCTGATCGGCCACGGCCCGCAATTGCGAAGCGCTGACCCGCTGCTGTGCAATCTCGGCCAGCGGCACCAGCACAAAGGCGCGCTGATACATGCGCGGATGGGGCACCGTCAAATGCGCTGAATCGATTCGCGCATCGCCGTACAAGAGCAGGTCCAGATCCAGCGTTCTGGGCGCATTGGGATAGGGCCGCTGGCGTCCGGCGGCGGCTTCCACGCGCAGAAGCGCCAGCAACAGATCGGGGGCACTCAAGCCCGTCTCGATATGAAGCACGGCATTGGCATAGTCGGGGCTGCCGGGATGACTTTCCTGCGCGGCCGTACGGTACAGGCTGGAAAGCCCAAGAACCTGAGTCAACGGCAATTGTTTGATCGCCGTGACAGCCGCCCGAAGCGCCAAAGCGCAGTCGCCGAGGTTGGCGCCTAGCCCCACAAAAGCCCCGACTGGGGCCCGCCCGCAAAGCCCCTTCAGGTCAATGGCCGCTGCGGTGGTACGCATAGGTCTGCGCGTCAGTCGCCCGAGCTGTGTCCCGGGGCTGAATCGGCAGCCGGCGCGCCTTCGCCGGCACGGCCCGTCGGCTTACGGCGGCGACGCCGTTTCTTGGCGGGTGTGGCTTCGGCATCACCCTCGCCGACGCCCGCCTCCCTGGCGCCAGAGCTTGGCAAGTCAGAGCCGTGCTGCCCGGCCGACTCAGCCAGCGGCGTCACATCCTCTTTGCGCTTGACGCGGGTACGGGGCGAGGGCTTGGGTGCCGACTCAAGGCGCACGGCCTCGACCATGGCATGGCGCTCGTCGTCGTAGGCGGTGCTGAATGTCTCCCACCACTGCGCGAGGGTCTTGTCGATTTCGCCGGTTTGTCCGCGCAAGCGTAAAAAATCGAAACCGGCGCGAAAGCGCGGCTGCTCCAGCAAGGAGTAGGGCGAGCTGCCCACACGCTTTTCAAAGCGTGGCTGCATGGTCCAGATTTCGCGCATGTCGATGCCCAGCTTGCCGCGGCCCGACACATCACCAATTTTTGCGTTGAACGCATCATCAATGGCGTCTTGCAAGGCCGGCATCAAATGCTCGCCACGCTTGCGTCTGCGCTCCCAGCCTTCGCGCACGTCGGTCCACAGCACGCAGGCCAGCAGAAAACTGGGCGCCACGGGCTTGCCTTCGCCCACGCGGCGGTCGGTGTCCTGCAGGGCCAGATTCAGGAATGGCTCGTCGGCCGCTTCCACCACCACGTCAAGCAGCGGATAAATACCGGTCCCCAAACCCAGTGACTTGAGCTGCGCAATGCTGGCCAGCGAATGCCCCGTTTGCAAGAGCTTGAGCATCTCATCGAACAGTCGGGACTGCGGCACATCGGCTAGCAGACCGCGCATTTCGCGCAGCGGCGCGGCAGTCTTGTCCTCGAATTTGAAACCCAGGGCGCTGAGCTTGGCGGCAAATCGAACGGCGCGAATGATGCGCACTGGGTCTTCGCGGTAGCGCGTGGCGGGCTCGCCGATCATCCGCAGCACCAGTTTCTTGGCGTCCCGAATGCCGTGGTGGTAATCGACCACGACTTGTGTTTCGGGGTCGTAGTACATGGCGTTGATGGTGAAGTCGCGGCGTGCCGCGTCATGCTCCATGGAGCCCCAGACGTTGTCGCGCAGCACCCGACCCGAAGCGTCCACGGCGTGTTTCATGCCGGCCAGCTCGCTCTTGCTGGTGCGCTCGTTGCCGCCGACTTGCTCGGCCTGGCTGTTGTCAAGGTGGGCACGAAAGGTCGAGACCTCGATGACCTCGTGCTCGCGGCCGCGCCCGTAGATCACATGCACGATGCGAAAGCGCCGGCCAATGATGAAGGCGCGGCGAAACAGGCTTTTAACCTGCTCGGGCGTGGCGTCAGTGGCCACGTCAAAGTCCTTCGGGCGCAGGCCCACCAGCAAGTCGCGCACAGCACCGCCCACCACATAAGCCTGGTAGCCGGCCTGCTTGAGCGTGCGCACCACGTCCATGGCGCGTTCGTCGACCAGGGCCGGGTCAATGCCGTGCTCCTTGGGGCCGACTTCCAAACGTTTGCCATAAGGCGATTTGGCACTGCGGCTGCTGCCACTGGCTGCGCTGTCGGACTTGCCAAACAGCTTGTCGATGAATTTTTTTATCATGAAATACTAGGTAAACAGCTCAAGTATGCGCCATCCCCGTTCGGTGGCAATGGACCGCAGGGCCTGATCAGGGTTGGTGGCCACCGGGTGCGTGACGCGCTCAAGCAAGGCCAGGTCGTTGATGGAGTCGGTATAAAAAACCGTTTCGATGGCGTCCCAGGTGAGTTGCCGCTCAGCCAGCCAGGTCTGGACACGCGCGACCTTGCCTTCGCGAAACGAGGGCGTGCCGAAGATTTCGCCGGTCAGTTCGCCGGCCGCGTCGCGGGCCAGTTGCACCGCGATCAGTTCGGCCACACCAAAAGCCTGGGCGATGGGACGGGTCACAAATTCATTGGTCGCCGTGACGATGACGACCGTATCGCCGGCCGCCTGGTGCGCGCGAACGAGTTCCAGCGCCTGCGGCTCGATGGCGCCCTGCACGATGGTTTGCATGAAGCGGGCGTGCGCCTGGCTGGCCTTGGCGCTGCCCTGCTGACGCATGGCCTGCGTGGCAAAGCGCACGTAGGCATGAATATCGAGCGTGCCGGCCTTGTAGTGGGCATAAAACTCGTCATTGCGGCGCTTGAACTCCGCCCCGTCACACCACCCCAGAGCCAAGGTGAACTCGCCCCAGGCATAGTCGGAATCCATGGGAATGAGGGTGTGGTCCAGGTCAAACAGGGCCAATTTTTTCAGGCCGCTGACGACACCAGCCGGCGCCCGGGAACTTGTGAACGCTGTCATTGGCTCTCCAGCATGGACTTGATCAGGGGAATGGTGACGCTGCGCTGGGCTTGCAGCGAATAGCCATCGAGCTGGTCGAGCAACTGCATCAAGCTGCCCAGGTCTCTGGAAAAGCGGGTGAGGATGAAATCCATGGTCTCGTCACTCAGGAAAATACCGCGGGCATCAGCTTCCTGGCGCAGCACGGCACGGCGCTCGGCATCGGTCAGCGCCTTCAGGGCAAACACATGGCCCCAGCCCAGGCGCGTGCGCAAGTCCTCGCGCAACGCCAGATCCGCCGGTGGCACGGCGCCGGCCGCCAGCACGCAGCGTGGACGACCATCAGGGCCGTGCAGCGCGTTGACAAACCACTTGAACGCCGCCTGTTGCTGCACGGCGCTGTAGAGATGGCAGTCATCCATGATCACCGCCGCCCAGGCTTCGTTAAATTCCGGCGGCTCCCTCATGCTGGCATCCATCCAGCCGACCACAGCGCCCTGCTCGCGCAGACTTTCGCAAACGGCCTTGAGCAAATGACTTTTACCGCTGCCGGTTTCTCCCCACAGGTAAGTCGGTACAGGCGAGCGCAGTTGGTGACTCGACCACAGGCGCAGATGCCTGAGCGCCTCCTCATTGGAGCCAGCAAAATAATTGGAAAAGGAGGGCAAAGACGCCAAGCCAATGTCCAGGGCAATCTGCTTCATGCCGGTCGAACGATCAGGGCGCGTTTTAGCAAGGAGGTGGTTGGCATCAGGTGGGTCAAGGGGTGAACCCTTAGAATCTTGCCTTGAATTCTATCGGCTTGTGCCCTCGCACCTCGCGGGCACGCCAACTGCCAACCCGGCCCGAGGGCCAGTCCCAACCATTGACCAGCATGAGCACATCCCCCCTATCCTACAAAGACGCAGGCGTTGATATTGACGCCGGTGATGCCCTGGTCGAGCGCATCAAGCCGCTAGCCAAAAAAACCATGCGCGAGGGCGTGCTGGCGGGGATTGGCGGTTTTGGCGCACTCTTTGAGGTGCCCAAGCGCTACAAAGAGCCCGTGCTGGTCAGCGGCACTGACGGTGTGGGCACCAAGTTGCGCCTGGCTTTCGAGTGGAATATGCATGACACCGTCGGCATTGACCTGGTGGCCATGAGCGTCAACGATGTGCTGGTGCAGGGCGCCGAGCCCCTGTTTTTCCTCGATTATTTCGCCTGCGGCAAGCTGGATGTGGACACCGCCGCAGCGGTGGTAGGCGGAATTGCCAAAGGCTGCGAACTCTCAGGCTGCGCCCTGATTGGCGGAGAAACCGCCGAAATGCCGGGCATGTACCCCGCCGGCGAGTACGACCTGGCGGGCTTTGCCGTTGGTGCGGTTGAAAAATCAAAAATCCTCACCGGCCAGCAGATCAAGTCGGGCGATGTGGTGCTGGGCCTGGCGTCCAGCGGTGTTCATTCCAACGGCTTTAGCCTGGTGCGCAAGTGCATCGAGCGGGCGGGCCAGGACTTGCCCACCACGCTAGACGGCAAACCCTTTCGCCAAGCCGTGATGGAGCCCACCCGTCTCTATGTCAAGAACGTGCTGGCCGCGCTGGCCGCTCACCCGATCAAGGCGCTGGCGCACATCACCGGTGGTGGACTGCTAGAGAACATCCCGCGCGTGCTGCCCGATGGCCTGGCGGCTCACCTGAAAAAAGGCAGCTGGCCACAGACCGAGCTGTTCGCCTGGCTGCAGGCCACGGCGGCCATTGACGACATCGAAATGAACCGCACCTTCAACAACGGCATCGGCATGGTGGTGGTGGTCGACGCGGCCCACGCCCAGGCCACCGCCGCGACCCTGCGTTCGGCTGGCGAGCAGGTGCACGACATTGGCGTGATCGCCGATCGCGGCGACGGCGCTGCCGTGATCGTCAGCTAGGGAGCGGCTAGTGCGGCCCTGACCGCGCTTTGTAGCTCTCGGTAAAGAGCAACGCGGGGCCCACCCAGCGCAACAGCGCGCTCAATTGCTTGCGCCGCATCCTGCCAGCGCGACTGCTCGTAACGCACTTGTGCCAGGTTATTCCAGGCATCGGCAAAATCCGGAAGTTGACGGGTGGCCTCTGCGAACGCACTGGCGGCCTGATCAAGCTGACCCTGTGCATGAGCCGCGTTTCCCAGCCCCAGCCAGCCGCCACGCTCTTCAGGCCAGACCCGCGTCACCGTCGCGTAGGCCTGCTGAGCCGCAGCAGGGCTGACGCGCTCCAGTGACCTGGCTGCAGTCATAAAAGCGCTTGGCGTGGCTGTCGCGGGCAATCGGGAAGGCGACAGAGCCACCACAGCCCAGTGGCCACCGCGTGCCCAAACGCGCTCAAAGGTGGAAAGCGACATCGTCAGCCCTGCAGTCACGCCAGAATGCTGCGTGATGCTGTTGCGCATCCGGTCATAGCCGATCACCACCGCGTAGTGCCAGATTGGCGCAAAGGAGAAGCTGAGGTTCTGCAGCACCAGCACCGGATGGCCTGCCGCCACCTCGCGCAACAAGTCCTCCAGGGCCGGCGCCAGCACATAGGGCAGCAGCGCCTGGCGCCGGGTGGCCGCGAGAATCTCGACTTGCAAAGAGCCAAATCGCCCAGGCAGATACACCTGCGGTCTGATGTCATCTGGGTTTACCTGCACACCCGCATGCTGCGCCAGCATGGCCAGCGCGGCGGGCCCGCACTGAAAGGCTTCTTGCGGAAAAAACGGAACACCTTCAATACCAGCGGCCAGCGGCAGGCCGGCGGGCAGGGCCTGCGCCAGACGACTGACCTGGGGTGTAGCGCAGCCGCCTAGCAGTAACACCGTCCAGAAAAAGACCACCGAGGCCAGCCAGTACCGCACCGACCTCGCAAGATGCACTGGTAGCCTTGCGCTCACCGTACCGAACGGGTGAATGGAAACACTTTGGTCAATCCCAAAATATCGGTCACGAGGAGCACGATAAAAACCGTGAACATCAGACCCAGCACATCCCCGCCTGCGGGAAGCTGATCCACCTGGGCAGCGACCTGCACCAACTCCGCGTCGGTCATCGCATTGACACGCTCGGCAGCGGCCTTCGGACCGACGCCACGCGCCTGAAGTGCAGACTGCACATCCGCACGTGCCATGAAGGCATTGACTTTGGCGCGCTCGACACTCACAGAGCCCAGCAGCTCAGACGCGTCGGTCGTCACCAGCGCCGCGTGCGCGCTCATCGGCAGTCCCATCAGAACGATGCTGGTGATTAAAAGGGATGCGATCAGGCGCTTGCAACTTGTCATGTTAATTCCAGGGTTTGTTGTTAAAAGTCCGACGCGCAACAGGACTCACGTACCCGTTCGGCGCAGCGAACTCTCAGCAAAGTAGCCGCATCAGCACACAAGGTCAACGCAACTTACACCCAGCAGACATTGCTTACACCTGACCACATTCAACGCAACTCAGGCATCCCGCCAACCGACTTCAAAATTGCCATCACATTTTTTGGGCTGCAGCCGCACAACACCCTCGGCCACGCTTTGCGCGATGCGCACCACGCGCCAATGACGAAGTGGCGGGAGAAGCAAGCTACTGCCGGAAACGGGGCTCTCGAGCTGAATTGACAAGGTTCAGGCCGCACGCCCGCGCAGCTCGGCCATGCGCTCAGCCACGGCTGCCAGATCGTGCGCATCTCGGGCATGGGCCACATACATCTCCAGATCCGCCAGGGCTCGCTGCGGCTCGCCCTGCTTGGCCCAGGCCAGACCGCGGTCCCGGTAGTCTGACCAGGCATCGGGCTGCAGGATCAGTGTCCGATCGAGCACTGCAATGAGGCGCTGCCAGTCCTCTTGAGTGCGGTGAATTTCCTTGAGATTGCGCAACATGCGGGCGATGATTTCACGCGGCTCGGCTGATTGCAGATACAGACCGAGTGGCACTTCAAAGTCGTCCGCCAGACCACCGCGCTGGCGCACCGGCTCCAGCCGTTCGGACAACTCTTCGCGACTCAGTGACTGACCCGTGAAGGGATCAATCACCACCTGCCCCTTGGGCAGGCTCACCTTCACCATGAAATGCCCAGCAAAACCAACGCCATGGGCATTCAGGCCCAGTCCAAGCGCCAGCTCCAGCCAGAGCACGGCCAGCGAAATGGGGATGCCGCGCCGGGTTCTGAGTACCGCATTGAGGTAGCTGTTGTCGGGGTCGTAGTAATCATTGACGTTGCCGCCAAAACCGAGATCGCGAAAGTAAAACTGGTTGAGCGCGCGCAAGCGCTGCAAGGCTGGCGCGTCCGGGGGCAAACGGCGTTTCAGGCGGGCCAGCAGCTGGTCCACCTCGCCCAGCACCTGCTGGACGTCAAGGTCGGGATACTCATCCTGGGCCAGACAGACGGCCGCTTCGAGCAGCGGGAAATGTTCATCGCTTTGTACCAGGCTGGAAAAATACTGCAGCGGTGTGGGCAGATCCAAATTCAAATACATGGCTCTACTTTCGCACAAGTTCGGCCGTCTGGCAGATGCCGGACTTTCAAAATGCTGGCACCTGTCGGGTCAGCGACCCAGCAGCTGCCGCACCTTCAGACCGGTGAGCCTCAGGGCACCGAAATACAGCAAGGCCGAGGCCAGCAAAACCAGTGCCATCAAGCCGATGCGCTGCCCTTGGGCGCTACGCAGGTCGACCCAGCTCACGGCCGATTCCGCCCAGACCAGAAAGCCGCCCAGCAGCGCACTGGCCAGCATCACCTGCAAGCCAAAACGACCCCAACCCGGCAAAGGCTGGTAGCTGCCGCGCCGGATCAGCCCCAGCAACAGCCAGCCGGCATTGATCAAAGCCCCCAGGCCAATGGCCAGGGCCAGCCCGGCATGGGCCAGATAAGGCACCAGAACCAGGTTCAGCAGTTGCGTGATGATCAGCACAACCACCGCAATCTTCACCGGTGTGCGGATGTCCTGGTTGGCATAAAACCCGGGGGCCAGCACCTTGATGGCCACCAGCCCCAGCAAGCCCAGGCCGTAACCCATGAGCGCCCGCGTGGTCTGCACCACATCAACCGGGGTGAAGGCGCCGTAGTGGTAGAGCGTCGCCACCAACGGCTGCGCGAAAGTCAGCAGCGCCACAGCGCACGGCAAGGCCAGCAGCAAGACCAGGCGCAAACTCCAGTCGAGCATCGCCGAATATTGGGCCGTGTCGTTCGCCGCCCGCGCAGCGGCCAGCTGCGGCATCAACACCACACCCAAGGCAACCCCCAGCAAGGCCGTCGGAAACTCCATCAGACGATCGGCGTAGCTCAGCCAGCTGACACTGCCGGCTTGCAGATGCGAGGCAATCTGGGTGTTGATCAGCAGGGAAATTTGCGCCACGCTCACGCCCAGCAAGGCTGGCAGCATGAGCCGGGCAATGCGCCGCGTGCCAGGATCAGCCCAGGCAGCGCCCACGGCCCGCGGGCTCAGGCCGATGCGCGGCAACAGCCCCAGGCGCCAGAGCGCAGGCACCTGAACCGACAACTGCAAGAGACCACCCAGCATCACTCCCCCGGCCAGCGCATACACCGGCTCCAGGCCCCGCGCCGCCAACCAGGGTCCACCCCACCAAGCGGCGCCAATCATGCTGAGATTGAGTAACACCGGCGTGGCAGCCGGCACGGCAAAACGCTTCCAGGTGTTCAACACGCCGGCCGACAGTGCCACCAGGGACATAAAAGCGATGTACGGAAACATCCAGCGCGTCATGAAAACTGCCGCTTCAAAACCCTGTGGCGACTGCTTGAGCCCGCTGGCCATGACCCAGACCAGCACCGGTGCAGCGCTGACCCCGATGACACAGGTCAGCAACAATGCCCAGCTCAGCAGCGTCGCCACGCGGTCAATCAGATCGCGCGTCGCCGCCTCGCCATCTTGCGCTCTGGTCGCCGCCAACACAGGCACAAAGGCCTGACTGAAGGCCCCCTCGGCAAACAGCCGGCGAAACAGATTCGGAATCCGGAAGGCCACATTGAACGCATCCGTCATGGCACTGGCACCAAAGGTCGACGCAATCAACAACTCGCGGGCAAGACCCGTGATGCGGGAAACCAGCGTGAGCAGGGAGACGGTGGAGGCAGCTTTAAAAAGAGACACAGCAAGAGTTTAAGGTGCCAGGCCCCAACACCCGACCACCGCCGGGCCGCCCCAAGGGGATGGACACCCCCTCGGGGGGCAGCGCAGCCACACGCAGTGGGCCAGCGTGGGGGCCGTATATAATCGCGGGCTTTGCTGCAACATCCTCGGACTTAAAGGAATTTATATATGGCAACCGCCAAACCCAAGAAAAAGAACCCCCGCCTGGCCTCCGGCCGCAAGCGCGTCCGCCAGGACATCAAACTCAACGCAGCCAATACGTCGCTGCGCTCCAAATACCGTACCGCTGTGAAGAACGTCGAAAAAGCCGTTTTGAGCGGCGACAAAACCAAAGCGGCCGAGCTTTTTGCCAAGGCCCAGAGCATTGTGGACATGGTTGCCGACAAAGGCATCTTCCACAAAAACAAAGCTGCTCGCGACAAGAGCCGCCTGTCATCCAAAGTCAAGGCCCTGGCCCTGGCTGCGGCCT
>CAIMVC010000379.1 GCA_903844825.1 uncultured Burkholderiales bacterium | reverse complement strand
GAGGCCGTGATGTGGTCGAGGTCGAACCACTGCACGAACTGCTCCATGCTGAACACTTCCTCGTCGCCGTGCGACCAGCCCAGACGCGCCAGGTAGTTGAGCACCGCCTCCGGCAGGTAGCCCTCCTCGTCGTACTGCATCACCGACACCGCGCCGTGGCGCTTGGACAGCTTCTGGCCGTCGTCGCCGAGGATCATCGACAGGTGGGCATAGGCCGGCACCGGCGCGCCCAGCGCCTGCAGCAGGTTGATCTGGCGCGGCGTGTTGTTCACGTGGTCGTCGCCGCGGATGACGTGGGTGATGCCCATGTCGCGATCGTCGACCACGACGCAGAAGTTGTAGGTCGGCGTGCCGTCGGCGCGGGCAATGATGAAGTCGTCCAACTCGCCGTTGGCGAATTCGATGCGGCCCTTGACCTGGTCGTCCCAGGCCACCACGCCGCCCTGCGGATTGCGGAAGCGCACCACCGGCGGCACACCCGCAGGCGGCGCCGGCAGAGTCTTGCCCGCCTCGGGCCGCCAGCGCCCGTCGTAGCGCGGCTTTTCCTTGAGCGCCTCCTGCTCGGCGCGCAGCGCGTCGAGTTCGTCCTTCGACATATAGCAGTGATAGGCCGTGCCGGCCGCCAGCATCTCGGCGATCACCTGCTTGTAGCGATCCATGCGCTGCATCTGGTAGTACGGGCCTTCGTCGTAGTCCAGAGCGAGCCAGCGCATGCTTTCAATGATGACGTCGACTGACGCCTGATTGGAGCGCTCCAGATCGGTATCTTCGATGCGCAAAATGAAATCCCCGCCCGAAGAGCGCGCAAAAGCCCAGGGGTACAGCGCCGAGCGGATGTTGCCAAGGTGAATAAACCCGGTCGGCGACGGCGCGAAGCGGGTGCGAATTTTGGCGCTCATGAGGGCTGCCCCATGATCAATCCGTTCAAGCCTCGGGCCAGGTCGGCCTTGAGATCGTCCAGGTGTTCGAGGCCCACGGCGACGCGAATCAAACCCTGCGAGATACCGGCGGCCTGGCGTTGCTCTTCGCTCAGGCGACCATGCGAGGTGGTCGCAGGGTGTGTGATGGTGGTCTTGGTGTCACCCAGGTTGGCGGTGATGCTGCACACCTGTGTGCTGTCGATGACATGAAAAGCCTTTTGACGGGCGCTGTCCGGGTCATCGGCTTTGACGTCAAAAGACAGCACGGCCCCGCCCTTGCCAGACTGTTGCCGCATGGCCAGTTCATGCTGCGGGTGAGAGGTGAGCCCGGGGTAGTAAACACGGGCCACCGCTGGCTGCTCTTGCAGCCAGGTGGCCAGTGCCAGCGCGGCGTCGCTTTGCGCCTGCATGCGAATGGACTAGGTTTCCTTGCCTTTGAGCACCACCCAGGCGTTGAAGGGCGAAAAGCTGATGCCCGCACTTCGCATGACGGGCATGAACTTCTCGTCCACGAGCTTTTGGCTGCAGCAAATCGCACCGGCCACCACCCGCCCCTGGCCGTCGAGGTATTTGGTGCCCGAATGGATGACCAGATCGGCCCCGAGCTTGACTGGCTGGGACAGCGCCGGGGAGCAAAAACAGTTGTCGACCGCCAACCAGGCGCCAGCCGCATGGGCGATATCGGCCAGGGCGCGAACGTCGCACACCTCCGTCAAGGGGTTGGTCGGGGTTTCCGCAAACAGCAGCCGCGTGTTGGGCTTGATGGCTGCCTGCCACTGGGCTATGTCGGTTTGCGAGACAAAGGTGCTTTCAACGCCAAACTTGCCAAACTCGCTGGCGATCAGCTTGATGGTGGAGCCAAAGACCGAACGCGAGCAAACCACGTGGTCACCTGCTTTCAAGAGGCCCATGCACATCAGCAAGATGGCCCCCATGCCGCTGGCGGTACCGATGCAGGCCTCGGTGCCTTCGAGCGCAGCGAGCCGCTTTTCCATGCTGGCCACGGTCGGGTTGGTAAAGCGAGAGTAGATGTAGCCTTCTTCTTGCCCGCCAAAACGCCGGGCTGCGGTAGCCGCGTCGGGTTGCACGAAGCTGCTGGTCAGGTACAGCGCTTCGGAGTTTTCGCCAAATTGGCTTTTGTCCTCGGCCATGCGAACGGCCAGGGTGTCGAGATGCAGGTGCGGATTGATGCTCTTGTGGCTCATGTTGACTCAAGCTTCCTGTGGGTTCGGCAGTGCCAGACGCGACACATCGACGTCGCCCTCTTCGCTGCTGTCGATGCGCTGCTCGTTCATCTTCGCAATCGACTCGGGCGTGATGTCGCCCGTGATGTAAACGCCGTCAAAGCAGGAGGCGTCAAAGCCGTCAAGCTTGTCGTTGAGTGCACCGATGGCGCGCTTCATGCCTTCGACGTCCTGGTAGATCAGGGCATCGCAGCCAATGGCGACGCGGATTTCTTCGATCGTGCGGTCATGCGCCACCAGCTCGGTTGCCGTGGGCATGTCGATGCCATAGACATTGGGATAGCGCACAGGCGGGGCCGCACTGGCCAGATAGACCTTGCGCGCACCGGCGTCACGCGCCATCTGCACGATCTCGCGGCTGGTGGTTCCACGCACGATGGAGTCATCCACCAGCAACACATTGCGGCCTTTGAACTCGCTGGCAATGACATTGAGTTTTTGCCGAACCGACTTCTTGCGAACGCCCTGCCCCGGCATGATGAAGGTACGCCCCACATAACGGTTTTTAACGAACCCTTCACGGTAGGGAAGACCCAGTAAATGCGCCAGCTGTGTGGCACTGGGGCGACTGGATTCGGGAATGGGGATGACTACATCAATCTCGTTGGGCGGCACGGTGGAAATCACCCGCTTGGCCAGCGTCTCGCCGAGGTTCAGCCGCGCCTGGTAGACCGAGATGCCGTCGAGCACCGAGTCGGGCCGCGCCAGGTAAACAAACTCAAAAATGCACGGCTTGAGCTGAGGATGCTCGGCGCATTGCTGCGCATGCACCTTGCCTTGCAGGTCGACAAAGACCGCTTCGCCGGGCGCAATGTCGCGCTCGAACTGGTGCGATGTACCCTCCAGCGCGACCGACTCGCTGGCCACCATGACGGTGGCGCCCTCGCTGTTCTGACCGTGACCGATGCACAGGGGGCGGATACCGAAGGGATCACGAAAAGCCAGCAGGCCGTGTCCGGCGATCAAAGCCACCACAGCATAGGAGCCCCTGATGCGCTTGTGAACGCCGCGAACTGCCGCAAAAACCTCGACCGGGTTCAGCGGCAGACCGCGCGTGGTTTTTTCAAGCTCGTGCGCCAGCACGTTGAGCAGCACTTCCGAATCGCTGTCGGTGTTGATGTGGCGATGATCGGTGTTGAACAACTCGGTCTTGAGCTCGGCGGCATTGGTCAGGTTGCCATTGTGGGACAGCACCAGACCGAAGGGCGCGTTCACATAAAAAGGCTGCGCCTCGTCTTCACTGAATGCGTTTCCTGCCGTCGGATATCGCACCTGACCCAGCCCCACGTTGCCGGGGAGGGCGCGCATATTGCGAGTGCGAAACACATCACGCACCATGCCCTTGGCCTTGTGCATGTAAAACTTACGACCCAGTTGGGTCACAATGCCCGCAGCGTCCTGGCCGCGGTGCTGCAGCAGCAGCAAACCGTCATAAATGAGTTGATTGACCGGGGCGCCACTGACGACGCCAACTATTCCGCACATGATGGGACCATTCTTAAATTAAAACAGGTACTTGACAAACTGCTCGGGCAGCACCGGCTTGAGACCCACAAGAACCGCGGACAACATGTGTGCACCGCGAGACTCCTGCCACCAGAGCGCCGATTTGATCGGTGTCATGTCAACCGCCACGGTCACCGCCAGCAACAGCACGGCGCCGCGCACCAATCCGAACAAGCCACCCAAGACGCGATCGACGGGCCGCAGACCGATGGCCGTCACCAGCTTTTTAATCAGAGCAGCCACCAGGCCCGCCGTGAACACCGAGCCAATAAAGGTCAGCACAAAGGCCAGCGCATAACGAATGGGGTCGGAAGCCGACTTCAGCGGCAGCATTTCGGCGACGCGGGGCGCCAGCCACTGAGCCAGAAAAAAAGCACCCACCCAGCCCAGCACCGACAGCACCTCATACATCAAGCCGCGCCAAAGACCCACCAGCATGGACAGGACCAGCAGCGCCATGAAAATCCAGTCGAGGGTGGCCACGACGCGCTATGCCCTTAGAGCGTAAGGATGGTGGCTGGCAAATCAAGCGTCTTGATCTTGGCCGCAGCCTTGTCGGCCTCGGCCTTGCTCGCGAACGGGCCGACGCGAACCCGGGTGCGCTTGCCGTCCTTGGTGTCGGCCACATGGGTGTAGGTTTTAAGGCCGGCTTTCTCCAGCTTGGTGCGTGCCTCGCGCGCCTTGTTGACATCGGCAAAAGCGCCCACCTGAACGACCAGGCGAAGGTCGGAGTGAGCGCCGGCAGGTTGCGCCGGCTTGCCTTCGAGCAAGGACTTGGCGCGCTGAGCTTCATCGGTTGAAGCTTTGGCGGCCGGCTTGGGCTCCGGCCGGGCATCGACCTTGGGAGTGACTTTCAGTTCGGGCTTGGCCTCCTTGACCACCGGAGCTGGCTGCGCGGCAGGTGCAGCTGAAGCAGGGGGTACGGCAGGTACGGCGGACGCTTCGGGTGCGGCCGCCTGTCTGGTCAACAACTCTTCCTTGGGCTGCAAGCTGGCCCCAGCAGCCACCACACTTGCCGTCGGCCGAGGGGTCGGCTTGGGCGCAGTGGCAGCGGTTTCGGGGCTTGAAGCCAGAGGCGCAGTCAGCGGCTTGACCGCATTGCGGGCAGGGATTTCGATTGGAATATCCACCGCCACAGACCGCGGCTGCGTGTCAAACACCAACGGAAAAACGATCACCCCCAGCAGCACCAAAACCGCCGCACCAATGAGCCGCTGCTTGGCGCGCTTGCGCACCACCTCGACGCTGTCAGGCTGCACCGCTGCAGCGCCTGACGACTTGGACTTGGACTTGGAATTGGTACTGGCCCCACCGCGACGAAGATTGAAAAACGACATGGTCGAAGCTGGGTCCGTTGATGATGAGGTTAAAGCGTTAACGGGTGTCGCGGCGACGTAAAAAAGCCCTCAGGCATGGCCCGCCGGGATCAACCCTCAACTGGCCAAGTGCTGCGCCGTCATGCGGGGCAAACCATCTTTCAAAACACCGCCAACTGTGAAGAAAGATCCAAAGACCACGATTCTATCAGCGGGGTCTGCCGCAGCCATGGCCGCCTGCAAGGCCTGGCGTGGATCGGGAAAGCTGGCACTACTGATATCGGTGCGGGTTTGCACCGCGAGCCAACCGGCCTGAAGATCAGCGCCCGTGGCCGCCCTGGGCGTTGGCAAATCAGCAAAGTACCATTTGTCGACCAAGGGACCCATGCGCGCCAGCATGGGCGTCAGATCCTTGTCCGCCATCGCTCCAAAAACGGCATGGGTACAGGGGTAAAAACCCATCGCATCAAGGTTTTCGGCCAGGGCTGCCACCGAATGCGGGTTATGCGCCACATCCAGCACCAAGGTAGGCTGGCCGGGTACGATTTGAAAACGACCCGGCAACTCGACCATCGACAAACCATTGCGCACGGCCTGCGCTGTGACGGGCAGGCGATCACGCAAAGCCGTGAGGGCCGCCAGCACGCCCGAGGCATTGACCAGTTGGTTGGCGCCGCGCAAAGCTGGGTAAGCCAGCCCGGCGTAGCGACGACCGCGCCCGGCCCAGCCCCACTGGAGCTTGTCGCCCGAAAAATTGAAATCCTGGCCCAGCCGCCAGAGATCGGCACCCAGGTCCCTGGCCGCATCCAGCACACTCGAAGGCGGCATTGGGTCGCTGACGATCACGGGCCGGCCGGCTCGCATGATGCCGGCCTTTTCTCGGCCAATGCTTTCCCGGTCCGGGCCAAGCAGCGCCATGTGATCCAGATCGATGCTGGTGATCACCGCGCAATCGGCATCCAGAATGTTGACCGCATCCAGGCGTCCGCCGAGCCCCACCTCTAAGATGACAACGTCTAGAGCGGCATCGGCCAGTAATTTCAAAAAAACCAGGGTCGTGAATTCAAAGTAACTCAGCGACACCACCTCATCTTGCAGCCGAGCGTTCTCCACCGCCTCAAAAAAAGGCAGCAAAGCACCAGCCGTGACGATGTCGCCACGCACGCGTCCGCGCTCTTCAAAATGCACCAGATGAGGCGAGGTGTAGACCCCGGTGCGGTAGCCAGCCTCAAGCAAGATGGCTTCCAGCATGGCACAAGTCGAGCCCTTGCCGTTGGTGCCCGCGACCATGAAGACCGGACAGTTAAACGACAACTGCAGCCGCTCAGCCACAATCCGCACGCGGTGCAGGCCCATGTCGATACCCTGCGGGTGAATACCCTCGCAGTAAGCCAGCCAGTCGGCCAAAGTTTTGGGAGTTTCCATTTGACGCTATTGTCGCGCAGCGGCCGGCAGCGCCCGCGCGGCGTACAGCCGGGTCAACGCTGCTACAGGATACGTGCCGGCTCAACCGCTTCACCGCTGAACTTATCTGCTGCGAGAATCCCATCATGATCACTGTTTATGGCATCCCCAACTGCGACACGGTCAAAAAGGCCAGAGCCTGGCTGACCGATCAGGGCCTGGCGCACACATTCCACGACTTTAAGAAAGCAGGCGTTCCGGCCGACCGGCTGCAAGCCTGGGAAACTGCGGTCGGCTGGCAAAAGCTGCTCAATCGCCAGGGCACAACCTGGCGCAAACTCGATGCAAGCACCCAATTGGCCGTCACGGACGCCCGGACCGCCATGGCGCTGATGACGTCCCTGCCGAGTCTGGTCAAGCGGCCCGTGGTTGAATGGACCTCGGCCATCACCGTCGGCTTTGATCCGGCAGCCTGGGCCGAAGCCCAGCCAACCTGACCCACTCAAAAGAACCTCGACCAGACTCAACATGAATCTTTGGCACCTTGGCACCTTGGCACCTTGGCACCTTGGCACTTTATATTTTTGAACTATTCAGCCACTTTAGACACCAATAAGAGCCTACTGCCCTCGGCTTTACCGTTAATTTACGGAACCCGGTGCACCAAAAAGCCGTGCGGCTCGTTAAAGTCAGGCAGCAGCGAACTCGTAGAATCCAAAAACTGAAACCATATCCAAGACCGCACGCCGCGTCGCCAGGAGTTCTTAAATGAAAAAATCAACGTTCAAAATACTCGCCGTCAGCTCCGTGACCGCATCGGCCGCACTCCTGGGGTCTGGGCTTGTTCAGGCGCAAGAAATCATGGCGCGCGTGCTCAGCAGCACTGCCGTGATCCAGCAAGTGGCCGTGCCGCGCCAGGTCTGTACGACCTCCGCGGTCGTCTCCCAGGCGCCGCCATCTGGCGCTGGGGCCGTCATGGGCGCGCTGGCAGGTGGCGCATTGGGCAATGCAGTAGGCGACGGCAGCGGACGCGCGCTGGCCACCATGATCGGCCTGGTGGGTGGGGCCATGCTTGGCAACAACGTCGAAGGAACCAAAACCCAGACGCAAAACGTGCAGCAGTGCAGTACCCAGACCACCTACGAAAACCGGACCATGCATTACGACGTGGTCTACGAATACGCCGACAAGCGCTACAGCATCCAGATGGCCAACGACCCCGGCCAGTATGTTCGCCTGCAGGTCACCCCCATCGGCACTCTGCCTCCCCAGACGCGCGCCCCGATGCCATCGCAGTCTTACCAGCAGTACCAGCAGCATGACGCCGTGATCAGCCAGCCGACCACGGTCTATGTGCAAAGCCCCCCTGTCACGGTCTACCAATCGGCTTATCCACGCCATTACATTGCGCCCATTGGCCTGTCGCTCAATCTGGGCCACGGCGGCTGGGGTGGTCATCGTCACTGGCGCTAAGTAGGGTTGACGGGCCTCGAAGGTCCGCCAAGTCCCGGGGGAACCGCCGGAGTTGCCTTCCCAAGCCCTCACTCGAGGGCTTTTTTCATGCCTGCTCACCTCGGTTGATGGCGTCTTGCCCATGATTTTTTGATACTTTTCGCATGCCGGACCCAGCTACAGCCGAGTAACCTAAAATCCCAGCCTTGCCCGCGGCGACTGCCCCGGCCCAGCCTTTTCTGTACTGCTTAATTTCCATGACTACCGAAAAAATCGACAACGTCAGCGTTGCCACCCAAGCCAGCGTTTATTTCGACGGCAAATGCGTCAGCCACGGCATCACCCTGGCCGACGGCAGCAAGAAATCTGTGGGCGTGATCCTGCCTGCCACGCTGACTTTCAACACCGGCGCCCCCGAAATCATGGAGTGCGTAGGCGGTTTCTGCGAATACAAACTCGATGGCAGCAGCGACTGGGTCAAATCCAGTGCGGGCGAAAAATTCAGCATCCCCGGCAACGCCAAATTCGAAATCCGAGTAACTGAGCCCTACCACTACATCTGCCATTTCGGCTGAACCAACGTCATCGCGAGCGCAGCGTGGCGATCCATGGACTGCCGTGCCAAAGACGGCCCCCGCAGTGACGGCGGGTTTTGACCTGTGACTTTTTTGAAAACCCCATGAGCACCATCTTGCAAAACCTGCCCAAAGGGCAAAAAGTCGGTATCGCCTTCTCCGGCGGTCTGGATACCTCTGCGGCCCTGCTGTGGATGAAGCAAAAAGGCGCCCTGCCCTACGCCTACACCGCCAACCTGGGTCAGCCCGACGAGACCGATTACAACGAAATTCCTCGCAAGGCGATGGAATATGGCGCTGAACAAGCCCGCCTGGTCGACTGCCG
>CAIMVC010000378.1 GCA_903844825.1 uncultured Burkholderiales bacterium | reverse complement strand
TACCACGTCAACAGCCTGGACCTCAACGCCGGCAGCATCACCGCCTATGGCAGTGCAGGCCTGGTCAGTGCCAATACGCAGCTGGGCGGCAACGAATTTTTCACGCCACAGCCCTGGCTCTACAGTGGCTTTGTCAACGACACGCAAGGCACGGCTGGCAATGACCTGCTCGCGCCCTGGCTTGCCGACCCCGCCGCCACCCCACATGAACTGAGCGCGAGCAGCGCCAACGGTGGCGCGGGTGAGCGTGACGTTTTGGCCATCAGCATCTTGCTGCCGGCCAGCGTGACGACCAGCGCGCAGACCGCCGGCTACAGCCTGAGCTACAACACCACGGCCGACGGCACTCGCCAGGTGCTGGTCAAAAGCGGCAGCACGGTGGTCGACACCTACACCGTACCCAGCGATGCCAATTGGCCCACAGGGGTCGAACAATTGGTCTACCACGCACGCTACAAAGACAGCGCAGGCGTGTTGCAGTTTGCAGACCTCAGCAACGTCACACTCAACCTGAGCCCGACCGAATATAGTGATCCGGTCAACAGCAATGACCGCTGGGTGCAGGGCTCCGTTGGCAACGATACCCTGGACTACAGCAGCCGCGACGCGGCCCAGCGGCTCTTGCTACGCGGCGGCCCCGGCAATGACACCCTCAAGGGGCATGCAGGCACCGACATTGCGTTTGGCGACGGCGGTAAAAACCTCATCCTCACCGGGGCTGGCAACGACCAGATCGTGGTCGGCCGTGGCAGCGACACCATCGACGGCGGCGACGGTATCGATACGCTGCGCTTGAACCTGCCAGGCAACAACAGCAAGGCCGAGCTCGACACCTCGGGTTTTGTCCGTGTCTACAGCGCCAGCGGCAGCTGGAGCAGCGGCAGCTATGTGCCTGACAGCGCAGGCTGGGTCGAGCGCTACCGCATGGGTACCGACTACAAGGGCGGTGTTGGCGTCAATGACCTCAGCCAGGTCACCAGCACCTTTGATGGCCGCGTGGCCAGCGCCATCAACGTCGAGCGCATCGAAGTTCGAATGAACGACAACTCGGCGGGCCGTGCCACCGTCAACCTGGGCTTGGGCACGGTCAACGCCGACACCATCAGCGGTGCTGATGTGGTGTTGTCCGGGGCGGGCGACGACAGCATCATCCTCAACACCAGCAGCTTGCACACCTACGACTGGACCCAAGGCAACCGCCCCGTGTTGATCGACGGCGGTGCAGGGCGCGACGTACTGACCCTCGACAGCACCCATTTTTATGGCTACCTGAGCCAGGCCTTTGAGTACAACAGCGGCAGCAACATCAACGCCAGCCGGATGATCAAAAACATCGAAGGCCTGTCTTACACGGGTAACGGTTTCAGTACCGTCTTGCTGTCGGCAGCTGACATCACCCAGCTGTACGCAACGGCTGACACCGGCACCAACGCCTGGAGCGAGATCCTCAACAGCCCAGGCAAACGGCAGTTCAAGATCGACGGCTCGATGGGTCTGAACATCACCGACAACAGCGGCTGGACGCTGCAGTCGAGCACGCTGAACTACAACGGCATGTACTACAAAGTCGCTGATCACATCAGCGGCGTGCAACTGATTCTGGACACTCGAATCGGCATTTCGGGCGCCATATCAAGTGGTGGATCAAGCGGCGGTGGCGGTGATATCACCCCGACCAGCCCCGCCCCCAAGGTCACCTTTGTGCGCCCGCTGGCCGAATCGATTGTCACGCCGGGCAGCAGCATTGACATCGCGGTGGGCATGGACCAGCTGGTCTACATCTCCGGCACACCGCGCCTGGTCTTGACCCTCACCTCACCCGACGGCCAGAGCACCAAGACCGTGTACGCCAATTTCGTGCCCTACAGCGGCGTCACAGGCGGGCAAGATTCGCTCTCCTTCACGTACGACTACACGTCAGCCGATGTCAGTGCTGCCGGCTGGCAATACAGCATCAACAGCCTGGATCTCAACAACGGCAGCATTGTCAGTGCCCAGGCCGGCAGCCCGAACGTTGCAGCCAGCACCGCGTTGAACAAGGTAGGGGTCACGGCAGGCACCTTCCTGTATGGCTCGTTTGCGCAAGGGCCCACGGGAACCAGCAACGACGATCTGATGCTGGTCTGGGACAACGACCCCGCTCAAACCCCGTTGACACTGGCGGGCCAGGTCATTGACGGCGCGGCCGGTAACCGCGATGTGCTGTCTATCCCGGTTTTGTTGCCACAAGACGTCACATCACAGGAAGTTGCCGAGACCTACTACCTGCAATACCGCGTGATTGACAGCACGCACCGCTTTGTCGACCTCATGCAAACCGGGAGCAGCACGGCGCTGCGCAGCTACACAGTGCCCAATTACATCCCCAACAACAGCACCGACCAATGGCCCACCGGCGTCGAAGCTCTTGGCTACCACTTGCAGTTCAAAACCGCATCAGGCGTCGTCAGTGACGAGATCAACAGCGCAAACAACTCGCTGCTGCTTTGGAAAACTGTGCAGGTGTTTTCCTCCGGCGCCGACCGTTACGTGCAAGGCTCATACGGCAGCGACACGATCAACCTGCTGACCAGCAACAGTGGCGGGCCCGTGCCCACAGACATTCGTGTGGCTGTGCACGGAGGCCCAGGCAACGACACCATCACCGGACATGCTGGCGTCGACCTGCTCTACGGCGAAGGCGGTAGCGACAAGCTCGACGCGCAAGGGGGTAACGACCTGGTGTTCCTCAGCGGCGGCACCGACACGCTCGACGGCGGAGAAGGCAACGACCTCCTGGCCATGGTCTTGCACGGCCAGCTAGAAGATCTCTTTGTAGACGCCCAGGGCAAACTGCATTTTCAAAGCGCCAATGGCTTCTGGAGCGATGGCCTGTTCATCCCCGACAGTATGGGCTTTAGCGATGACTTCGTCCTGGCATTTGACGCCACCACGGGGGACATCACCGCCACCTCGTCGGCGGGCACCTCCAGCGCCAGCCATTTTGAGGCACTGCGCATTTATTTTGCGGGCGACACCGGCTCGATCGTCGATGTCAACCTCCACAAAGGAGCGGGCACTGCCGACATCTTGCGAACCAGTGAAACAGGCCCCGGTCTACTGCTCGGCTTGGGCGGCGATGACCGCCTGGTGGTCGACGACGCCGCATTCTCCTTCATGATGGGCGGCGAGGGCAACGATGTCTTTGAGTACAGCAGCGCGGGACTGAGCACCGGCAACAGCCTGGGATTCGACGGCGGCAGTGGCTTTGACACCTTCTTCCTGCACGCCAGCGTGACCGGCTTGGCGCTGACCCTGGCCAACTTGAGCGAAGTGCAAATCACCAGCCTCGAAGCCGTCGACCTGACCGCCTTCAATCCGGCAGGCGTGGTCAGCGGCAGCAACGCCGTGCAATTGAGCGCAGACTTGCTCAAAGCTATCACCGACGAAGGCAGCATCCGCAGCTTCCACGTGATCGGGGACAACAACGACAGCGTTCAGCTCAAGAGCACGGACAACTGGAGCCGCGCCAGCAGCAGCGAAGAGACCGGCTACGCCCAGTACCAAACCACGCTGGAGAGCATCACCTACAAGCTGTTCATCGCCAACGCGCTGACCCAGGTCAGTACGTCTGCGATTTTGTAGGGGCGGGCAAGGCAGTCCGCCAGGTCATCAAGCCCTGGCGGACGACCGCGCACAACTCCCCGTCGTTGCGGCTCTACGCCCCCGTCCTGGCGCTGCTACTTTTCCCGAGAGCGCCGCGCTACTCCCCCGTCATTGCGTACATGGACGCTCCCTGTTTAGCAAACTGTTTTTGTGACTTTGTGCTCAATCGGAGAGGTTGCAACCGTACATTCGGACTTTGATGTGCTTTTTTGCACTGTCCCAG
>CAIMVC010000377.1 GCA_903844825.1 uncultured Burkholderiales bacterium | reverse complement strand
GTCGCCTTTGGCGCTGCCACAGGCGTCATGCCGCTGGACATGCCCGAGAGCGTGCTGGTGCGTTTCAAGGGCAAGATGCAGCCTGGCGTCACGCTACGTGACCTGGTCAACGCGATTCCCCTGTACGCCATCAAGGCCGGCTTGCTGACCGTCGCCAAACAGGGCAAGAAGAACGTGTTCTCTGGCCGCATCCTCGAAATCGAAGGCTTGCCTGACCTGAAGGTCGAGCAGGCATTTGAGCTAAGCGATGCGTCGGCCGAGCGCAGCGCTGGCGGTTGCACAGTGCACTTGAACAAAGAGCCGATCATTGAGTACATCAACAGCAACATCACCATGCTCAAGTGGATGATCTCCACCGGCTACTCGGACGTGCGCACCATCAACCGCCGCATCGCCGCCATGCAAGCCTGGCTGGCCGAACCGCAGTTGCTCAAGGGCGACGCGGATGCCGAATATGCTGCCGTGATCGAGATCGACCTGGCCGACATTCACGAACCCATCGTGGCCTGCCCCAACGATCCTGACGACGTCAAGACCTTGTCTGAGGTCGCCGGCTCGAAGATCGACGAAGTCTTCATCGGTAGCTGCATGACCAACATCGGGCATTTCCGCGCCGCCTCCAAGCTGCTCGAAAACAAGCGCGATATCCCCGTCAAGCTGTGGATGGCGCCGCCCACCAAGATGGACGCCAAACAGCTCAGCGACGAAGGTCACTATGGTGTGCTGGGCAGTGCCGGTGCGCGCATGGAAATGCCGGGCTGCAGCCTTTGCATGGGCAACCAGGCCCAGGTCAAGGAGGGTGCGACGGTGTTCTCGACCTCAACCCGCAACTTCCCCAATCGACTGGGCAAGAACTCGAACGTGTACCTGGGTTCGGCCGAACTCGCTGCGATCTGCTCCAAGCTCGGTCGTATCCCGACCAAGGCCGAGTACATGGCTGACATGGGCGTGCTCACAGCAGCCAGCGACCAGGTTTACCAGTACCTGAACTTCGACAAAATCGAAGAGTTCCAGGACGCTGCCGCCAGCGTCTGACGCGCTGAAGGTCTGGCGGCCATTGGCCGCGCAGACTAGAAAAGCCCGGCGATTGCCGGGCTTTTTTGTTCCTGCGGCACAGGTCTGCAGGTCAGCCGCGTAGCGGCTGGCTTAGCGTACCGTGACGTGGTGATACTGGCTGGACGGTGTTTTCCTGCCAGTGAGCATTGACTTCATCGACTGGAAGAGGTGGTTTTTCTTGCTGCGTTTGCCGTCCCAGTAATCGGCGTCAAGAATCTCGACTTCCAGCAGTGTCAGGTCAGGGTCCGAGGGGCCACCCGCAAACCAGGTCTCGGCCGACGGTGACCACAGCTGGCTCACCTTGGTGGGGTCGCGGCTGAGGCGCGCCAGACCACTGACCGACACGTAGCTGCCGCCTTCCGGGTCTGTGTAGGTGATGTTCACCATGTCATCCTCCCGCAGGCTGCTGGCGATTTCCGAGCGCTCGGAGATGAAAAAGTACAGCGTGGCGTCCTCGTCGGCTTCGTCGAAGGACTTGTTCTGGGTGACCAATGGATGGCTGTGCAACAAGCCACCCGGGCGGCGGTGCGTGAGCATGCCAAGGCGAATGCCCTTGATCTTGTCCCACAGGGTGCGCTTGTCCGAGGTGCTCGCGTCTGAGGACGCCCTGTCTGAGATCGTATCTGGTGGTGTCTGTTTCATGGTGGTTCCTTGGCTTATGGGTTTATTGGTTTACACAACTTGGTTTACGCAACGGCGTATTCCACCTTAGAAGTCCTTTGATGACAGGCGGGTCGGTCGGCGTGCGGCGCCCGTGTCAGTTGATATCGACACTTCGCGCCCTGGGTGTGGCTGGGCTTGTCTGGCGCGTCGGGGCACGAACACAATGGGCCAAGATGGCGTCTGCCGTTCATCCAGTCCGGTTTCGAAGGTCCGCGCTGTCATGGAGTCCAACCATGCCCACACCACGTGTTCCCTCGGGTCGGCTATCTGCCGCACCATCCGCATCACCACGCCCGGCCCCGAAAGGATGGGCGTCGGTGCTCAAGCCGTTTAGCCCGGGCGTTGGCCAGAGCGGCCTGTTTTATTCGGTGCCGGAGCTGGCGCGCGAGTTTCCGAATGTCGCGCGCCTGCCCGTGTCTTTGCGCATCGTGCTCGAGTCGCTCTTGCGCCACTGCGATAAGCGCAAGATCACACCCGAGCATGTGGCGCGTCTGGCGCAGTGGCAACCCAAAGCCGAGCGGCTGGACGAGATTCCTTTTGTGGTGGCCCGTGTGCTTTTGCAGGACTTCACGGGTGTGCCGCTACTGGCCGATCTGGCCGCCATGCGCAGCGCCGCCGTCAGGCTGGGCAAGGACCCTGCGCGGATTGAGCCACTGGTGCCGGTCGACCTGGTGGTGGATCACTCGGTGATGGTGGACTATCAGGCTCGCCCGGACGCGCTGGCGCTGAACATGGCGCTCGAATTCCAGCGCAACCGCGAGCGCTATGAGTTTCTCAAGTGGGGCATGCAGGCCTTTGACACCTTTGCGGTGGTGCCCCCGGGCTTTGGCATCGTGCACCAGGTCAATCTGGAGTACCTGGCGCGCGGCGTCCACCGCAGGGCAGATCGCGATGGCAGCTCGGTGCCGGTGTACTACCCCGACTCCCTGGTCGGCACGGACAGCCACACGACCATGATCAATGGCTTGGGCGTGGTGGCCTGGGGGGTGGGTGGCATCGAGGCGGAAGCCGCCATGCTGGGTCAGCCGGTCTATCTGCTCACGCCCGACGTGGTCGGGGTCGAACTCTGCGGCAGTCTGCGTGACGGCGTGACGGCGACCGACCTGGTGCTGCGTGTGACCGAGATGCTGCGGCGTGAAAAAGTGGTGGGCAAGTTCGTGGAGTTTTTTGGCGAAGGCGCGCGCACGCTGGCCGTGCCCGACCGCGCCACGCTGGCCAATATGGCGCCCGAGTATGGCGCCACCATGGGTTTTTTTCCGGTTGACGACATGACCATCGACTACATGCGGGGGACGGGCCGAACGGCTGACGAGATCGACGCGCTGGCGTCCTATGTTCGCGCACAGGGCTGGTATGGCGTTGCGCTGGCGGGCGAGATCGATTTCACGCAAGTGCTCAGGCTCGATTTGGGTGATGTCACGCCCAGCCTGGCCGGCCCCAAGCGGCCACAGGACCGCATTGAGCTCGGTCAGGTCAAGCAGCGATTCAGTTCGCTCTTCAGCGCGCCCGTAGCGGCCAGCGGTTTTGGCAAACCGGCAGCCGTTCTGCTGACCCGGACCTTGGTCAGGCGCGCCGACGACATGCGACTCGAGGCCCTCCACGCCACTGCGCCCGCGCCGGCGGGGAGCGCTCGTTGTGTGGTGGAGATGGACGCTAACCGACCCCTGTTGAGCCAGGAGGGGGGCGCGGTAGCCGCGCAGCTTTCTTCAGGGCGAGTGCCTGTGGCCAACTTCACCATCGGCCATGGTGATGTGCTGATCGCGGCGATCACCAGTTGCACCAACACCTCCAACCCTGGCGTCGTGCTGGCGGCCGGGCTGCTGGCTAAAAAAGCGGTTCAAGCGGGCTTGCGGGTGTCGCCCCACATCAAGACCTCGCTGGCGCCGGGCTCTCGTATCGTGACCGATTACCTGACGCAGACGGGTCTGATGCCCTACCTCGAACAACTCGGCTTCGGGCTGGTGGGTTATGGCTGCACCACCTGCATTGGCAACTCGGGCGAGTTGCTGCCCGAGATCAACGAAGCCATTGGCCGAAGCGATCTGATTTGCGCTGCCGTGCTGTCGGGCAACCGCAATTTCGAGGCCCGCATTCATCCGAGCATCAAGGCCAATTTTCTGGCCAGTCCGCCGCTGGTGCTGGCGTATGCGCTGGCGGGCACGGTGCTGCGTGACCTGATGACCGAGCCGGTGGGCCAGGGCAGCGAAGGCCGGGATGTTTACCTGGGTGACATCTGGCCCAGCGGCAAGGAAATTCAGGCCTTGATGAAATTCGCCATGAATGGCGCCGCCTACCAGCGCAATTACGCCCAGGTCACGGCCGACCCCGGTACGCACTGGCGACGCATCCATGGCGTCAGCGGCCAGACCTATACCTGGCCAGCAAGTACCTATATTGCCGAGCCGCCATTTTTTGCCAACTTCACCCTCGGCCCCGCGCCTGAGCGGGCTGGCCGGGGTGTCTCGGTGGCCGGCGCACGCATCCTGGCCTTGTTGGGCGACTCGATCACCACCGACCATATTTCGCCAGCGGGCTCAATCAGCGCGGGTTCACCGGCCGGTCAGTGGTTGCTGGCGCAGGGTGTGCCCGAGGCCGACTTCAACAGCTATGGTTCGCGCCGCGGTAACCACGAGGTCATGATGCGCGGCACCTTCGCCAACCCGCGCCTTCAAAACCGGATGATCGCGCCGGGCCCGGACGGTTCGCGCGAGGAGGGCGGCACGACTCTGTTTCAGCAGCCTGGGACGGTGCGCGGCCACAAAATGGCGATCTACGACGCGGCCATGGCCTACCTGGCTGGCAGTACGCCGACCGTGATTTTTGCGGGTGAAGAATACGGCACCGGGTCCTCGCGCGACTGGGCAGCCAAGGGGACGCAATTGCTGGGCGTTCGGGCCGTGATAGCCCGCAGCTTTGAGCGGATTCACCGCAGCAACCTGGTGGGCATGGGTGTGCTGCCGCTGCAGTTTGCAGGTGACGACGGCTGGCCTTCGCTGCAATTGGTGGGCGATGAAGTCATTGACCTGGAGGTCGATGCCGCCTTGAAGCCGCAAAGTCGTGCCAAACTTCGGGTCACGCGGGCCGACGGCTCGTGCGAGGAACTGGAGCTGATTTTGCGCATCGACACCCCGATTGAGGCCGACTACTACCGCCATGGCGGCATCTTGCCCTACGTGCTGGGGCAGTTGCTGGCATGAGGCTTGGCGCGCCATGAGCGCTCAGGTGCTGATCGCCGGCGGCGGCATCGGGGCGCTGGCTGCGGCGCTGGCCTGCGGGCAGGCTGGCTGTGGGGTGCGCCTTTACGAGCAGGCGGGTGAGTTTTCAGAAGTCGGCGCCGGGCTGCAACTCGGGCCCAACGCGACGCGGCTGCTGCAGACTTGGGGCCTGGCTGCCGCCTTGCAGGCCGTAGCGGCATTTCCCCAACGGCTGCAGGTGCGCAGGGCGGGTGATGGCGCGGCACTTGGCTGTCTGCCGCTGGGTCAGCGCAGCGTGGCGCTTTATGGTGCGCCTTATGCAGCCTTGCACCGTGCCGACTTGCATGCGCTCTTGCTGCAGGCACTCAAGCGCCAGGGTGCAGTTCACCTGAACTTGAACAGCGCGGTGACGGGCTACTCGGAAGTCGCCACGGGTGTGCAACTCAGCTGGCCTGACGGGCGGGTGGTCGAGGCTGACGCCCTGATAGGCGCTGACGGGCTCTGGAGCCAGGTGCGTGAGCAACTGCTGGCCGATGGCCCGGCGCAGCCCACCGGGCACCTGGCCTATCGGGCCCTGCTGGTGCAAAGCCAGTTGCCTCAGGCCCTGCGCAGCCAGCAGGTCTCGGTTTGGCTGGGGCCGCGTCTGCATGTTGTGAGCTACCCGGTTCGAGGTGGCGATCTGCTCAACCTGGTGGTGATCGTGCACGGGCAGCCCCCCGCCGACGCCCGCAGTTGGGACCACGGCGCCGCGGCTGCCGACGTGAAAGCCGCCTTGGCGGGCAGCTGCGCGGAACTGCTGGCGCTGGCCGAAGCGGTGCCGGCCTGGCGCCTGTGGACGCTCAACGACCGTCCGTCCGTGCAAGGGCCGCAGCACATGGCCCGGGGCCGGGTGGCGCTGCTGGGAGATGCGGCCCATCCGATGCGGCCTTACCTGGCGCAAGGCGCGGGCATGGCACTGGAGGATGCAGATGCCTTGGCTCGCAGCCTGGCCGGCGTGTCGCGCCCCCAGGACGAGGTGGCGCCGGCGCTGGCCCGTTATGCCGCTGAACGCTGGCAGCGCAGCGCCCGGGTGCAGGCGCGCTCCCGGCGCAATGGCCGTATTTTTCATGCCACCGGTGCGCTGCGCTGGGGGCGTGATGTGTCAATGAAGCTCTTGGGCGCGCGCGTGATGGACTTGCCCTGGCTCTACGGCGGACCGCAGCGCTGACGGCTTCCCCCGCGCGACCTGCGCGCTGGCGCAGCTAGGCGGTCAGTGCCCCGAGCTGGCCGGGTTTTACCTCTGGCGCCGGCGCTGCCGTCGGGCAAAATCCTGGCTTTCAACCCAGGGGATAAAGCATGAGTTTTCAAGAGACAAGCAAGCCCGCCAAAGTAGCGCTGGTCACCGGTGCCGGCACCGGTATCGGCCGTTCGGTGGCGCTGGCTTTGCTCCGGGCAGGTTACCGCGTGGTGCTGGCCGGCCGGCGCATGGCGCCGCTGGAGGAAGTTGTCAGCACATCGGGCAGTGCGCACGCCCTGCCGGTAGCCACCGATGTGGCCAGTGCCAGTTCGGTCGACGCACTGTTTGAACGCATTCGTCAGCACCATGGTCGGCTCGACCTGCTGTTTAACAACGCCGGTGTCAACGCGCCACCTTCGTCATTTGACGAACTTAGCCTCGAGCATTGGCAAAACGTGGTCAACATCAACCTGACGGGTTCTTTTTTGTGTGCCCAGGGCGCTTTTCGGTTGATGAAGTCGCAGTCACCCCGAGGTGGGCGCATCATCAACAACGGCTCTATTTCCGCGCATGCACCCCGGCCCAACTCGGTCGCCTACACCTCGACCAAACATGCCATCACCGGCTTGACCAAATGCATTTCGCTGGACGGTCGGCCCTATGACATTGCCTGTGGCCAGATCGACATTGGCAATGCGCTGACCGAGTTGTCGGAGCGCATGACGCGCGGCGTGCCGCAGGCCCATGGCAGCATCGCCATCGAGCCCATGATGGATGTACAGGCCGTGGCCGACTCCGTCTTGCACATGGACAGCTTGCCACTGTCGGCCAATGTGCAGTTCATGACCGTGATGGCCACCAACATGCCTTACGTGGGGCGCGGCTGATCGGTACTGCAACGCGCCGGAGCACACCGACCAGCGCGTGCAGGGCTTCCTGCCCGCTCAAAGCAGCGTGATGTGGGCGCTGCCGCTCAAGACAGGCCGGCACAAAATCTTGTACCCGTCAGCGTCAAATCCGGCCGCCACCACGTCCAGCGCCCGCGCCTGTGCCAGATCGTCGGCGCTGCCGAGGTAGCACCAATTGCGGATGACGTGGACCTGGCGATGGTCTTCGTAACGCTCGGTCAAGCCAATCGCGCCAGGGTACGGCCAGCAGGCCACACGCAAAGCCTCCAGGCTGGCGAGCAGCCGGCTGGCGTGGGCGTCACAACTTTCGTCTCCGCGGCAAACGCCTGCGCATAGTTTGATCGTGGCCCGAAAACAAGCGCGGCCCGGCTTGAGTTTCTCCAGTTGCAGTGCGCCATAGCAAAGCCGATGCTGATCTGCCAGCTGATGCAGGCTTTCGATGGCCGCATGGCGACTGGCGTACAGCCCATACAGCGAGGGCTCGGTCGCGAAGTTGATGTCCTTGGAATAAACCACCTGCGGCACACCATCGACCAGACGCAGTGAGCAAAGCTGGCGGTTGCGCCGCAGCTTCTGGTTGAGCAGCGGTTGCTGCTGCTTGATCAGACTGGCTTCAAGCAGCAGTGCGCCAATCTCGCCGGCGGTGCGGATGTGAGAGATGCGACGCGTCTGGCGCAGCAAACTAGCCCGCATATTTCACCGTATTCCCTTGCATAAGCCAGTGGGTGAAGAATCTTGCATCCGAACGTCTTGCTGTTGATGTTTTGGAGCGATTGCCTTGGTTTTGTCGGTTGGTCGAGCCGACATGGGCGCAGTTACCCCC
>CAIMVC010000376.1 GCA_903844825.1 uncultured Burkholderiales bacterium | reverse complement strand
TGCCTTGAGTGTGAGCAGCGCCAGCACGGGCCTGTTCACGCTGAGCGCGGGTGGCGCAACGAACCTGCAAAGCGTCACGGCCACGGGTGCGGTGACGGTGACCTTGAGCGCCGGCGACCTGACGGTCGGCAGCCTGACTGCCACCGGCCAGAGCGTGACTTTGACGACGCCTGGCGCGGTACTGGACGGCGACGCGGCCATCGACATCACGGCGCAAAGCCTGAGCATTACCGCTGCCAGCGTGGGCACCAGCGCCGACGCGCTCGACACCGATGTCGGCACCTTGGCGCTGAGCGTCACCGGCGCCGCGTACGTGAACGAAGCCAATGCCTTGAGTGTGAGCAGCGCCAGCACGGCCCTGTTCTCGCTGAGCGCGGGTGGCGCAACGAATCTGCAAAGCGTCACGGCCACGGGTGCGGTGACGGTGACCTTGAGCGCCGGCGACCTGACGGTCGGCAGCCTGACTGCCACCGGTCAGGCCGTGGGCCTGAGCACCACCGGCGCCGTGCTGGACGGCGATGCTGGTACCGACGATGTGGACATCACGGCGGCCAGCTTGAACGTCACAGCCACGGCCGCGGGCACGGCAGTGAACAAACTGGAGACTGCTCTAGGCACCTTCTCGGGTACGCTGGGTGCGGGCGGCGTGTTTTTGGCCGAGAGCCATGCGCTCCTGGTGCAAGACCTTGTCAGCGGCGGGGCGGTGAGCCTGAGCACCGGTGGCGACCTGAGTCTGGCCTCGCTCAGTGCCCCTGGGCAAACGGTCACCCTGAAGGTTCTGGGGTCTGTGCTCAATGGGAGCAGCGACCCTGACATGGTCAACCTCAGCGCGGCACGGCTGGATGTGGAGGCCGTGGGGCTGGGTAGCCAGAGCAGGCCCCTGAACAGCAGTCTGGAGAGCCTGTCGGCCGACATGGGCGCTGACGGCGTGTTCCTCAAGGAGAGCGACACGCTGGAGGTCATCAGCGCCAATGGCAGCGGCCCGGTGAGCGTGCAAGCGCCGGCCGGTACTTTCGCGGTGACCCAGGAGCGGACCCTGTCCAGTCCCTTGGTTTTGCAAAGTGCAGACATCCAGATTGGCGCCAAGCTCAGTGGCCCGCGGGTCGATGTCGTGACGCCGACTGTGGGCGGGCAGGTGCTGCCTCTGGTGCTGGGCTCCCTGGTCGAAAACCGCACGCCAGCCAATGGCGTTCATATCGACACCGCGGAAGCTGCGCTGCTGACCTTCGACAAAATTGTGCTGGGCAGCGGCGAGGCCGGGCAGTCCATCTGGTTCCAGACCGACCCGCAGGATGCCGCAGACAAACTGGTGTTCCGCAGCCTGGTCGAGGTCCGCACGCTAGGCGAGACCCACTTCAGTGGTTTGATCCGGGGCGCGGGACTGCAGGTGAGGGGACCGGGTCAAACTTCTTACCAAGACGGTGTCGACTCCCTGCACACCGGTGACGTTCTTTATCACGACCACGTGCTGGTCACGAAGAGTTCAATAATTGAGGCCCCGGGCGGCAAGATTACCATCAACGGCGGTATCACGGTGAACGCTGGCCAGACCTTGCAGTTGCTGGCCGATTCCATCGAGTTCGGCCCTTTTGTAGAGGGCCAGGGCGTGGGTATCACCCTTGGAGCGGGGGCAACCCTGGTGCTGGGCACGGCGCAGATCATATTGAACCAGGTGACGTTCGACAGCAATGGCGGCCACGTGGTGCTGCGCGGCGCGCCCGACCCCACGCAGACGCAAGAGCGCGACATGGCGCCTGACGCCGTGCCGCTGGCTTTCGAGCCCAGCGCAGCGGACCTGGAGAACTGGCTGGCCTGGTTCGCTGCCGACCAAAATGGCGATGCTGGCCTGGTCAGTCTGACTTTGGGCGATGCGCAGGCCTTCACGCGCGTGCCGAGTGCTTTTGCCTGGACTGACCTGTCCGCTGGCAGCGTGGTCTTGCAGGGCAATGCCGTTCACCTGGGCAGCGTGGGTGAGGCAGCCTGGACTTTTGCTGACGCTGAGGTGCTGCGCGCTACGGCAGGCTCTGTGGTGTTGAATGTGGACCTGGTGGCCGATAGCGATGTGTCGCTGGTCTCGACGACCGGTACGGTCTCGATGGCTGCCGGCGTGAAAATCTTTGCCGATGGCTCGGTGGCCGTGAGCGCGGCCAGCGGCATCAGCGTCGGGCAGATCGACTCGGACAAGCGCATCGACCTCTACAGCCCGACCGGCCAGATCGCGGCGGCGGCCAGCGTGCCTGTGGGTACGGCCCACCTTGAGGCGCCGGCGGTTTCCTTCTACGGCTACGGTCAGCCGCTGGCCAGCGCCGATGCCGGGCGGGTGCTCACGGTTCAGGCTCAGGCCTTGCAGGTCTCGGCACCCTCGGGCGTGGCCTCGCGCGGCATGACGGCCGATGGCTTGACGTATCGGCTGATGAATGGCGGCATCAGCTATCTGCAGATCAAGTTGGTGGGCGATGCGCCCGAGCGCGTGATGGTGGCAGCCAGCCAGGTGCAAAGCGAGGTCAGCCAGGTCAGCGCCGGCGGGGCAACGGCGCGGGTCTGGCAAGCGCCGGGCAGTGCCACGGGTCTGGCCGCCTGGGTGCCGACGGTGGCCGCGAGTACACCGGCCGTGAGCCGTTACCTGGAGAGCCTGCCGGCCGCGGCACCCATGATGCTGATGCGCTCCATGGCCCTGTCTGACGGCGACCTGCTCAGCGACATGTCCTATGGACTGGCCGAAAACCCCGATGAGGGGAGTGGTCTGTCGCTGGAGCCTGGCTCACCCTTGCTGCGCAGCACGGGGCAGTTGTTGACAGAAAGTGACTGGACTGTGTCGGCTCAGTGATAGCATCGTTCAAGTTTGAATGTGTTTAATTGATTTTGGTGGTTTACAATTCGTCTTTTAGTAGTCAATTAATCATTTATGTTTGATCAAATAGTCCCTGTTTCTCTCGAGCGCCACCGCCTGAAGAAAGTGCGAAACACGACCGCTTTCGACTACGCGGCCCGCTTTCACATTGCCTATGTCACCATGCACGAGTTTGCTCGGGCGGGAGCAACTTACCCCATCGTCTTTCTGGAGGACAAGCCCAACGACGGGTTTCGTCCGGTGGTGCTGATGGGCCTGCAGCCGGGCGAAAACCTCTTCGTGGGGGCCGGCGGCGCCTGGAATGCCTCTTACATTCCGGCCATGATCCGCCGTTATCCCTTTGCGCTGAGCAAGGGCTCCGAGGCGGACCGCTTCGTGGTCTGTGTGGACGAGGCCAGCAGTTTGCTCAGCGACACCGAGGGTGCGCCGATGTTCGACGAGCAGGGCCAGCCGACCCAGGTCATCGAGAACGTCAAACGCTACCTCTCCGAGTTGCAGCAGATGGACCGCATGACGCAGGAGTTCTCCAGCTTCCTGCAGTCGCAAAACCTCTTGACGCCGCTGAACATGCGGGTCAATGCGTCCTCGCAGGCACGCAACATCACTGGCTGCTACGTGATCAACGAAGAGCGCGTGAACTCCTTTTCAGACAGCTTGTTCCTGCAGTTGCGAGCCAAGGCTTATCTGCCGGCGATTTACGCTCACCTGATGTCGCTGCCCCAGATCGAGCGCCTGGTCCAGCTCGGCAAGGAGCGTTCGCAGGGCGCGTCTGCCGCGCCGGCTGCGGCTGCGGCAGACGCGGCGGCGAGTGAGGCGGCTGCAGCCGAGCCGGCTGCAGTCGAGCCGGCAGTGGTCCCGACGCCCGATGAGGATGGCGCAGCCATCAGCAAGCCTGCAGGGCGCAAACGCCGTAGCGATGCCTCCTCCTCTTGAGGCCTTGCCGGGCCGCTCGTCGGCTCGTCGCTCGCTCGCCGGGCTGATGCTGTTGACCTGTCTGGCAGGCAGCCTTGGTGCCCAGGCGCAAAGTCCTTCTGCCGTGCAAACCTTGCGCGCGCCGCTGACGCCGCGCACGCTGGCGCAGGCCCTGACGGTGCGCAATCTGGAACTCGTTTATGGCCGCGACAACATGGCGATCAGCGCGTCGCTGGCTGCTGCCGAGGCCGCTTTGTACGAGCCCATGGTGTTCGCCTCAGCCAAGCGCTCCAGCACTCAGCGCCAGCGCACCACCGAGGAAAAAAATACCAATCCCTTTGTCCAGCAACAAATTGTGCTGGACGAGCAGGGCACGACCGCTGAGGGTGGGGTTCGTCAGCGCCTGCCTCTGGGCGGAGAGCTGAGCATGAGTGCGCGGCAGGCGCTGCGCTCGAGCAATATTCTGAGCAACAGCAGCCCGCCCATCCTGCAGGAGGTCAACGCGGGCATGGTGTTGGCCTTCAAGCAGCCCCTGTTGCGCGGCGCCGGCGCGGCCGTGACGGAAACTGACAAGCGCGTGGCCGAGATCGAGGCCCAGGTAGCGCAGTGGCAGTACCTTCAGCAATTGCACAAGGTGCTGGCCGAAGGACTGTCGCTGTACTGGCAGACGGCGGTGGCCATGCAGGCCACTGGCTGGCGCGAGCAGCTGCTGATCGGCACCGAGTCCTTGGCACAGGATGCGCGGGTGCGCATTGAGGCTGGCAAGCTCGCGCCGCGGGCCAACCTCGAGCTTGCGCGGGTGCGCTTGATGCGACAGGCTGACCTGAGCCGTGCCTTACAAACACGCGACGAGTTCAAACTTCGCCTGCTCAGCAGCCTTGACCTTGATGCGGCCCAGCTCGCGGACTTGCAGCTCGATGCCCAGGGCGCGGGGCTGACCTCGGGCTCGCAGACACCGGACGCGGCGCTGGCCCAGTGGGCGCCCTACCAGGTGGCCCGCCTGCGCAAGCGCCAGGGCGAGCTGCGCCTGGCCTTTGCCGATAACCAGCGTCGCCCGATGCTGGACCTGGTGATGTCGTACACGAACTCCGGTTTGGCCAATGCCAGCAAGCGGGCCGCCTGGAGCACAGTCAAGGGTGGTAACTACCCGGAGTGGTACGTCGGCCTGAACATGGAGATCGGGGCTTTAGGCAACCGCCGGGCCGAGGCCCAGTGGGTCGCGCAGGCGCGCCGTGTGGAGCAGTCAGACACGGAAATCGCTGCCATCCGGCAGGCCTTTCTCAATGACCGCCAGACCAAACAACTCGCTCAGGATCAGCTCGGGCGCGAAACCGCGCTGATGCAGCAGGAAGTGCAGGCGCGTCAGGCCCTGCTGGATGACGAGCGCCAGCGCTTTAACGTCGGGCTCGGCCTGCTTTCGACCTTGCTGCAGGCCGAGCAGGACCTGATCGAGTCCCGCATTCGCCTGGCTGACACCCAGGGTCGGCTGGAAACCGCCCGGCTGGCGCTCTTGCTGGCCGATGGCGGCCTGCTCGCCGCCTACGGTATTGATACCCCTTTGCCCCCAACGCCATGAACGTCACCCCCTTTTTCGTAGTATTCGGCCGCAGGTCCCGAACCCTGCTTCGCGCCGGGTTGTTGCCCGGCCTGCTCGGCGCGGCACTGAGCGCCCAGGCGGCCGATTGGGTCGGTCTGGCCTTTCCCCTGTTCGACGTGCAGGTCAGCGCACCGGTGGCTGGCCTGATCCAGCGTATCGGTGTTCGCCCCGGCAACCAGGTCAAGCTCGGTGAGCCTTTGCTGGAACTTGAAAGTGCCTCTCAACAGGCCGAGTTGCGCCGCCGTGCGGTGCTGCTGGACGACGACAGCGAACTGCAAAGCTCGCGCATTCGGCTCAAGGCTTTAGATGAGCTGCTGCAGATGACCGAGGCCGTGGCCCGCAACAGCCAGTCGGTGTCGAGGGAGGAATTGGTCAAGGCCAGGCTGGAAAAATCCGCGGCCGAGGGGCGGGTGCTGCAACTCGTGGCGCAAAAAGCGCGCGAGCGCGTGGAGCATGAGCAGGCGCAGCTGGAGTTGCTGCAGCGCACGGTGCGTGCACCCATGGCCGGCGTGGTGGTGGATGTGCCGGTTGACGTGGGCGAATGGGCCAAGCCGGGCGACGTGGTGATTCGTCTGGCCGATATTTCACAGGTCGAATTGCGCTTGAATCTGCCGCAGGCGGTCGCGGCGGGCTTTCGGGTGGGCAGCCGCGTGGCGGCGCAGTTCGAGGCCTCGTCTGCCAGCATCCAGTCTTTGGGCGTGGTGAATTTTGTCTCGCCACTGGCCGACAGTGCCAGCGGTCTGGTGGATGTGCGCATCCGCTACGCCAACGCCCAGGGACGGATTCGTCCAGGCGCCAAGGCCGTGATCCGCGGCCTGGCTGCAGCGCCCTGAGCCGAACGCCATGAGTCAACAGGACACAGGCGCTGCGGCGCGCCCGCGCCAGCCGGCCGAACTCATTGATGCCTTGCTGGAGTTGCTGGCTTCGCCCCGCAGCGCCGATTTTTACGGGCAGTATGCCGACTTGGTGCGGGCGCTTTGCCGCGCCGAGGCGGTGCTGGTGCTGGACGCCTCCACCCTCGTAGCCGGCGCTGAGCCTGGGGAGGCCAAGCGCTTGGGTCAGGCGGGCTCACCCGAGGACCTACAGGCCCTGGCTGGGCAGTTCAGCGCCGAACGCTGGCAGTCCAGCCAGGCCCAGGGCTATGCGCACGAGGTGTTTCGCAAGGACGACGGGCTCGGCGCCGTGCTGTTGCTGGTTCGCCTGCTCGACGCCGGCCCGACTGCGCTGCTGCTGAGCCTGCCCGAGCGCGACCGTGCGCACCTCAAGGAAGCGCTGGTGCGGGCTTTGCTGGTCAAGGACCTGCGCGCGCCCGCCGCGGCGCCGACCGCCCTGGTCAGTGCGTCTGTTGGGCCGATGCAGGGCGGTCTGCTGGAACTGCTGGGCCTGGCCACCGAGGTGCTGCAGGCACCGCACTTTGGCGCCGCCACGCTGACGCTGGTCAATGGTGCGGTGCGAACACTGGGCCTGCGCCAGGCCGCGCTGTGTTGGCGTAACGCCGGCGATGCCAAGGTGGTGGCGATCAGCCATGTCGACCGCTTCGAGTCCACCTCGCGCCTGGTGATGGCGCTCAAGGCGGCTGCCGCCGAGGTGTTGGCGACCGACCGTCTGGTGGCGCTCAGCCTTGTCGATCAAGCTGGGATTGAACACGTCGGGCCCCCCGCGCATGAGGCTCTGCTGGGGGGTCTGGACGGCATGCGCCATGTCACCAGCCTGCCCATGCGCGACGCCTCGGGCCAGACCCAGGCCGTGCTGATCGCGCTGAGTGATGACCAAGCTTTGCCGCAGGAGCTCGTCAACCAGGCGCTGCTGATGCTGGAGATGGTTTACCCGCGCCTGGCCGACAGCCGCTGGCGTGACGCCAGCTGGCCGCAGCGACTGCGCCAGAGTCTGTTGCAACGGCTGGAGTTGTTCGCTGGTCCCGGCCGGCCCTGGCTCAAATTTGGGGCCCTGCTGGCCTCGGTGCTGTTGCTGGTGATGCTCTTTGTGCAAGTGCCCTATCGGGTGGAGGCCACGGCGCAGCTGATCACCGACAGCACGCGCATCATCACCTCTCAAAACGACGGCCGGCTGCTCGATGTCATGGTTGACGTGGGCGACGTGGTGCGCCAGGGTCAGAGCCTGGCCCGGCTTGACACCACGGACTTGCAGCAGCAAGAAGCCGAGGTCCTGTCCGAGATCCAGCGCTACTTGTCGGAAGAAGACAAAGCACGGGCCTCGGGCGCGCTGGCCGAGATGCAGGTGGCTACTGCCCGCCGGGTGCAGGCCCAGGCCCGCCTCAAGCGGGTGGCTTATGGCCTGCAGCAGTCCACCAATGTGGCGCCTTTTGACGGCGTGGTGGTGGAGGGCGAGCGGCGCAACTTGTTGGGCGCTTCGGTCAAGCGGGGTGACAAGCTCTTTCGGATTGCCCAGGTGCAGGGCCTGTATGTGGGGCTGCAGGTGCCCGAGCACGCCATTCGCGAGTTGCGTGGCGACGCCCAGGGCGAGTTGCTGCTGCTGAGCCAGCCGGGGCAGCCGATTCGTCTGAAGGTCTCGACCTTCGTGCCCATGGCCCAGGTCAAGGGAGAGGAGGGCAACCAGTTTGTGCTCAAGGCCCAGATCCTGGACCCTGTGGCGCCTTGGTGGCGCCCCGGCATGACCGGCCTGGCCAAGATCGACGCGGGATCGCGCAACATCACGTGGGTGCTGTTTCACCGCATGATCGACAAGCTGCGGCTGTGGCTGTGGTGGTGAGGCCTTAAGGATGTCGGGGGCCATTTACAGCGACGCCTGGTACCGCATTGCCGAGGCGCGCGTGAGTTTGCTGCCGGGGGTGCGTACCAGCCGGCAGAGCTACCGCGGCCAGCCCTGGGTGGTGCTGGAAGATGCTTATTCGCACCGGTTTTTTCGCATCACGCCCGAGGCCCATGATTTTTTGCTGACGCTGCACCAGGGCGTCACGGTGGACCAGGCCTGGCAGGCTTATTTGCGCCAGCATCCGCAGCACGCGCCCGGCCAGGAAGAGGTGGTGCAGCTCTTGTCGCAGTTGCATGTCTCGAACCTGCTGCATTTCAGCGAAGGCGCCAACAGCATCGAGATCGACCGTCGCGCTCGCGAAGTGCGTGGCAAGGAATTGCGCAGCAAACTGCTGTCGTTTTTGTACTTTCGCATCCCGATCTGGGACCCGGATGATTTTCTGACGGCGCTGGACCGGCGGCTGCGCCTGCTGCCGGCCTGGTTGCTGGTGGCCGTTTGGCTGGCGGTGGGCTTTGCTGGCGCCTCGGCGGTGATTGGCGAGTGGGCCCGCGTGAGCGACCGCAGTCAGGGTGCTTTTGCCTGGGCCAATTTGCCCTGGCTTTACCTGTGCATGGCGGTGATGAAGGTGGTGCATGAAATCTGCCACGGCCTGGTGTGCAAGCGCTATGGCGGAAAGGTGCACACTTTTGGACTGATGTTCCTGGTCACCACGCCGCTGCCTTATGTGGACACCACCGCCAGCTGGGCCTTTCCCGACAAGCGCCACCGTATGCTGGTGAGTTCGGCGGGGATGCTGGCGGACCTGTTCATGGCCGCCCTGGGCGCGCTGGTGTGGGCCGCTACCGGGCCAGGCCTGGTCAACAGCTTGGCTTTCAACGTGATGCTGATCGGCTCGGTCTCGAGTGTGCTGTTCAATGGCAACCCCCTGCTGCGTTTTGACGCCTACTATGTGCTCGCGGATGCGCTGGACATTCCCAACTTTTACCAAAAGTCCCAGCAGTACTGGTTTTTTCTGGCCGATCGCTACCTGCTGGGCAGCCACGCCGCACGCGCCCCGGTGGATGTGCCGAGTGAGCGCAAATGGCTGGCCATCTACACGCCGGTGAGCCTGGTCTATCGCCTGCTGGTGTCTTATGCCATCGTGCTCTTTGTCATGGACCTGTGGCTGAGCCTGGGCCTGGTGATGCTGGTCCTGACGCTGTACATGCTGGTGGTGGCGCCGGCATGGAAAGCCATCCTTCACCTGTTCGGTCCGCAGGTCCAGGCGCATCGCTGGCGGGCCTGGGCCGGTGCCGGCGCTATGCTGGGGCTGGTGGCGCTGGTGGTCTTTGGCGTGCCCTGGCCGCACGCCATCCAGGCCCAGGGCGTGGTGCAGATGAGCCGTTTTTCCGTGCTGTATGCGCCGCTGGACGCCCGCCTGGAGCGCGCCGTGCTGGGCCATGGTCAGACGGTGGTGGCCGGGACACCGCTGATGTGGTTTGACCCGACGCTGCTGTCGCTGGATATCGAGCAGATTGAGCGCGAGCGTGACGAGATTGTCGCCCTGGAGCGGGCGGCGCTGGCGCGCCAGCTGGCCGACCGGCAGCCTCTGGCCGAGCAACGCCTGGTCAAGGAGCAGCGACTGCTGGAGCTCAAACGCCGGCGCGACAACGCGATCGTGCGCGCACCCCACGACGGGCGCTATGTTGCGCTGGAGGGGGGCGAGCGCCAGGGCACCTGGCTGGGGCAAGGTACAGAGGTCGGTCATGTGCTCGACCCGTCCAAGGGCTATCAGTTTGTGGCGGTGATCTCGCAAGAGAGCGCTCGCGAGCTGTTCGCCACGCCGGCACAGGAGGCCAGTTTGCGCCTGCTGGGCCAGGCCGACCAGGCTATTGCGGTCGAGCGCATGGTGCTGCTGCCCTACCAGATGGAGCGGCTGCCTTCGGCTGCGCTGGGCTGGCTGGGTGGCGGCGACCTGGCGGTGTCGACCCAGGACGCCAAAGGTGAGAAAGCCGCCGAGGAATTTTTCGAGGTGCGGCTGACGCTCAAGCCCGATCCCGAGGCCCCGCTGGTGCTGGCCCACGGCATGCGCGGCGTGCTGCGCCTGAGCATGCCGGCACGCTCTTTGTATGCCCGCATCAATGAGTCGCTGCGCCAGCTGGTGCAAAAGCGCTACCGTCTGGGATGACTCCGTCGGCCGGCCTTCGCAGGGAAGAGTGGCACCCGCCCCGGGGCCTGCTGGTCGAGCGGGCCTGGCTGCCGGTCTGGCGTGAACGCCTGCGCCGCCTCACCGGCGCGGCCAGTCAGCAGACCGAGGCCGATTTGCGGCTGGTGCGGCGCAGCGCCGATCAAGCCCAGGGCCTGGCTGTAGAGGAACTGCAACGCCAGCTCAGACAGCAGGCCGAGCGCTTGCGCTATGCCTCCTGGTCGGCGCCCGAAACGGGGTCGGGCCGCGCTGCCTGGTTTGAGCAGCGCGCCCAACTGCTGGGGTTGTGGTGCGTCTCGGCGCAGGGTGTGCTGGGCCTCAAAGCCCACGACACCCAGATCCGGGCGGCGCTGGAAATGCACAACGGCCACCTGGTGCAGCTGGCCCCTGGCGAAGGCAAGACCCTGGCTATCGGGCTGGCAGCGGCCCTCTACGCCAGCGCCGGCCGACCCTGCCATGTGATCACCGCCAACGATTACCTGGCCGCGCGCGATGCCGAACTGATGCAGCCCCTGCTGGCCCAGGCCGGCTGGCGCGCTGTGGCGGTGACCAGCGACACACCGCCCGAGGCCCTGGCCGCAGGCTACGCTGCCGAGGTGGTGTACGCCACCGGCAAGCAGTTGCTGGCCGACCATCTGCGTGACGATTTGCTGCTGGGTGGCTCGAAGGACCCGATGCGTCGGCGCCTGTGGGAGATGAGTCGGACAGGCCAGCAGTCTCGCCCGGTGGGGCGCGGGCTGTGGGCGGCGATCGTCGACGAGGCCGACAGCGTGCTCATTGACGAGGCCACCACCCCGCTCATCATTTCCTCGGCTGACGACAACCCCATGCTGGTCGAGGCGGTGCTGGCGGGCAAACAGATTTTTGAGAGCCTGCAGCCTGATCAGGACTATGTGGTCAAGACCGAGCCGGTGACGGACATCCGTTTTACCGAGGCTGGCAAACAACGCATTGAGGACATGGCTTTCTTGCTGCCGCCTTTTTGGCGATTTCCCGAACGATCCCAGGGCATGGTGTCGCTGGCCATCATGGCCCGGCATGTGTATCAGCGCGACCGCCACTATTTGGTCGACGAAGAGGGCAAGGTGGTCATCGTCGACGAAAAAAGCGGTCGTGTGATGGCCGGCCGCTCCTGGAGTCACGGCATTCACCAGGCGATTGAAGCCATGGAAGGTCTGGCGCTGAGCAGCCCGCCCAAGACCTCGGCCCGCATGACCTTTCAGACCTTTTTCAACCGTTACCACCGGCTGTGCGGTGCCAGCGGCACCTTGCACGGCATCCATGGCGAGCTGCGCCGCACCTACGGTGTGCAAGTGGTCGCGGTGGCTCCGCGCGTGCCCAGCCGCCTGCAGTTGGCGCCCTGGCGCTGCTTTGCCGCCAGCGAGCAGCGCATGCAGGCCCTGATCGACGAATTGTTGGCCTGCCACGAGCGCGGCTTGCCGGTCCTGGTGGGCACCCGCAAGCTGGTGGATACCGAACGCCTGTCCGACGCACTGGCCTTGCGGCAGGTGCCGCACCAGGTGCTCAACGCCAAGCACCATGCCGAGGAGGCCCGCATCGTTGCCCGGGCCGGCCAGTGGGGGGCGGTGACGGTGTCGACCAACATGGCCGGGCGCGGCACCGACATCATGGTGCCGCCCGATGTGGCGGCGCAGGGCGGCCTGCAGGTGCTGATGCTCGAGCCGCATGAAGCTACCCGCATCGAATGGCAGTTGTATGGCCGCTCCGGGCGCCAGGGCGCGCCGGGCTCAGCGGCCCGTTTCGTGTGTCTTTATGATGAACTGCTGGTGCATGCGCTGGGCAAGTTGTATGTGCGCTTGCTGCCTTTACTCACCCCCTTGTTGCGACAAAGGTCTGTGGTGCCCTGCCTGGTGTGGTGCGCGCAGGCCATCGCCCAATGGAAGGCGGCTTCACAGCGGCAGCGTCTGGCCGAGCGTGAGCGCAAGACGGCCAGCCAGCTGTCTTTTTCCGACTAATAAAGAGGATTTTTCATGCCCCTGATCAAAATCAACGGCCTGGCCTACGAGTTCGACAACCTCGGCGACGAGGCCAAAGGCCACTTGCGTTACCTGGCTTTTATTGATGCCGAACTCGAGCAGTTGTCCATGCGCATCAACTTGCTGAAGATTTCGCGCGACCATATCGGGCAGCGGCTTGATGCCGCGCTGCTGCGGCAAAGCGTGGCCGAATCGCCGGTCGAGCTGGCCCAAAAGCCCCAGCCGGCGCAAGCGTCCCAGGACGGCGCTGCATGAGCCAGTCGTTCGAGACCAGCGTTGCGCCGGACATGCCGCAGGTGCGCGACTGGGTGGCTCGGCTGCGCCTGCAAAAAGGCCTGGGGCCGGCGCGCGAAGCCTTGCTCATGCTGCTTCGGCGCCACCCCGACCATGCCGGGGTGCAGGAGCTGGCGCAGTGGCACGATCTGCAGTGGTGGCAGCCCTTGGACTTTGGCGGCATTCGCCTGGAGCGGCGCAGCCCCGAGCACTTTGACTTTGTCTGGTCCCTGGTGCTGGACAGGCCGTTTTCGAGCAAGCTCAAACATATACCTGAAGACCTGACCCCGCGTGATTTGCTGCAGGCGCTGACGCAAGACCAAATTGCCCTGCTGCCCGACAGTCGCAGCATCCAGTGGGTGGTGTTCAAGGGCCAGCAGCCAATCGGTTTGTCGATGTTTGTCAACATCAACTTTCGCAACCGCAGCGCCGAGCAGATCATGGGCGTTTTGCCGCAGCACGATCATTCATTTTTAGTCGGCGACGCCTACTGTGCCAGCCTCTTGTTTGCTTTTAACTGCCTGGGCCTGAACAAGGTGCAGGGCCTGATTTATGAGCGCAATCGGGAAGTGGCAGAGCAGCAGGAGCGCCTAGGCTTTAAGCGCGAGGGCTTGCTGCGCCAGGCTGTCTGGAACGAGTCGGAGCAGTGTTACGAGGATTTGCTGCAGATTTCGCTGTTGCGCGAGGATTTCGAGCGCAACCGGGTGCTGCAGCGCCACATCAGTCGGCAGGCCCACGCGCCCAGTCTGAGGCAGCAGCGGGAGTGGCCGCGCTTTCCGCTGGCGCCAGCTCCGGGATGAACCGGGCCAGGTAGCGCAGGCTCAAGTCGTACGACAAGATGATGCGCTCGTGCTCACCTTCGTGCACCACGCTGTGCAGGTGCGGGCCACCGTCCTTAAAGGCCAGGATCTCGCCCGTGCACCAGGTCCGCGTCTGCGGGCCCACCGTGATGCGGCAGCCTGGGTCCTCGACCAGGCACAGGTGAACACGCAGGTAGTCAGGCGTCCAGCCTCGGTGCGGATTGATGACGGAGCCCGGGATCAGGCGGCTGACAAAGACATTGCGCAAATGCCCTTGCGCTTCCAGTGGGCCAATGGTGCTGGAGCTGACCGGCAGCTTGCCACGGAACATGGCGATCAAGGGCGCCATGTTGAGCGCCAGTTTTTCCTTGGACAACTCGATGTGCTCGCCCTGGAAGATGGACAGCGGAAATGCATCCCAGGTGTTGTTGTACAGGTTGGCGTACTTGGGGTAGGGCATGAAGGGCCGGTACTGCGCGATGAAGCGCAGCACCTCTTCGCGGATATCGCCGGCCTTGGCCAGCACATCCTGCGCCCAGGGCAGGCGGTGCAGGGTATGGTCCCAAAAAGGGGGCTCGGCGGGGGCGGTGGGAGAGGAATCGCTGTTCATGGTCTCAGGGATGGATACGGCTTGGATGGCTCACCAGTAAAGGCCCCAGGCGCCGTCTTGTTGCAGGGCGTGGCACTGCAGCATAATGCGCGCCACCGGCTCGCCCAGGGGATGCAATACCGCCTGGTGCGGCATGAGGCCGTTGTGCACTGCCAGGTGGCCAAGCTGGTAGGGGTGAAATACCGAGGCCTCGCCGGCCCAGAGCCGCAGGCCGGCACCGGCCGGCAGCGACACCGGCAGCGTCAGCGTGAGCACCTGGTCCGGATCGGGCCGGGGCAGGCCAAAGACCTGTTGGAACTGTAGGTCCACATGGCGGCTGGCCACCTCTTGCGCAAACAGGGGGTGCGGCAGATGAATGTGAAAGCCAGGCAGGGCCGCTTGCTCGCCCAGGCAGCGCACGGTTTGCTTGGTCCATTGCGCCAGCGCCTGGCAACACCGCTCTAGCAGGGGCGAAAAGTGCTCGGCCATCAATTTGTTGTTCTGCTGCCGCAAAGCGCTGATGTGGTAGGCGCGCTTACCGCCTAATTGCGGGTCGTCCCGCACCGCATCAAGGTAGGCCGCCAGGCCCAGCGTGTAAAAGGGCAGGTGAGGGTCGCGCCGAGTCCAGTGCGGGCGCAGCGCCAGCACCTGGTCCGCCCAGAATTCGCACGCCTGTGCGCTCAGCACAGGGATGGCGTGGATGGGGGGCGACGCCTTGGGAGCTTGATCCGGGCTGTTGTGCATCGTTCGGCGTTAGGACTTGCGCAGGTCGGGTTTCATGCGTTGATGCGCTGCCTTGGGCGCTATTTTCCTGGCTATTCGCCAGTGCCGCAGGGCTTTAGGCGGGTTTCATCAGCCGCTTTGATAGGACGCTTAAGTAAGGTGGTGCAGTAAGGCGGTTCGATAAGGCGGTTTGATGAGCCGCATGCGCTGGTGAAGCACGGCCCTCAAGGAGGAATCTTAGTGCTCGATCTCGCCTGGTGCGTCGCCAATGCCGAAGCGGCGCAGCTTGATGTACAGGCTTTGCCGGGACAGGCCCAGCATTTCAGCGGCGGAGGCGCGGTTGTCACCGGTGAGCTGCAGCGCCGCCTCAATACACAGCTGCTCAATCAGGTCGGTGGTTTCGCGCACGATGTCCTTGAGCGGCAGGCGGCCCACGAGCTCGGTCATCTGGCTGGCCGATCGCGGCAGTTCCTTGTTGCCGCGCACGTCGCCGGTGAGGCGCCGGCCCATGTCACGGATGGTGAAGCCCAGGCAGCGTTGCTCGCCGGTGGTGACCGCGACAGCGGAGATTTCAACTTCGGTGGTGGCCCCCAACTCACCCCGCATCTGGGTGGCAAAGAGCCGTACCGCGCCGTGCTGGCGCAAATTTGAGACCAGGACCCGAAAGTCAACGCCGGTGCGCCCCAGCCATTTGTCGAGCATGACACCCCGGGCTTGTTCTTCGCTGGTCAGCTGGCCCAGATCGAGGAAGGCTCGGTTGACGCTCAGGATATGGCCGCTGAGGTCGGTCACCACAAAGGCGTCGGGCGCGCTTTCCATGACCTGCAGGAGTTGCTGCTTGCCGTTGGACGCACTGGGTGCGGGCAGACCCTGGGGGCGGGACAGGCGCAGCAGGTAGTGCAGCGTCTCATCTTGTCGGAACTGCGAGGCTGTGGCGGTGAAATCGCGGCCATCCGTCAAACGGACGTTGACAGGGTCGGCTCGTCCGGTGGCGCGCAGTCGCTCGAACATTTCGCGCACCAGGGGCTGGCTGGCCGCGTCCAGGCTGTCGATCAGCGACCAACCTGGCCGTTTGGATTTTTCGCCAAACAGCTCGTGGGCGGCCGGGTTGGCCTCTTCGAGCTTGTCAATCGATCCGTCCAGAATCAATACGGGCTCTGATGCCATCTGGAACAGCAGGCGGTAGCGCGTTTCGACCTGGCGCAGGCGCCAGTAGTCTCGCTCCATGGACATTTGTGCAGTCACCAGGCGTTGCTGAAGCGCCACCTGTGCCCGCAGGTCGCGTCCAAAGGCCAGCGTGTGCGTGGCGGCGCTGTGAGCGGCCTGGCCTTTCCGGCGTACGGGGACCACTGAATACGACAGAGGCAGGTCGGCACCGTCCTTGAGCGGGTGGTTGACATGGCGCCAGCGCACGCCGTCACCGGAGATGGCCTGCTTGAGCAGCGCCTCGACCTTGGGTTGGCTCTCCACCGTGACGGTCTGCGCCCAGGTCTTGCCTATCCATTCGTGGCAGCCACCCTGCACGAGTTCCTCGCCGCCAAAGGCGAGGTCTCGGATCACGCCTTCGTCGTCTATCACCAACACGACATCGGCGGCGGCGGTGATGAGCTCAGCAGCTGCGTCAGCATCAAGGTCGGCCAGGAACTGACCCGGCATTTCAAAATGCCTGTCAATGTATGCCTGCGTGCCCTGCTGCATGAATAGTCTTTCGTTCGGGGTGGTGGTGAGTTGGGAGATGGTGTGCTTCTGGCTCAGGCCTGTAGGGTCGTGCTTGTCACCAGCCGGCTGGCCAGTTCGGGTGCCGAACTGCCATCAGTGATGATGGCGTCGGCGAAAATTTGCGCGGCATACTCCGGGTGCAATGCAAATATCGCGCCACCGGCGATGATAGCAACACGGGGATTTTGACTGGCCAGTCTGACCGCTTTCATGCAGTCGGCCAAATGTTGCAGGTTGACACCGCTGCCCAGCGAAAACCCAACGACGTCATACCAGTTGTGCCTGACCAGGCCGGCCGGCGCGACTTCGCTGACGCTGAAGTGGGTCGATACATCCCAGCCGGCCCGCTGAAAGAACTCGGCCACCAGGGACAGACCGAAGGTGTGTTGCTCCCCCGGGCAGGGCAGCAGCAAGATACGCTTGCCGTTCGTGCCCTCCTGGCCGGATGGAACATGTTCGAGTGCCGCGCTGTTGTCGCGCAGCACTTGCTGCAGCCGCCCCAGACCGAGGGTGACTTCAGTGAAGTCGCAGAGGTCTTTTTCCCATAATTCGCCCAGATGCCGGGCGACAGGTGCCAGCAGGTCCAAAAAGATGGACTGGATCGGAATGCCTCTTTCGCGCAGGCTTGAGATGCTGTGGCGCAGGGTCGCGTCGTCTTCGAGCATGACCTGACGGGCAAATTCGATCACGTCTTCGGGCGACACCTGGGCGGCGGCTTCTGCCGAGTCGACCGAGCATTCGTGCGAAAACCGATGAGCCATCATCAATCTGGGAATGATTTCATACTCGACAGCCTTGGCCAGCAGCATGGAGCGCAGGTTGGCTTCGTCGACTTTTGCGTCTTGCCTGGAACGTATGTAGCCCTCAATGCCCGAGGGAAAGTCCGCTTCTGGCCAAGCCTCTGAGCGGGCGGAGTCATAGTTGCCAGCGTCTTGCTCTGCCTCGTGTCGGGAAAACGAGCCCATCTCTGTCTCCTGGCGCCTTGGGCGCATTTTTTTTGACCGATACCTACAGGATGCGGTGCCTGCCGCAGCTTTTTTGTGCGCTCGGATTGTTTATCTCATCTTCCAGTCATACCTCTGCAGGTTAGAACTGAGCAGTGTTTGTACTGCGGTCTTCCGTCCACGTCAAAGCAATTCAGCATGGGCGCCCTATTTTTTGATGGGTGTTGGAAAGATGTCAATTAATAAATACGTCAATTTAAGTTGACACATCTGATCAGGGCGTCTAAATTTGCGCCAACACGACAAAAGACTCGCAAATGTCCTTGGCCACATCTCAGACCCCGCAACGCCGCCCGCTTTACTCGGCGCAGGAGCGTTTGCGTCGAGACGCTTCCGTCTGGACCCTGGTGCAAGGCATTCTGGCGCCGGTTCAGTTTGTGGTCTTTCTTGTCAGCCTGGGGCTGGTGCTGCGTTTTCTACTGACCGGCGAAGGGCAGGGCATCGCCACGGCTTCCGTCGTCGTCAAGACCTTGACGCTTTACACCATCATGGTCACCGGCTGCGTTTGGGAAAAAGTGGTCTTTGGCCGCTACCTGTTCGCTCCGGCTTTTTACTGGGAAGACGTTTTCAGCATGCTGGTGCTGGCTCTGCACACCGCCTACTTGCTGGCTCTTTTCAATGACTGGCTCGGCACGCAAGCGCTGATGCAGCTGGCGCTGGCCGCTTACGCCGCCTATGTGATCAACGCGGTTCAGTTCGTGCTCAAGCTGCGTGCTGCCCGTCTGCAGGCGCAGCGGCCAGACCCGACAATCGAACAGGGGATGGCTGTATGAGCCCGGTGATTCCGATCCGCGCTGCCGCCTCAGTGGGTTGCGCCGATGCGCCCGTGCTCAAGGAGCGGGGTCAGCGCGAGGTATTTTGTGGCCTGACGGGCATCATCTGGTTGCACCGCAAGATTCAGGACGCATTTTTTCTGGTGGTGGGCTCACGCACCTGTGCCCACCTCATCCAGTCTGCGGCCGGCGTCATGATTTTTGCCGAACCGCGTTTTGCCACCGCCATCATCGACGAGCGCGATCTGGCCGGCCTGGCCGACGCCAACACCGAGCTCGACCGCGTGGTCACGCGCCTGCTGGAGCGCCGGCCCGAGATCAAGCTGCTGTTTCTGGTCGGATCCTGCCCTTCGGAAGTCATCAAGCTGGACCTCTCGCGGGCAGCCTCGCGCCTGTCAACGCGTTTTTCACCCGACGTTCGCGTACTCAATTACTCCGGCAGTGGCATTGAGACGACTTTCACCCAGGGTGAAGACGCTTGCCTGGCCTCGCTGGTGCCTAGTCTGCCGGATGCACCTAGCCAGGCAGCGCCTGACTTGCTGGTGGTGGGCACGCTCGCCGATGTGGTCGAAGACCAGTTCAGGCGCCTGTTCGAGCAACTCGGAATCGGTTCGCTGCAGTTTTTCCCACCCCGCCAGGCCACGCAGTTGCCGTCGGTCGGACCGCATACCCGCTTCTTGCTGGCCCAGCCCTTCTTGGCCGATACCGCTCGCGCTCTTGAGGCCCGTGGCGCTCAGCGCCTGGCTGCGCCCTTTCCCTTGGGTGTCGAAGGCACTACCGCTTGGTTGCAGGCAGCCGCCACAGCGTTTGGCGTCTCGCCTGCCCATTTCGATGCTGTCACGTCGGCAGCCCGCGAGAGGGGTACCGCAGCCCTGGCCCGGCAGCGTCAGTGGCTCGAAGGCAAACGTATTTTCTTTTTCCCTGACTCCCAGCTCGAGATCCCGTTGGCTCGCTTTCTGTCACGCGAGCTGGGCATGCAGTTGGTCGAAGTCGGCACGCCCTACCTGCATCGCCAGCACCTGGCGCAAGAGCTGGCGCTGCTGCCCTCAGACACTTTTTTGTCGGAAGGCCAAAACGTCGACAACCAACTGGACCGCTGCCGCGCTGCACGCCCCGATATCGTGGTCTGCGGCCTGGGCCTGGCCAATCCTCTCGAAGCCGAGGGCATGACCACCAAATGGGCGATTGAGCTGGTGTTCACGCCTATTCAGGGCTACGAGCAGGCTGGCGATCTGGCCGAACTGTTCAGCCGCCCACTCAACCGCCGCCTGCGCCTGGCTGCTTGAACCCGAGCCGCAACCACCATGCAACTCACGCTCTGGACTTACGAAGGACCGCCGCACGTCGGGGCGATGCGCATTGCCACGGCGATGCAGGACGTGCATTACGTCTTGCATGCACCCCAGGGCGATACCTACGCTGACCTGCTGTTCACCATGATCGAGCGGCTGCCCAAGCGTCCGCCGGTGACTTACACCACCTTTCAGGCGCGTGACCTCGGTGGCGACACAGCCGAGTTGTTCAAGACCGCTGCTCGCGAGGCCTTCGAGCGTTTCAGCCCCAAGGCCATGATGGTCGGGGCCTCCTGCACGGCCGAACTGATACAGGACGACCCCGGCGGCCTGTGCAAAGCGCTGGACCTGCCCGTGCCGGTGATCGCGCTTGAGTTGCCGTCGTACCAGCGCAAGGAAAACTGGGGCGCCTCGGAAACCTTCTACCAGATGGTGCGCCACCTGGCCAACGCACCAGCGATGAGCGCAGCGCGACCGGCGCGAGCCGCCGGCGTCAAGCCCAAGTGCAACATTCTGGGGCCCACGGCGCTGGGTTTCAGGCATCGGGATGACCTCAAGGAAATCTGCGGCCTGCTCGGGCAAATTGGCGTTGACGTCCATGTCATTGCCCCTCTGGGCGCCTCGCCTGCCGACCTGTCCCGTCTGCATGAGGCCGATTTCAATGTGGTGCTCTACCCGGAAATCGCTTCGGTGGCAGCCCAGTGGCTGAGCCGCCAGTTCAAGCAGCCGGCCACCCGCACCGTACCCATTGGCGTGCACGCCACCCGCGACTTCATTGTCGAAGTTGGCCAGCTCGCCGGCATTGATGTGCAGCCCTTGCTGGCGCAGACCCAGGCGCGCGCTGACTGGTACGCCAAGTCGGTTGACTCTACCTACCTGACCGGCAAGCGCGTTTTTGTATTTGGCGATGCCACCCACGTGGTCGCCGCTGCCCGGGTGGCGGCCACCGAAATGGGGTTTACCGTGGTCGGTCTGGGTACCTACAGCCGCGAACACGCTCGCGAGGTTCGCGATGCGGCCAAGCTCTATGGTGTTGAAGCGCTGATCACCGACGATTACCTCGAAGTCGAGGAGCGCATTGCCGAGCTGCAGCCTGAGCTGGTGCTGGGCACGCAGATGGAGCGTCATATTGCCAAACGCCTCGGCGTGCCTTGCGCCGTGATTTCAGCGCCCGTGCATGTGCAGGACTTTCCGGCCCGTTACTCGCCGCAAATGGGCTTTGAGGGTGCCAGCGTGCTGTTTGACACCTGGGTCCACCCGCTGATGATGGGCCTGGAAGAGCACCTGATCGGCATGTTCCGTGGCGACGCCGAGTTTCATGAAGACGCGGCGCCTTCCCATCTCGGGGGAGGCGCATCCCGCAAAGCCGCCGTCACCTTGGCTGAAGCCGAGGCCGAAGTCGTCACGCCAGTCACCGCCCCCAACACCGATGCTGCGCCGGTCACCCCGGCTGCTGCCAACGAACCGACCTGGGGCGTGGACGCCGAAAAAGAGCTGCGCAAGATTCCGTTTTTTGTTCGCGGCAAGGCTCGCCGCAACACCGAGCTGTATGCACGCGAGCGCGGCGTGCCGATCATTACCGTGGACACCCTCTACGATGCCAAAGCTCATTTCAGCCGCTGATATTCAGCCCTTGCGCCGCGCCGCTCCCCCGGGCGCAAGCATGCGGGTGGTGCTGGTCACCATGGACAGTCATCTGGCCAGCGCCGCCGAGCGTGCCCACCGGCGCCTGGCCAAGTCGGTGCCCGGACTGGTGTTCAGCGTGCATGCTGCCGCCGAATGGGATGAAGACCCGGCCGCGCTGGCGCGCTGCAAGGCTGACATCGCCCAGGGCGATATCGTGATGGCCAGCATGCTGTTCATGGAAGACCACTTCCTGCCCGTGCTGCCCGCTTTGAAAGCCCGGCGCGATCACTGCGACGCCATGGTCTGCCTGATGTCGGCCGGCGAGGTGACCAAGCTCACGCGCATGGGCAAGTTCGACATGAGCGGCCCCAGCAGCGGCCCGATGGAGTTTCTCAAGCGCCTGCGCGGCAAGCCGTCTTCGGCCGATCTGGCTTCACAAAGCAGCGAAGAAAAAACCAGTGCTGGCCACAAGCAGATGAAGATGCTGCGTCGCTTGCCCAAGATACTGCGTTTCATCCCTGGCACCGCCCAGGACGTGCGCGCCTATTTTGTGACCATGCAGTACTGGCTGGCAGGCTCGGAAGACAACATGGCCAACATGGTGCGCTATCTGGTGGACCGCTACGCCAGCGGCCCGCGCAAATCCTTGCGCGGCCTGAAGGTTGACGCGCCGGTTGAGTACCCCGAAGTCGGTGTCTACCACCCCCGCATGGCCAGCCGCCTGTCGGCCGACAAGGCGGACCTGCCTAGTGTCGCCACCACAGGCAAGCGCGGCACGGTGGGTGTTTTGCTCATGCGCTCGTATTTGCTGGCGGGCAACGCGGGCCACTACGACGGCGTGATCACGGCCTTGGAAGCGCGTGGCCTGCGGGTTATTCCGGCCTTTGCCACCGGACTGGACAACCGGCCGGCGATGCAGGCCTATTTTATGAAAGACGGCCGGCCCGTCATTGATGCGCTGGTCTCGCTGACCGGGTTTTCATTGATTGGCGGTCCCGCCTACAACGACGCCCGTGCCGCCGAAGACATCCTGGCGCAACTGGATGTGCCCTACCTGGCGGTCACGCCGGTGGAATTCCAGACGCTGGACCACTGGGGTGGGTCCGAGCGCGGCCTGCTTCCGGTTGAGGCCACCATGATGGTGGCGATCCCCGAGCTTGATGGTGCCACGGGCTCCATGGTGTATGGCGGTCGCAGCGGCGCTGCCGATGTAGCTTGCACCGGCTGCAGCAAGGGCTGCCGCTTTGAGCCTGCCGCCGCTCACGACATGAACAGCTGCAGCGAGCGTGCCGATGCTTTGTCGGCACGTGTGGCCCGCCTGATCGACTTGCGCCGCAGCGAGCGCGCCCAGCGCAAGGTCGCGGCCGTCCTGTTTAACTTTCCTCCGAACGCCGGCAACACCGGAACCGCTGCATTTTTGGGGGTGTTCGAGTCCCTCTACAACACGCTGGCTGCGATGCAGCGCGAAGGCTACACGGTGGAGTTGCCGGCCAATGTGGACGCGCTGCGCGATCGCCTGCTCAACGGCAATTCGCAGCGTCACGGCGCGCAGGCCAATGTGCACGCCTTCGTCGGTGCCGACGAGCATGTGCGCCGCGAGAAGTACCTCAAGGAGATCGAGGCCACTTGGGGGCCGGCGCCCGGACGTCAGCAAAGCGATGGCAGCCGCATTTTTGTGCTCGGCGAGCGCTTTGGCAACGTCTTTGTCGGCATTCAGCCCGCGTTTGGCCATGAGGGCGACCCCATGCGGCTGTTGTTTGAGCGCGGCTTTGCGCCGACCCACGCGTTTTCAGCTTTTTACCGCTGGATGCGGGAAGATTTTGGCGCCCATGCCGTGCTGCATTTTGGCACCCACGGCGCCCTGGAGTTCATGCCGGGCAAGCAAAACGGCCTGACCGCCCGGTGCTGGCCTGATCGCCTGATTGGCGACTTGCCCAATTTGTACCTGTATGCCTCCAACAACCCGTCCGAAGGGACTTTGGCCAAGCGTCGATCTGCCGCCACGCTGATCAGCTACCTCACGCCACCGGTGGCGCAGGCCGGTTTGTACAAAGGCCTGATGGAGCTCAAAGACACGCTGGAGCGTTACCGCGGTCTGGAGCCCGAGGCGCAAGGCGAGCGGGACGAGCTTGCCACCATGATTCAGGCCCAGGCCGCCACGCTGGACCTTGTGGAAGCCGAGCCGCTCTGGGCGGCTCAGGCCGAGGCCCGCATCAACCGCCTCAATGACGCGGTGCTTGAACTGTCTTACACCCTGATTCCGTACGGCTTGCATGTGGTCGGTCAAAAGCCGACCGATGCCGAGCGTGTGGACATGCTGATGTCTTGCGCTGAAGCCTGGCACGGCCAGCAGTTGCCGCGTGCGGCGCTGCAGGCTCTGGTGGCTGGGAAGTCGGCCCAAGAGGCCTTGGCGCTGGCCCTGTCAAGTTCCAGCGGTTCGGGCGTTGCACCCGCCCTTGAGCTGTTCAAGGAAATGGCTGCAACCGACGCTGCCATGATGCAGGACAGCGAGATCGAAGGTATTTTGAAAGCGCTTGATGGCCGCTTCCTGCGCCCGGCGCCGGGTGGCGACTTGCTGCGCACGCCGGCCATCTTGCCGACCGGCCGCAATGTGCATGGTTTTGACCCCTTCCGCATTCCCAGCGCCTATGCCGTCAAAGATGGCGCCCGCCAGGCCAGCCGCCTGATTGATCGTCACATGGCCGACGGCCACGCTTTCCCCGAGTCGATCGCCATGGTGCTGTGGGGCACTGACAACCTCAAGAGCGAAGGCGGCCCGATTGGTCAGGCCCTGGCGCTGATGGGTGCGCGCCCCCGTTTTGACAGCTACGGGCGACTTGCTGGCGCTGAACTCATGACGCTGGCTGAGCTTGGCCGTCCCCGCATTGACGTGGTGATCTCGCTGTCAGGCATCTTTCGCGATCTGCTGCCGCTGCAAATCAAGCTGCTGGCCGAGGCAGCCTTCCTGGCCGCTGGCGCCGACGAGCCCCTGACGCACAACTTCATTCGCAAGCACGCGCTGGCTTACCAGGCCGAGCACGGCGGCGACCTTGAAACCGCCTCGCTGCGCGTGTTTGGCAATGCCGACGGCGCCTATGGCTCCAACGTCAACAGCCTGATCGACAACAGTCGCTGGGA
>CAIMVC010000375.1 GCA_903844825.1 uncultured Burkholderiales bacterium | reverse complement strand
GGCTCTAGCCTGAGCGGCAGCACCAGTGGCGCGCTCAATGGCGACTCGGTGGCTTTGAACCTGAGCGGTATGACGCTGGCCTTTGACAACGCCCATGCCGGCGCACGCAACATCAGCGCCAGCGGCAACGCCGTCCTGGGCGCCATCACTGGCGTTGGTGTCGGATTGAAAAACGGCACAGCCGGCAACGCCGTGGCGGGCCAGGCAGGTGACTACGTGCTGGCCGCGCAGCCGACCGAGGCGTCGGTGAACCAGCAAATCAACCCCGCACTTATTTCGCAAATCAGGGACATCACAGCGGAGAGCAAGAGTTTTGACGGCACCACCGACGCCACGATCGACACCGCACCTGCGGTGTTTGTGGGCAAGCTACCGTCAGACTCCCTGGTCGTGGCAACGGGTGCAGCGGCACGCTTTGTCGACAGTTCGCCGGGCACGGACAAGTCCGTCAAGATCACAGGCTTGAGCCTGAGTGGGCCGGATGCTGGCAACTACGTGCTTCAGGACAGCACGGCACAGGCTTTGGCCAGTATCACGTCCAATGCGGTCGCCTCGACAACGCAGTCCATCAGTGCCGTTTTGACGTCGGTGCCAGCGGTCAAGGTGGCTCCCGCGCCTGCACCTGCACCTGCACCTGCACCTGCACCTGCACCTGCACCTGCACCTGCACCTGCGCCGGCACCTGCGCCGGCAGCAGCACCTGCGGCAGCCGCCGCGCCCGCATCCTCACCCGAGGCAGCGCCCGCACCGGCAGCAGCTCCGGCACCGGCCGCCGCGCCAGCCGCCGCGCCTGCATCCTCGCCCGAGGCAGCCCCCGCTCCGGCGGCAGCCCCCGCTCCTGCCCCCGCTCCTGCCCCAGCGGCAGCACCGGCGGCGGCACCGACCCCAGCGGCGGCACCCGCACCAGCCGGAGCTGCCGCTGCGGCACCGAGCGCGCCAGCGGCAAGCCCGCAGGCCGCAGCGCCAGCCAAATCGGGCACAGCAGGCTCGGGAGGTGCCAGCAAGAGCGATGCATCGGGCCAGCCCGCCAAGCCGGCCGCTGGCAAATCGTCAGAGGGCAGCAAAGATAAGCCGGCCGCTGGCAAAGACAAACCCGCAGCAGGCAAAGACAAGCCAGCCGCTGGCAAAGACAAACCGGCTGCCGGCAAGGACAAACCGGCAGGGGGTAAAGACAAGCCTGGCACCGCGACGCCGGCTGGCAAGTCAGTTCAGGCGCGAGCCCCTGGCGCCGCCTCGGCTGCCGCCAGCCGCATCGCGGCGGCGCGGTCGCAAGCCAGGGTGGCGACTCAGGTAGCAACCCTGGCGGCAACCCAGGCGAGCCGCGACGTCGCTCGAGCGCGCATCCAGGCCATGCGCGCGGGTGCTGAACAGCCTCGGCGCCCAGACGTGGTCGTCTGCAAGGGACCCAGCTGTGAAGGACGCATACAAGCTGTAGAGCCCAAACCGCAGCCGGCGGCGATCCGCGACTTCGGCAACGCGGTGGTCGACAAGGTCGGCGCGCAGAACACCTTACTGGCCGAGAGCCGGATCGTTCCGCGTGAGCCCGAGCGCGATGCCCTGCTACCGCCGCCCAGCGAAATGACGCAGTCGTTTGACTCCGTGCCGTCGCGGCACAGCGTATCGACCAAGAAAAAAGTCAGACACTCTAAAAACGTTTCCCTGCAGGAAGAGACCTTGGAAATGGTCAACTTCCTGAACCTGATCAGTCTCAGAATTTTGCCCTGAACGGAGTTTTCCCGATGTTGTTAGCCTGGTTTCATACATTTTCAAGCGCGCAAATTGGCTCGATGCTGCTGCTCGTCGGCTTGTCAGTCAGCACGATCATTCCGCTGCTCGTGCGTCGTGCACTCAAAATTGAGTTCGACGAACACTTTGCCAAGGGGGCAGAGGAAGCGTTCAAACTGTTTATCTCACTGAGCCTGCTGCTGCTGGCTTTTTGCATGGTCCGTGCCCAAGGCGACTACCGGGGTGCCGAGGACATCGTCGGGCGTGAAGGCACAGTGATGCTCAAGCTCGACCGCGCCTACCAGTCCTTTGGCACGGCCGATACTGACGAGCTGCGGCAGGTGCTGCGAAGCTACGCCGACCACCTCGTGAAGGACGAGTGGGCTCAGCTCGCCACCGGCCAGCGGGCCACCAGCGCCACCGAGGACTTGCGCGCCATGTCCTTGGTGTCCAAGCAGCTCGAGCCGGAAACGCCTGAGCAGCAGGTGGCACGTTCGGAAATCATCCAGTCCGTCAACCAGCTCAACGACTTGCGGGAGGCCCGCATCTCCGCGAGTTTGGCCAAGCTGCCGGCCGTCTTTTGGTATGCGATTTCAACCGCGCTGTCCTTCCTCATGGTGTTTGGCTGGCTCCAGAGTCCTCTGAGCAAGATGGTCACCTACGTGGGCGGCGTCACGTGTGGCGTTTGCCTGATGTTGACCGTGCTGATTTCCACCTCCGGCATTTTTTCTGGCGAGCATGCCGTCTCGTCCGAGCCCATTCGCAACGCGCTTGCGCAAATGGGCAAGCTAGAAGCGGGCTCCTGATTTTTCCCTTTCCGTTTTTCACCTGACCAAGGCCACGACCATGCGCAACTCCTTCAAACTGCTGCCTTTGCTGGCCTGCCTGGCTGGAGCTTATCCATTTGCCCCGGTGGGCGCAGGCGATGCACCGACTGTCCCTCACCGCTTGTCACTGCAACGCTCACTCGCCGATATCGCCAAGGCGGATGAGTCGGCCGCGCCGTCTACCGAATCAGACCTCCTGGCGCGAGAGGCCGCCTTGCTGATTCTGGACGGGAACCTCAAAAAAGCCTCGGAAAAAATAAATTCAGCACTGCGGCTGCGGGTCGACCGCTCGTACTACCACCTGGTCAACGGCCTGATTTACCACCTGCAAGCCCGCCAGGGCTCCGCCGGGTCTTACGACCTGGCCGAACAGGGTTACCAGCAGGCCATTCGCTTTGATCCGTCGAACTGGCAAGCACACCTGCTGGCCGGGCGCTTGTACATCGATACATCCAAGTTCGACCAGGCTCGCCAACAACTGGCCGAGGCCATGTACCTGCGGCCTGACGACACTGACGTGCTCAACGCTTTTTCTTATGCGGCCTACCGCTCGGGTGCACCTGACCTGGCCGCCGGCGCGATCAATGCGCTGCAGGCCATGGGTGGTCTGCAAACCCAGGTAGAGATTCGCAATGCAGCAGTCATCATGGCGGCCGTGGGCGAGTCTGAAAAAGCCCGCGCTTACCTGAGCCGGCTCAAAGACAATACCGCGGCGCCGGCTGCGCGTGCGCACGTCGAGCGCCGCATCGACGATTGGCAGGGCGTCTACAACAGCCCGGCCATGCTCAAAACCCAGTTTGCCGGTCCCGCGATCCAGCAACCCGGCATGGGTCAGCCCCCCGGCGCACCGGGTATGCCGGGCTTTAATGTTCCCGGCATGGGCATGCCAGGCATGGGTATGCCTGGCGGTCCGCCGGCACCGAACCTGCCCGGAATGGACAAAATGGTGGTAGTGGACGTGGTGATGATTTCCACCGAAGAAGACTACTCCAACCAGCAAGGCATGAACTTGCTGCGCGGCCTGCAAGTGCAGTTCGGCGGCCAGGGCACGCCGGCTTTTGAACGGCGCTCCGAAAACCGCTCCAGCGCGGCGGGCGACAGCAGCCAGACCTCGCAAATCATCCGGCAGATCACCGTGCCTTCAGTGCTCTACAGCCTGAACATTTTCAACATCAACAGCGCGCGCAACGAAATTCTGGCGCGCCCCACCCTGGTGGCCACTGCGGGCCGGCCATCGGAATTTTTCTCGGGCGCCGAACTCAACGCCGTGGTGGTCAGTTCGGGGGTCAACTCCAACCCGGTCAACATCGTCAAGGACATTGGCACCACCTTGCAAGTCACGCCCACTTTTTTGGAAGATGGCAAGATCAATCTGAAGGTGCTGGCTCAGCGGACCTTCATCAAAACCCCGAACAACAACCTCAGCGGCTTTGATGCCCGGGTAGAAACCTCCAAAAGCCGAGTCGACGCCAGCGTGGTGATGCGCCCGGGCGAGACGCTGATTCTGGGTGGCTTGAGCGAGAAAGAAGGCGAGATCACCCGTGACGGCGTGCCCCTGCTACAAGACGTGCCGGTGATGCAGTACCTGTTCGCCCGCCGCACCTCGCGCGACTACCAAAAGTCGACCCTGATCCTGATCACGCCGCGTCCGCCGCAGTACGTCTACCAACCCGACAAGGCCCGCGAAGCCTACGAAAAAAGCCTGAGTGAGGAAGAGCGTCCCTTTGCCAGCCTGCGCGCGCGCTATGCCGACTGGTTCCGTCCGTACCCCAACTGGGCCTCGGTATTTCGACAATTGCAGGAAAACTCGCTGTACCGCGAGTTCCGCACCGGCGACGTGGTGCTGGAGAACTGGGCCGACATGCGCTCTCTCAAAGACCGCCTGGGCAAGGTGCTGGACTTCCTGCATTACTAAATAGAAAGAATTGCATGAACACACGAGCTTTGATTTTTGGATTCGCCCTGGCCCTGGGCTTGCCCCAGGCTCAGGCCCAAGCCCAGTCCACGGGCCGGCCTTCGAACATGAGCCGCGACACACTGGAATGCCGCTTTTGCGATCTTCGCTACGAAGACTTGTCATTGCGTAACTTCACGCGCGTGGACCTCACCGGTGCTTTTCTGCATGGCGCCAATTTTTCGTGGTCGGTCCTCAGGGGCGGCCGCATGACGTCCAGCAACATGGCGCAAGCGCGCATGGAATGGTCCGACTTTGACGGCGCCAACCTGTCCAAGGCCACCCTGGAAAATGCGTCCATGTTTCGCTCTTCCTTCAGAGATGCCAACTTTCACATGGCCAATCTATCGGGCGCTAACCTCAACCGCAGCGAACTCGCGGGCGTGAACATGGTGGCCGCCTTGCTGCGCTACGCCGACCTGACCGCGGCACGCTTTAGCAACGCCAACTTGCGCCAGGCCGACCTTAGCTACGCCATTTTGGAGAACTCCCGCGTGCGCGAGACCGATATGCAGGGCAGCACCCTCGATGGCGTCAATTTCGAAGGCTGCGATCTGAAGAACTCGGACCTCTCTGGGGCTTCCATCAAAGGGGCGAGCTTTGTCTCAACCTACTTGCACCACGTCAACTTTCGTAATTCGGATTTATCCAACGCCAAGTTCTACAACGCAGTCATTGAGGCGAACAACTTCACAGGCGCCAACTTGTCTGGAGCGGACCTCAGCGGCGCCACCTTGCGCAACTCCATCTTGACCGGGGCCAACCTGTGCAAGGCCAAGTTGCCCGACGGCAGCCTAGGCGCTTGCCCTGAAACGCCCGCAGCGGCCGGCCTGGCCGCGCCGACCTCGCCAAGCAAACCGTCTACGACGACTCCGGGAGCTATCTGATGTTGCACTTCACGCCGACAACCCGGCGCGGCCTGGTCCGCCGTCTTGCTCTGCTCTGCGTGTCGCCGCTGTTCGTGACCAGCGGCAGCCAGGCACAAAGCCCCCCACCCAAAGATTTTCTGGTGGCCGTACCCGGCAACTTGTTTGCCCGCCTGGGCAAGAAGGGCCCAGAAGGCGTTTTCCTCGAGACCATGGACGCGATTCTCAATGTCATGGGCAAAAAGCCCCGCTACGTCATCATGCCCACCGGCGACGCCCTCGCCGAAATGAGCAGTGGCGCCATCAGCGCCGCCACCGTCGTCGTCCCGTCGCCGCGCCTGGCAGAGACCCTCTGGCTGTCCGACCCCCTGATCACCGAGTCCAACATTGTGGTGGCGCTCAAGGACAAGGGCTTTGCGCTCAAAAGCCTGGACGACTTGCGAGGAAAGCGCATCGGTGCGCGAACCGGCTACCGCTATCCCTTGCTGGAGAACAGCAAATCCGGCTCAGCCTTGCTGCGTTACTCCACCGACGGCGAGATGTTGCGTGCGCTGCTGTTTGGGCAGGTCGATGTGATTTTGTGCTCGGCCATCGCCGACATTTTTGCCCTGCGTAGCGAAGGCATCATGAAGCGCCTGGTGGTTCTGGACAAAGCCGTCGGTGCGGTGCCCCTGGTGGCTGCGTTCGCCAAAAGCAGCATGAGCAAGGCCGAGCTGGACACTTTCAATTCCGCGCTGGCCGCTTTCAAGAAAAGCTCGCAATGGACGGAATCGCTCGAGCGCAACGGCCAAGCCGATTTGTTCCGTTCCTGGCCGTCGATCACCCAGTGAAACCGTTGCGCTTCATGAGCTGAACGGAACTAAGCCGCCGCGCCGCAGGCTGGCATCTGCAAACCAGGCTGCGGCCGCTCAAACGTCATGCTGCTCAGACCGCCGGATCGCGCAGGTCCCAGCGCACAGCATCAATGGCGGCGAGCAGTTCGGCCGGCAAGGTGGTTCCCCAGGCGTCAATGTCCTCGTCGAGTTGCGCCACGGACGTCACACCGATGATGGTGCTGGCGACTTGCCACTTGGTGTAACAAAAGGCCAGTGCCAATTGCGTCGGCGTCATGCCGTGGTCGCGGGCCAGCGTGTTGTAGCGCCGAGCTGCGACCAGCGCGTCAGCACGACCCCAGCGTTGCTGGCGCACCGACTCGAACATCGAAATGCGCGCCCGCGGTGCGCCCTCCCCCGTGCCAGTCGCATCGTATTTGCCCGTGAGCAGGCCGAAGGCCAGCGGTGAATAAGCCAGCAAGGAGACACCGAGCCGGTACATGGTTTCGTCGAGTCCGTTCTCGAGCGTTCGGTTCACCAGGCAGTAGGGGTTTTGCACGCTGGCCACACGCGGCAGTCCGTGCTGCTCGGCCAGGCGCACGAACTCATGCACGCCGTAAGGGCTTTCGTTGGACAAGCCAATTTCCCTGATCTTGCCGGCCTTGACCAGGCCCGAGAGGGTGTCCAACTGCTCGTGAATCGACAGCACCGGCTTGTCCTTGGCCGGGTCGAAATACATGGCACCAAAAGCCGGCACGTGCCGCACCGGCCAATGGATCTGGTAGAGATCAATCACCTCGGTCTGCAAGCGCTTGAGGCTGGCATCGCAAGACGCCACGATGTCTTGCGCGGTCACATTGGTGCGGCCATCCCGTATCCAGGGCGTACCACGCGCCGGGCCAGCGACCTTGGAGGCCAGCACCACCTTTTGTCTGGCGCCCGGGTGCTTGGCAAACCAGCGGCCGATCATGGTTTCGGTGGCGCCGTAGGTCTCGGCCCGGGTCGGCACCGCGTACATCTCGGCCGTATCAATAAAATTGATACCGCGCTCAAGGCTGCGGTCCAGCACGGCGTGGGCGGTGGGTTCGTCGACCTGCTCGCCAAACGTCATGGTGCCCAGGCAGATGGGTGTCACCAGGAGGTCGCTGGAGCCGAGCTTGATTTTGTTCATGAGGGGGTCGTGAGTCAGGTGGGTTGAAAAAAAGCAAAGAAGCGGACGCACCCGGACCGTTGAAAACGGCGGTCGAGCTTGCATGACCCGAGTTTAAAGCTTGCGCCAACGCACTGCCACGAAGGCCGCAAGCGTACTCGTCTGACACGCGGCGGCGCCCGCCCAGCGTAGTATGGTCTGGTCTGCACACTCGAAGGAAAACCCATGCAAAAATTCAATTCAGCCCCAAACCGGTGGCTCGCGCTCTCGGCCGCAGCGGTGTTCACCCTATCGGGCTGCGCCAACATGAATGAAACCCAGCAAGGCGCGGCCAAAGGCGCCGGCATTGGCGCCATCGCTGGCGCTGTGCTGGGCTCGGCCACCGGCGGCTCCAAGGGCGCCGCGCGGGGTGCCATTTTGGGTGGCGCACTCGGCGCTGGCGGCGGCTATTTGTGGTCGCAAAAAATGCAGCAGCAAAAAGCCGAGATGGAGCGCGCAACGGCCGGCACCGGCGTTTCCGTCAGCCAGACAGCAAACAACCGGCTCAAGCTGGACATTCCAAGCGATATTTCCTTTGCAACGGGCCGCTCGGACATCAGCCCGGGCTTTGCGCCCATCCTCAATCAATTTGCCACCAGCCTGAACCAGAACAGCGTCACCAGCGTGACCATCGTCGGGCACACCGACAACACCGGCAACGACAGCATCAACAATCCGCTGTCGGTCGACCGCGCCAACAGTGCCCGCGACTACCTGGTCTCACGCGGAGTCGCCCGCAGCCGCATCAGCACTGATGGCCGGGGCTCGCGCGAACCCATCGCCGACAACGCGACGCTGCAAGGCCGGGACAAAAACCGCCGGGTCGAGATTTTCGTGGCCGAGCCGGCGCAGGCCTCGGCCCGCTAGGGCTGCAGCAAGGGTCAGGGCGTTGCCGAAGCGGCCCGACAACGCGCTTCCTCCTGCAAGCGCAGCACCCGCCGCTGCACCTTGCCGGTGGTGGTCATAGGCAGCGCCTCAATGAACTCGACCTCTTTGGGGTACTCGTAAGGCGCCAGTAGCGCCCTGACGTGGGCCTGCAGCTCAGCGATCAGGTGCTCATCGAAGGATTGCCGCAGGTGCGCATCGACAGGGCGCGTGACTTGGTAGTCGGGCGCCAGCACCACATAGGCCTTGACCACGGCGCCGCGGTCAGCGTCGGGCTTGGGCACCACGGCGGCATTGGCCACGGCCGGGTGCTTGACCAGGCAGTTTTCAATCTCACCCGGACCGATGCGGTAGCCCGCAGCCTTGAACACGTCGTCAGCACGACCGTCGTACCAGAGATAGCCGTCAGCGTCTTGGCGCGCCAGGTCACCGGTGCGGCACCAGTCGCCGGTGAACTTGCCACGGGTCGCGTCGTCGCGCCGCCAATAGCCCAGAAAGAAAATCGGGTCCGGGTCACCGTGAACGTCCAGCCGGTTGACGGCCACATCACCGGGCTCGCCCACCGCGCACGCCTGCCCCGCGTCATTGATCACCGCCACCCGGTGGCCCGGATAGGGCTTGCCCATGCTGCCGGGGCGGGCGGGCCAAAAACGGCTGCAGTTGCCCACCACGTAATTGATTTCGGTCTGGCCAAACATCTCGTTGACCACCACGCCCAACTCGTCACGGCAATAGGCAAAAACGGCGTCTCCCACGGCTTCGCCAGCGCTCATGATGGCCTGCAATTTCAGGTCAAATTGCGCACGCGGCCTCGGGTACGCCTTCATCATCGCTTTGAGCGCGGTTGGAAACAAAAAGGTGTGCGTCACCCCCTGCGCGAGCATCAGCTCAAAAGCCAGCTCAGGGCTAAAACGCCCCGAATACGCCACGATAGGCCGACCAAAATACAGCGTGGGCAGCAGTGCATCCATCAGGCCGCCCGTCCAGGCCCAATCGGCCGGCGACCAAAACACCGCCTGCGACTGCGCATTGGCCTGCCCGTCAAAACCAAACCAGTTCTGGCTGCAGACAAAGCCCGGCAGGTTGCCGATCAAGGCCCGGTGCGGCAGCAGCGCCCCTTTGGGCGGCCCGGTGGTTCCGCTGGTGTAGATCAGCAAGGCGGCCTCCTCGGCCTTGGTCTTGACGGCCTTGAAGCGGCCGCGCTGCGCCGCCAGCGCGCTGGCGTAGTCCAGATCACCGCGCCCCGCGGCCCGTCCGGCGGCCAGCACCACGCGCAGTTCGGGGCATTGCGCGCGCACTGACTCAATCGCCTCAATCGAATGCTCGTCACAAATGGCCAGCACGGCCTGGCTGTCCTGCAAACGGTACTCCAGAGCCTCGGGGCCAAACAGCATGGACAGCGGCATCGCAACGGCCCCCATCTGAAACACCGCCATGTAGGCGACGGCCGACTCACAGCGCTGCGGCAGCACGATCGCCACCCTGTCACCGCGTTGCACGCCCTGGCTTTGCAGGACCCGGCTGAGGGCATCGGCGGCCTCCTGCAGCGCCACAAACGTTAGCTCGGGCGATGCCATGCCGCCCTCGCCGGCCGGCTGGTGCGAGCGAATGGCCACGCGCTGCTGACTGGCGGGCAGCAGGCGGTCTGCGTCGGCCCAACGTCTGCAGCAGACCCAAGCCATGTTGAAGACCTCATCGACCTGCCAACGGTAGCCAGCGTGGAGCTGCGCATATAGATCAACCACCCCGCCGGTCTGCCTGCTGGCCCGGCGCTGGCCGGCTTTGTCCCCGTTTTGACTGAGCTTCAATTCATGTCTCCTTATGATCAGAGCAATGTACAAAGAAAAACGCAGCGCTCTCAGCGAGTTTGTCCCAATACGCGGACTGAGCTACCACGTCCAGCACTGGCGCGTCGGCGAGCTTGACCCCCAGTTGCCGCCGCTGGTGCTGGTCCACGGCTGGATGGACGTCGCCGCCTCCTACCAGTTCATGGTCGATGCCTTGTCCGACGCCTTCGTTCAGGGCCGCAACATCATTGCGCCCGACTGGCGCGGTTTTGGCCAGACCGTGGTCGACACCGACAACTTCTGGTTTCCCGACTACCTGGCCGACCTTGATTTTTTGCTGGATCACTACGCCCCCGGCCAGGCGGTTGACCTGGTCGGTCACAGCATGGGCGGCAATGTGGCCATGACGTATGCGGGCGTGCGGCCCGAGCGCATCCGCAAGTTGGTGAACATGGAGGGTTTTGGCATGCCGGCCAGCCGCCCCAGCCAGGCGCCCGGGCGTTTTGCCAAATGGATGGACCAGCTCAAGACCCTGAATCGGGGCGAGATGACGCTCAAAGGCTATGACGACGCCGCCGGCGTCGCCCGCCGCCTGATGAAGACGAATCCCCGCCTGCCCCAGGACAAAGCCGACTGGCTGGCCACCCGCTGGGCACGGCCCGACGCCAGCGGCCAATGGCAAATACAGGGCCACGCGGCGCACAAGGTCGTCGGTGCCAACCTGTACCGGCTCGACGAAATGCAGGAAATTCACCGCAGCATCCAGGCCCCCGTGCTGTCGGTCGAGGCCTCGGGCGATTCGCTGACCCAGTGGTGGAAAGGCAGCTACACGCTGGCCGAGTACCACGAAAGGCTGAAAAATGTCACCGACATCCGTACCTCCGTCATCAGCGACGCCGGCCACATGCTGCACCACGATCAACCCGAAACCCTGGCCAATTTGATCGAGACCTTCCTGACGTGAGAAAATCACCGGTTGCATGCACCCGTCGGCGCCACGCGACGGGTTGGCCCACACAACCCACCGGACTCAATACTCATGGAAGCAGAACGCATCAACCTCATCAGCAACCAACTCGAAGGCCTCAGCGCCCGGGTGCACGAGCTCAGGGGGTATCTTTGACTACCCTGCCAAAGAACGTAAATTAAGCGAAGTCAACGCCGCCCTGGAAGACCCCAAGGTCTGGGACAACCCCAAGCGGGCGCAAGAGCTGGGCAAGGAAAAGAAATCACTCGAAGACGTGGTGCTGACCCTGGACCGCCTGAGCCAGGAACTCGCCGACAACGCCGAGCTGTTTGAGATGTCGCGCGAAGAAGGCGACGAGGCCGGCATGGTCGCCATCGAAGGCGAGGTCGCCAAAGTCGCAGGCGAAGTCGAAAAAATGGAATTTCGCCGGATGTTCAACAACCCGGCCGATCCGCTCAATGCCTTTTTGGACATCCAGGCCGGCGCCGGTGGTACCGAGGCCTGCGACTGGGCCAGCATGCTGCTGCGCCAGTACCTGCGCTACGCCGAACGCAAGGGCTTTAAGGCGCAAATCGAAGACGAGTCCGCTGGCGACACCGCCGGCATCAAGGGCGCGACCATCAAGATCGAAGGCGAATACGCCTTTGGGCTGCTGCGCACCGAAACCGGCGTGCACCGCCTGGTGCGCAAGTCGCCCTTTGATTCATAGGGTGGACGCCACACCTCGTTTGCCTCGGTCTTTGTGTACCCCGAGATTGACGACTCGATCGAGATCGACATCAACCCCGCCGACGTGCGCACCGACACCTTCCGCGCCAGCGGTGCAGGCGGGCAGCACATCAACAAGACCGACTCGGCCGTGCGGCTGACGCACATACCGACCGGCATCGTGGTCCAGTGCCAGGACGGACGCTCCCAGCACGGCAACCGCGACGTGGCCTGGAAGCGCCTGC
>CAIMVC010000374.1 GCA_903844825.1 uncultured Burkholderiales bacterium | reverse complement strand
CGGGGCCAACGTGATTGCGCGTGAGACAATCAAAGCCCTGCGTAAGAACGTTAACGCCAAGTGCTACGGCGGCGACATATCGCGCAAACGCAAGCTGCTTGAAAAACAAAAGGCCGGTAAAAAGCGCATGAAACAAATCGGTTCCGTCGAGGTCCCCCAGGAAGCCTTCCTGGCCATCTTGCAGGTGGAAGAATAATGACCGGCTTCATGAGCGCGCTTACCGCGCTGGTGCTGGCAGCCTTTGTGGGCTATGGCGGCGCCTGGTACATGGGCGTGGTTGAAGGTAACTTTGCCTTGCTGCTGTTTCTCGCCACTTTCGTCACCGGCATTTACTGGGTGGCAGAGCGGCTTTACTTTTTGCCCCAGCGCCGCCGTGCCGTCGAGGTGCTCGAAGCCGGTGTTGCCCAGCGCCAGGCCGAGAACCTCCGGATGGGACTCAAGTCTGATCAGACCGATCTGAGCCAGGCGCGCGCTAAATTGGTCATGCAGCCCTGGTGGCTGGACTGGACGGCTGGCCTTTTCCCGGTCATCGTTGTGGTCTTCCTGCTGCGCTCCTTCCTGTTCGAGCCGTTCAAGATTCCCTCGGGCTCGATGATCCCGACGCTGATGATCAACGACCTGATTTTGGTCAACAAATTCCACTACGGCGTGCGACTGCCGGTTCTGAACCTCAAGGTGCTCGACAACCACAGCCCACAGCGCGGCGATGTCATGGTCTTTCGCTATCCGCCTAAGCCCAGCCTGGACTACATCAAGCGCGTGGTCGGCGTGCCGGGCGATGAGGTCGCCTACCTGAACAAACAGCTCACGGTCAATGGCAAGCCGCTGCCCAAACAAGCGTTGCCCGAGTTCTTCGACCCCGACGTATTGCGCTACAGCAAGCAGTTCGAGGAAACCACAGCCGACGGTCAGCGCAAGTACCGCATCCTCAACGAAGACGATCGCCCTTCGTTCATTCAGGCGACCGAGGATTTTCCGAACCGTGCCAATTGCCGCTACAGCACCGAAGGGGTCGTCTGCAAGGTGCCTGCGGGTCACTACTTCATGATGGGCGACAACCGGGACAACTCGCTGGATTCGCGCTATTGGGGCTTTGTTCCCGAAAAGAACATTGTCGGCAAGGCGTTCTTTGTCTGGATGAATTTCGGCAATTTGAAACGCATCGGCGCGTTCGACTAATCGCTCCTTCCTGCTCCAGTGCACCCCCCCCTGTCCCTCAGCCCCGAACTTGCAGCGCTGCAAAAGCGCTTGCAACATGAGTTTTCCACCCCCAAGCTCCTGCACCTGGCCCTGACGCACCGCAGCTTCTCGGCGGACCACAACGAGCGCCTTGAGTTTTTGGGCGACTCGGTGCTCAATCTTGCGGTGGCCGGCCTTCTCTACGAGCGGCTGGCGTCCTTGCCCGAAGGTGACTTGTCCCGTGTGCGGGCCAACCTGGTCAAGCAAGACACGCTGCACCAGTTGGCCGTGGTGCTGGGCCTGCCGCTGCTGCTTCGGCTCGGTGAGGGCGAAGCGCGCTCGGGTGGCTACAAACGACCATCCATCCTGGCCGATGCGCTTGAAGCGCTGATCGGCGCGGTCTACCTTGATGCCGGCTTTGATGCGGCGGCCGCTCTTGTGCGCCGGCTCTTCAAGGACGTCGAGATCACCCCGCAAATGCCAGCCATCGGCAAAGACCCCAAGACCGAGTTGCAGGAATGGCTGCAGGGACGCAAAATGAACCTGCCGATTTACCGCGTGGTGGGCACGTCCGGCGCGGCTCATCAGCAAACCTTTGATGTCGAGTGCGAAATCAGCGAATATGCACGGGCTGAACGCGGTATTGGCGGTTCACGTCGCGCCGGTGAGCAAGCCGCTGCGGCCGCCATGTTGGCTTTTGTCAAAACCCTCTGATGGCGCGCACAGTGGCAACCCACCTGCGCTGCCCCCTTACTTAACCTGATGCCACCCGGCGTGGCCGCACCTAGACCTCTCATGACCCAAGGCAAACAGCCCACGCAGGCCGCAGACGCAGCGCCAGCCAACCCGGCCCAGGACATAGACGCCATGCTGGCCGAGGCCACGGCACGCAGAAGCAGCAACGCGCCCCCGGCAGAAGGTCAGCGTTGTGGCCTGATCGCCATCGTCGGCAAACCCAACGTGGGTAAATCCACTTTGCTGAATGCCTTGGTCGGGCAAAAAATCAGCATCACTTCGCGCAAAGCGCAGACCACACGGCACCGCATCACCGGCATGCGCACGGTCGGGCCCACGCAATTCGTGTTCGTTGACACCCCGGGTTTTCAGACTCGCCACGGCAATGCGCTTAACCGTTCGCTCAACCGCACGGTCGTTGGCGCAGTCAACGATGTCGACCTGATTGTGTTCGTGGTCGAGGCTGGCCAGTTCAATCTGGCCGATGCCAAGGTGCTGGCCCTGCTGCCCGAGAAAACCCCCGCCATCCTGCTGGCCAACAAGTTCGATCTGATTCACCGCCGGGCCGAGATTGCGCCCTGGCTTCGCTCCATGCAGGAGCGCCACAACTTTGCCGAGTTTGTGCCCATGTCGGCCAACAACGCCAGGGACATCGAGCGGCTCTTCGGAATTTGCGAGAAGTACCTGCCGGAGCAACCCTGGATGTATGGCGCCGAGGAGCTGACCGACCGCAGCGACCGCTTCATGGCCGCAGAGATCATCCGCGAAAAGCTCTTTCGCCTGACGGGCGACGAGTTGCCCTACACCTCGACAGTCATCATCGACAAGTATGAAGAAGAAGGCAATCTGCGCCGGATCGCCGCCACCATCGTGGTTGAACGCGACGGCCACAAGGGCATGATCATTGGTGAAAAAGGCGAAAAACTCAAACGCATCGGCACTGAAGCCCGCCATGAACTCGAAACGCTCACAGGCGCCAAGGTATTCCTGGAAATCTGGGTCAAAGTGCGCTCTGGCTGGGCTGACGACGACGCGCGCGTCAAGACCTTTGGGTATGAATAAAACGGCTGGAACAGCCCCCACGCTTGCCACTTCGTGTGCTGCGCTGAGTTGACAGCGTGGCTGCGAAGCGCTATTCGGACGAGCCAGCGTACGTGCTGCATCGCTATGACTGGAGCGAGTCGAGTCTGATTCTGGAGGTCTTCACGCGTGGTCATGGCCGCATTGCGCTGGTTGCGCGCGGTGCCAAGAAGCCCAGTTCGAGTTTTCGCCCGGTGCTGCTGCCACTGCAGCTGCTGCACCTGGCTTTTGGCGGCGATGCCGAAATTCGCAACCTCAAGAGTGCCGAATGGCAGGGCGGGCATGTCATGCCCACCGGTGACTCGCTGCTGTCGGGCTATTACCTCAATGAGCTGTTGATCCGCCTGCTGGCCCGCGACGATCCACACCCGGCGCTGTTTGATGCCTACGCAGCGACTGTCCAGCTTTTATCCAGCCAGAGCACGGACACCTTGCAGGTGGCGTTGCGCGCCTTCGAATTGCGGCTACTTCGCGACATCGGCCTGTTGCCCGCGCTGGACTTGCAAACCGCCACCTTGCAAGCGCTGGAGCCTGGCACCGCTTACGTGCTGGTGCCGGAGGCCGGGCTGCGCGAAGCACACGAAGACGACCGGGCCAGCCTGTCAGGTGCGCATTGGCAAGCTCTGCAGCTGGCTCTGGGCGAGCGCGCTACTTTTTCCGACACGGTACGCGCCTGCCTTGAGGTAGGCTCGGAGCTCAAGGTGCAACTGCGCGCCCTGCTGCACTACCATTGCGATGTCAAGATTTTCAAAACCCGGCAGCTGATGCTTGATTTGCAAGCGCTGTAACAACACCCGATGAACTCGATGCACAGGGCTTGCCTGGCTGCGCCGAATCGATGATTTTCACGACCCCCTTCTCCTATGGCCACTGAAAAGACTCCCCCTCAGAATCTGCCCCGGAAGCCACGACTTCAGACTGAGCTGCCCGCGGGCCTGCTGCCGGCGGACCAGGCGCGGCCTGTCGCAAGCAGCGCCGCGACCCTGCCGGCGGCCGAATGGTCTGCGCTGGTGGGTCAAGGCCATGGTCACACGGCCCTGTCTGTGAATGTCAACAAGGTGGCCTTGCTGCGCAACAGCCGCCAGCTCGGTATTCCGAGTGTCCTGCGAGCCGCCCAGCTGTGCCTGCAGGCCGGTGCGCGTGGCATCACAGTGCACCCCAGGCCTGACGAGCGGCATATACGCCGCCACGATGTGTACGAGCTCGCTGCCATGCTCAGTCACTGGCCCGATCGGGAGTTCAACATCGAGGGCAACCCCTTTCATAACCTGATGGAGTTTGTGCGCGAGCTCAAGCCGCATCAGTGCACCCTGGTGCCCGACAGCCAGGACCAGTTCACCAGCGACCATGGCTGGCTGTTCCCGGCCGATTCCGAGCGCCTCAAGCCCATCATCGACGAATGCCACGCGCTGGGTGTGCGGGTCAGTCTGTTCATGGACCCGGAGCCTGAGGCCATGGAGGCTGCCCGCGAAACGGGCGCTGACCGGGTCGAGTTTTATACCGAGAGCTACGCCCGCGCCTGGCCCGGTGTGCACAAGGCTGACGTGCTGCGGGAATTTGCAGCCGCGGCCCAGGCGGCTACTGCAGCCGGCTTGGGCATCAATGCAGGTCATGATCTGAACCGCGACAACCTGACTGATTTTTTGCGCGCCATTCCCCAGGTGCTGGAAGTCTCCATTGGCCACGCCCTGATCGCCGATGCACTGGAGCTCGGCTACACGGCCACCGTGAAAGACTATTTGCGTTGTATCGATGAGGCCTTCGGCGCCGCATGAGTTCGACAATTTTCGGGATAGGCACCGATATTTGTGACATCCGTCGCATACGCACCAGCCTGGAGCGACACGGTGAGCGTTTCGCGCGAAAAATCTTGAGCGATGCAGAGCTGCTGACCTGGAAGGCCCGCAGCAGCCGCTGGCCCGAGCGGGGTGTGCGTTACCTGGCTACCCGTTTTTCAGCCAAGGAAGCGTTTAGCAAGGCCATCGGCCTGGGTATGCGCATGCCCATGACCTGGCGCCTTTGCGAAATAGCCAAGACGCCCAGCGGCAAGCCCGAGATCGTGCTGCATGGCGAACTCAAACTCTGGTGTGAATCCCGTCGCCTGAGCGCTCAGGTCAGCGTGAGCGACGAAACCGACTACGCCACCAGCTTTGTCGTGGTCGAGCAGGCCGATGCGCCTACTTGATCAAGGCCCCGCCTGCCCACCCCATCAAACCAACCTGCATCCCGACTCCAAGTCAGAAAGCCACCAAAAACATGTCCGAAGTCTCTCCTCACGCCCCGCTGATCATTGACATGGCCGGCCTGTCGCTGACCCGGGCCGACCGTGAACGGCTCAAGCATCCGCTGACCGGCGGCATCATTTTGTTTGCCCGCAACTGGGAAAACCGCCAGCAACTCTCGGCGCTGTGCCAGAGCATCAAAAAGGTTCGCAAAGACCTGCTGATCTGCGTGGACCATGAAGGCGGGCGCGTGCAGCGTTTTCGCACTGACGGATTCACCCATCTGCCCCCCATGCGCAAGCTCGGCGAGATGTGGCTGAACGACACCGGCGGCGAAGGCACGGGTGCCATGGCCGCCACCAACGCGGCCACCGCCTGCGGCTATGTGCTGGGTGCCGAGTTGCGGGCCTGCGGTGTGGACTTCAGCTTCACGCCGGTGCTGGACCTGGACCACGGCGAAAGCGGTGTGATCGGTGACCGCGCCTTCAGCCGCGACCCCCGGCTGGTGGCGCTGCTGGCCAAGAGCCTGATGCACGGCCTACTGCAAGCCGGCATGGCCAACTGCGGCAAGCATTTCCCGGGACACGGCTTCGTCAAGGCGGACTCGCATACCGATATTCCGATCGATCGTCGCAGCCTCAAGGCCATCCTGGCCGACGACGCTGCCCCCTACGACTGGCTCAACACCACGCTGACCAGCGTCATGCCAGCGCATGTGATTTACCCCAAGGTCGACGCGCGCCCGGCCGGTTTTTCAGACAAATGGCTGAACTTCATCCTGCGCGGCCAGCTCGGCTTTGGCGGTGCGATTTTCAGCGACGACCTGAGCATGGCCGGCGCCCGCCTGCTCGATGGCCAGCAAGTGAGCTACACCGACGCCGCCGTAGCCGCCCTTAACGCCGGCTGCGATATGGTGCTGCTGTGCAACCAGAGCCTCGATGGCGGCGCGGCGGTCGACGAGCTGATTGACGGCATGACGCAAGCCCAAGTCAAAGGACAGTGGGAGCCACTGGAGTCCAGCGAAGAGCGACGTCTGGCCTTGCTGCCCAGCAAGCCCGCCGTGGCCTGGGACGATCTGATGCTGGAGCCGGCCTACATGCACGCGCTGGGTCTGGTGCCGTAAACCTCAATCCGGCAGTTGGCCGCTAGCACCCGCATGAAACGTCAAGTGAATCAAGGCGGTTAGCACACGGCGCGCCTCCCCTCCTGGGTGAGAGCACTGCACGGCCAACTGCCGGACTTAGGTTAAAGCGCGGGGCCAGGCCAGGCTGGCCCGTACGGCGGCTTTAGGCGCCGGCCCAATCGAGTTTTCCCTGCGCGTCAACGTGCGTCAGGTACAGGCGCAAGTCCAGTTCGAGTTGGTGGTAGTCGGGCGCCATGTGGGTGCACAGCGCGTAAAACGCCTTGTCGTGCTCGCGTTCCCTGAGATGCGCCAACTCATGCACCGTGATCATCTTTAAAAACGCTTCCGGCCCTTCCTTGAACAGACTGGCGACCCGGATTTCCCGCTTGGCTTTGAGCTTGTTGCCTTGCACGCGTGAGATGGTGGTGTGGGTGCCCAGGGCGTGGGTGATGACCTTGAGCTTGCTGTCAAAGCTCACATGCGACAGCGGGCCGGCACTGCGCATGAAGCGGCTTTTGAACGCCATCACATAGTCGTAGAGCGCCTTGTCGGTGCGCACCTCATGCGCCACCGGGTACTTTTTGAGCAGCAGCGCCCCCAGCTTGTTGTCGTCCAGCAGTTGCTGCGCCTGCAGGCGCAGGCTGTCGGGGTAGCCTTGCAGATACTTCATGGCGCCAGACGCGCACGGCCTGCATTCAGCCGACAGACGACCCAACGGGCGCCCGGACGGCGCCTCAAACCTCGCGTCAAACCGCGCTCATACCGGCTGTTCGCGGCGCAGCGCCGGGAACAGGATCACGTCGCGGATACTGGCACTGTCGGTCAGCAGCATCATCAAACGGTCAATGCCGATGCCGCAGCCACCGGTGGGCGGCATGCCGTATTCCAGCGCGCGGACAAAGTCGGCATCGTAGAACATGGCTTCGTCGTCGCCAGAGTCCTTGGCGTTGACCTGTGAGTGAAAGCGGGCGGCCTGCTCCTGCGCGTCATTGAGCTCACTAAAGCCGTTGCCGAACTCGCGGCCGGTGATGTAGAGCTCAAAGCGCTCGGTCACTTCAGGCCGCTCGTCATTGGCGCGAGCCAAAGGCGAGATCTCGGTCGGGTGTTCCATGATGAAGGTCGGCTGCCAGAGCTTTTCTTCCACGGTTTCCTCAAAAAACAGCACTTGCAAACTGGCCAGCGAGCGGCTCGAGAGCCGGTCTTTTTGTTCGGTGCAGCCGAGTTTTTTAACGGCGTTGGTGAGCCACACGGCATCGTCCACCTGGACGCCCGCGTCGGTGTGTTTAAGGATGGCCTCGCGAATCGTCAGACGTTCAAAGGGCTGACTCAGATCGACAGGCTTGCCGCCGTAGCTCAGCTGCAGCGTGCCACAGGCTTTTTGGGCGGCATCGCGAATCAGGGTTTCGGTAAAACCCATCAGGTCGCGGTAGTTCCACCACGCGGCGTAGAACTCCATCATGGTGAACTCGGGGTTGTGCCGCACGCTGATACCCTCGTTGCGGTAACTTCGATTGATCTCAAAGACGCGCTCAAAACCGCCCACGATCAGGCGCTTGAGGTACAGCTCGGGCGCAATGCGCAAAAACATTTCCTGATCCAGCGCGTTGTGATGCGTCACAAAAGGCTTGGCGTTGGCGCCGCCGGGAATCGGGTGCAGCATCGGCGTTTCAACTTCCAGGAAGTCGTTGGCCACCATGAACTCGCGCAGCGAACTGACCGCCTTGCTACGCGCCATGAAACGCTTGCGGGCGCTCTCGTCGGTGATCAGGTCCACGTAGCGCTGGCGGTACTTGACCTCCTGGTCGGCCACGCCATGGAACTTGTCAGGCAGGGGGCGCAGGCTCTTGGTCACCAGCCGGATACCGGTGGCATGAATCGATAACTCGCCGGTCTTGGTCTTGAACAGCGTCCCCTCGGCTGCCACGATGTCGCCCAGGTCCCAGTGCTTGAAGGCATTGTGCAGGTCTTCACCCACGCCTTCGTTGTTGATGTAGACCTGGATCCGGCCGCCCGACGGGCCGAAAGATGCGTCTTGCAGTGTGGCAAAGCTGGCTTTGCCCATGACGCGCTTGAGCATCATGCGGCCAGCGACGTCGACCTTGACGGCCAGGGGTTCGAGCTCTTCCTTGGTCTTGCCGTCGTACTGGGCAAACAAAGCCTCGGCGCGATGCCCCGGCTTGACGTCATTGGGGAAAGCCACCCCAGCAGCACGCAAGGCCGCGAGCTTGTCGCGGCGCTCGGCCATCAACTGGTTGTCTTCGTGGGTGCTGGTATGCGCCTGAGCTGGGCTGGCGTCTGAAGGCGTAATGGTCGTTGTGGACATAAGAGGGCCGGGGTGGCAAAAGGTCGAGGGGTCGAAAAATCGGAGGGGCAAAAGGACGATGGCGTCATACCAACGGGCCGCAACCTTGACCGGCCGCAGCCAGCCGCGACAGGGCCGAACGCCTGATTTTAGGTTTTTACAGCCCGGTTTTGACCCGCGCGGCAGCAGGGCACTGAATTAAGCAGCAGCCCTCATCAAGGCGACAGACCGGCCCGGTCAAGAATGTCGCTGACCAGTTCAAGGCGGACCAGCGGATTGTCCAGGGCCATCAAGCGCTGCTTGAGTTCGACGGGAATGGGCAGCAATTCGCACCAGCGGTTGGCGACCCAGCTGCAATCGTCGAGCTGGTAAGGCGGCAGCAGCGGCATTTGCGCGGCCGGAATCTGGCGCTCCTGGAGCGTACGGATGACTTTGGCCAGCGCATCGGCCGCCCCCTGCAGGTCCGCTTGCACGGGCACGGCCGCATCGTCAGCCAAGGTGACGGCGTCAGCGACCCACAGGCCGTGCTTGAGCTTTTCCCGGCGCGAGATCGAAAAGCGCTGGGTGCCCACGCAGCGAATCATCATCAAGCCGGCCTGCGGGGATGAAAATTCGGCAATGCTGGCCAGAGTGCCTACATCATGAAAGTCCTGGCGAGCCGGCCCAGCGCCGGGCGGTCCGGCCGGCGCGATATTGACCTCAGCGCCCTGTGTCAGGCAAACCACGCCAAAGGGCGTGCCAGCCTTGTGACACTTGCCGATCATGTCCAGGTAGCGCACTTCGAAGATCCGCAGGGGCAACAAACCACCGGGATACAACACGGTGCCCAGGGGAAACAGTGGCAAGGCAGTCAGGCTCCGGGCTTCGGTCATGAGTTTCGGTCTGGAAAATAAACAGGACCCCACCGGCAGCGCCCAAGGCTCCCGCGCCTTAGTCAGCTGGGGCAGCTAGGGAAGATGGGGCACTCAGGGTAGGTCAATCCACCGCGTCGGCAGGTTGCTTGAGCAGCATGGCCAGCGAACTTGCCACTGTTTTTCGCAGCTCGCGTCGATCGCAGATGAAGTCCACAGCGCCCTTGCTTTGCAGGAATTCCGCGCGTTGAAAGCCTTCCGGCAGCGTCACACGCACGGTGGACTCGATCACCCGCGGGCCGGCAAAGCCGATCAGCGCCTTGGGCTCGGCAATCACGATGTCACCCATGAACGCAAAACCGGCGCTCACGCCACCCATGGTCGGGTCGGTCAGCACGCTGACGTAAGGCAGACCTTTTTTGGCCAGCCGAGTCAGCGAGGCGTTGGTCTTGGCCATTTGCATCAGGCTCAAGAGGCCCTCCTGCATGCGCGCGCCGCCGGTCGCCGTGAAACAGATGAACGGCACTTTTTGCTCAATCGCAGCATGCACCCCGCGCACAAAGCGCTCGCCCACCACGCTGCCCATGCTGCCGCCCATGAAGTCGAACTCGAAGCAGGCGACCACCACGCCAATGCTGTGCAGCGCCCCGCCCATGACGATCAGGGCATCGGTCTCGCCCGTATTTTCCAGCGCTTCCTTGAGCCGTTCTGGGTACTTGCGACTGTCCTTGAATTTCAGGGCGTCGACGGGCAACACTTCCTGACCGAGCTCGTAGCGACCCTCAGGGTCCAAAAAGGCATCGAGTCGGGCGCGGGCGCCGATGCGGTGGTGGTGGCTGCACTGAGGGCATACGTTCTGATTTTTTTCCAGATCGGTCTTGTACAGAACCGCCTCGCAGCTCGGGCACTTGATCCACAGGCCTTCCGGCACGCTGCGGCGCTCGGTCGGGTCGGTGGGCGTTATTTTGGGAGGGAGCAGTTTTTCCAGCCAAGACATGATGGGATCCTGATGTCCTTAGGTTAGCGGCCTACAGCCTGGCAGCGCCAGGCAAAGGCTCTTAAATTCAGCCGCAATTATGCGCTGCAAAATAAGATAGCCGTCCCGCCGGCAGCCATCGCACGGCCGGCGGCCAGATCACAAATCGGCGGCTTGCCGGAAGGCCCGCTGGGCCACGACATCCTCGCCACGCTGCTGAGCCAACTCGGCCAGGGCGCGCCAGGCTTTTCGGCTCAGCGTGACATCCTGCAAGGCCAGTACCGCGTGCGACAGCAACTGCTGGGCCTTGCCCCAGAGCTGGCGCCTCAGACAGGCCATGCCGGCCAGGTACTGCAAATTGGCGTCGCGTGGACTCGCCTGCAAAGCCGCTTCGATGCGCGAGAGCCAGGCTGCGTCAATCGAATCGAGGCCCTGCTCCAACGCGCCAATGAACTTGATCCGCAAGCTGTCGCTGCTCTCGGACCGGGGCAGCATCACGTCCTCCCAGACGCTGAGCAGCCAGCGCCGGGCGAGTTCCGGCTCGCCACCCAGAGTCATCAGGCGCGACGCGGCGTGCACCACCAGTTCAGGCATGTCGCGCTCCGCGTCGTCGAGCGAGAGCCAGGCCTGCTGCAACTGCTCAGGGTCATGCGCGCCGTTGAGCAATTCAAGAACCAGACTGCGCACGATGCTTTGTGCGGCAGGCTCGGAGAAGGCCCGGTGCTTGGCCAGCAGCCGCGCGGTTTCCAGCGCCTGCGACGTCAGCCGTGCCAGTCGGGCGGCCCGCAAACGCAGGCGCAGCGCCAACGTGCGGCGACTCACGCCCACGGGCAACTGCGCCAGCCACTGCAAGGCTGCCGTCGGGTCGCGGTCTTCCAACGCCCAGCGAGCGGCGCGCAATTGCACGCCCTCCCTGGTTTCGAGCACGGTGCGGTGCTGCGAATTCTCCAGCGCCTGCTGCAAATGAAGCTCACGCAGGGGCCGGTTTTGCAAGGCCTGGGCACTTTCTGCCACCAGCAGGTGCGCCAGCGCCCGCAGTTGCACGGCGCGCTGGGCACTGTGACCGCTGTCGTAGCCCAGTTCGCTGGCGAGCTGACTCAAATTCTTTTCCTGCAGCAAGGCGTTTTCAGCCGCACGCGACGCACGAATAAAACGGCCCGCCATCAAGTGCGCCAGCGCATCCATCAACGCTGCGTACATGGCGCGCTCTTTTTGCTGGGCACGCCAACGCCGGGCCTGCAACGGCAAGGAAAACACGGCGTCCAGGGCTCTGAGCGCCAGGTGCACCAGCACAAACAAGCCAGCCAGCACCAGTAAGGCCAGGTTGAGCGACAGGTCGACCCGGTGCGGCGGCCAGAAAATGGTCACCACGGCCTGGTTGTTACCAGCGAACAACGCGACCGCCACGGCCACGGCGAAAAGGGCAACAAGCCAAAGAGCGGCGCGCATGAGCTTAGGGGGGTCCCGTTCAGCGACCGGCGGCCGCTGTCGCCAGCGCCGTCAGGGTCTGGTCCAGACGCGGTATCTCGGTGGATTTGAGCTGCGCCTGCACTTGCTGCAGGGAAGCCAGGGCCACCTGGGTCTTGCGCGAAGAGCCATCGAAATAGCGCTCCAGCGCGGCCTGCACCGAGGTCAGGTCCGCACGCGCCGCGTCACTTTGGCGCGACAGCAGGGCCAGCCGCGCATTGAGCAGCCTGAGCTTGAGATTTTCACGCAGAAAAAAAGATTGCTCAGGCGCCAGCAACGCCGCTTCAGGCTGGTCGATCCGGCTGACGCGCAGCAGCTTGCGGGCTTCATCGCGCACGGTCGCGAAAAAACCCGAAAAAAACTGGGCGAACACGCGGGACGACCAATCCTGAACCGCACCGGTCGCAGCGCCCAGCGAACTCGAGCTCTTGACCGACTCGGTCTGGCCGCCGCTGGCCGGTGCCGGCCTGGCTGCCCCGGCTGCCTGCGACACGGCGCTGCCGAGCATGGCGTTGGCCACCGGCAGCTCATCGAGCAGCCGCGCCAATTCATCGAGCTTGATTAACAGCGTTGGCAAATCAATCACGGCGGCGCTCTTGATTCTTTCAGCGTCCTTGGCAATGGCGCGCTGCACCGGGTTCAGGCGGGGCTGGGCGGCTCGCTGCAGTCGCAACTCTGCGGACTTCAGGGCCGCCAGCAAAGGCTCGGCGCTACCGGTGAGCTGCGCCTGCTGCTGGGCCAGGCGCAGCGCCGACTCGATGTCGATCACCAGGTTTTCGTCGCGCGAACGGGACAGACTTTGCATCAGCTCTTCAAGCTGCGTGCGCTGCAGGCTGACTTCGCCCAGCCGAATTTCCATGCTGCTCAGGCGTGCGCCAAAATCACGCGTGCCTTCTTGGGCCTGGCGGGCCAATGTCCGGGCCTCAACCGCCTGCGTGCCAGCATCCAGACTGCGACGCGCCAGCTCTTCTTGCATGGCGCCAAGTTTTTGCCAGAGCAGCACGCTCAGACCCAAAGCCACAGCGGCCACGGCCAGCAACACCCAGGCCCAAACGCGCGACTGCCACCAAGCTTCCGGCGGGGTGGCGGGGAGCCCGGCAGCGACGCGCTCGGGGGGGATTGGATCGACTGGAACCGGTTCAGCCGGGGCGGGTGGGGACTGGCTCATGGATGCAGTGATTCTATCGAGGCCAGAATGTCCGCTAGCGCCGGTCGTGACTCGATAACAACACCCCAGCCAGCGCCGCGAGCGGCTTCGGCGATGCGCGGATGCGTGGCAATCGCCCGGCCCTGGCGCCAGCGCCCCAGCGGCGTCAGAGGCAAATGGGCCAGGGCCTCGGAGCTGCTGAAAAGCCAGATCGAGCCATCGGTTTGCGAAGCGTCCATGCGCTGGCGCTGGGCGAGCGTGAACACCGGCGCCCGGCGCTCGTACACCGACACAAACGCCACGCCAGCGCCGGCGGCCTCCCACTGGCGCGCCAGCCAGTCACGCCCCGTTGCCGCCGAATCGCCGGCGCTTTGGCCGCGCACAATCAACACACGCTGCCCACGCCAGGGCCGCTGCCCGATCAAGGCCCACAAGGCCTCAGAGTCAAATTGAGCCGCATCGGCCGGCGGCGAATCAATCTGCAGGGCTGGCACCCCCGCGGCACGCAGGGCACGGGCGGTGCCGGGCCCCGGCGCCATGAAGCGCACATGGGCCGGCAGGGCTGCGGCCAGATCACCGGCTGGCCGCGCCGCGAAAAAATGCGTCACGGCATTGCCGCTGACAAACATCACAGCGGCGCAGGCGCCCAGGTCTTGCCAGACAGCAGCCAGGGCGCTCAGCTCTGCCACCGGAACGATGTCGATGAGCGGCAGTGCTTCAGCCTTCAAGCCCTGGCGCTGCAACTGAGCAACCCATAGCAGCGCGTCCGCCTCGGGCCGCGTGACGATGATGGGCGCAGTGGTCGCAGGAAGGCTCTTGCCGTCAGCTGGCGCCGACATGGGCGGACCACACAGCACCGCCGGACTGCAGCAGCCGGGCGACTTGCTCGCCCAGCGCTTCGGCTTCGGCGAAAGTGCGCACCAGGGCTTCCTGATGTACCCGCACCACAGGCGCCGTGGCGCGGGGCGGCTGCGTGGGGGGCTCGTCACCCGGGTCGCCCCAGGCGGCATCGAGCCGCATGGCGGCACCCGCCAGGCTGTCGGGTCCGAGCGTGAAAGCGGCCAAGGGCATGGAGCAACTGCCACCCATGACACGCGACACCGTGCGCTCGGCGGTCACGGCCAGCCAGGTCGGCTGGTGCGCCAGTTGCGCCAGGCCTTCGATCAGGTCAACCCGGTCTGAACGGACCTCGATCCCCAAAGCCCCCTGGCCGGCTGCCGGCAGCATCTGCACCGGCTCAAAAGTGGCGCGAATCCGGCTCTCCAGGCCCAGCCGCTTGAGGCCGGCAGCGGCCAACACGATGGCCTGGTAGTGACCTTCATCGAGCTTGCGCAAGCGGGTATCGAGGTTGCCGCGCAGGGGTTCAATCCTCAGGTCGGGGCGCATCGCCTTGAGCAGCACCTGGCGCCGCAAGCTGGAGGTGCCCACCACCGAGCCCTGCGGCAGCTCGGCCAGGCTGGCAAAGGAGTTGGATACAAAGGCATCCCGGGGGTCTTCACGCGCCATCACGCAGGCCAGCGCAAAGCCAGGCGGCAGGTCCATAGGGACGTCTTTGAGCGAATGCACGGCCAGATCGGCCCGGCCGTCGGCCAGCGCGGTTTCGAGCTCCTTGACAAACAGGCCCTTGCCGCCAACTTTGCTCAAGGACCGGTCCAGGATCTGGTCGCCCTGCGTGGTCATGCCCAGCAGCTCGACCTGCCAGCCCAGCCGGCTTTGCAGCAAAGCCTTCACATGCTCGGCTTGCCACAGTGCAAGACGACTTTCGCGTGTGGCAATCACCACCTTTTTGCTTGTTTGGGTATCTTCGGCCACTGGTAACCTGTCTGTAATCAATAGGGGTGTCTGAATGCTAGCATGCACGCTTTGATCTCCAAGGCAGCCATGGCGACTTCCGCACGGACCGCAGCCGGTTCAGAGCACGCACCCGCAAGGGCCCGACAAAACGAACGCCCCCTGGTCGAAGACATTCGACTGCTCGGACGCCTGCTAGGCGACGTGATCCGCGAGCAAGAAGGCCTGGCCGCTTACGAGCTGATCGAGCAGATCCGAAAGCTGTCGGTGGCTTTTCGCCGCGACGCCGACCAGGAGGCCGACAAAACGCTGAAGAAACTGCTCAAGAGTCTCTCGGGCGACCAGACGGTCAGCGTGATCCGCGCCTTCACCTACTTCAGCCACCTGGCCAATCTGGCCGAAGATCGGCACCACATCCGGCGCCGCGCCATTCACGAGCGCGCCGGCGACACCCAGGAAGGCAGTATCGACGTTGCCCTGTCACGCCTGCGCTGGGCGGGCATCTCGCCCAAGACCATTGCGCAAACCCTGGCACACAGCTTCGTCTCGCCGGTGCTGACCGCTCATCCCACCGAGGTGCAGCGCAAGAGCATTCTGGACGCCGAGCGCGGCATCGCGCAACTGCTCACCGCCCGCGACGAAATACGCGCCTTAGCCGCCGCCGTCAACGCCGCCCGCGATGCGCTCACGCCACGCGAACTCGCCGCCAACGAGGCGCAGTTGCGCTCGCGCATCATGCAGCTCTGGCAAACCCGGCTGCTGCGTTTTTCGAAACTGACGGTAGTCGACGAGATCGAGAACGCGCTGAGTTACTACGAGGCGACTTTCCTGCGCGAGATTCCCAAAATCTATGCCCACATGGAGCGCGAGCTGGGCCAGCAGCCGGTGCACACGTTTTTGCGCATGGGCCAATGGATAGGCGGCGACCGCGACGGCAACCCGAACGTCAGCGCCGAAACCCTGGCTTATGCGCTTCAGCGGCAAGCCGACATGGCACTACGCCACTACCTGACCGAGGTGCACTTTCTAGGTGGTGAGCTGTCCATTTCTGCCATGCTGGTGGCGATCACACCCGAGATGCAGGCGCTGGCCGAGCGCTCGCCCGACACCAACGAGCACCGCAAGGACGAACCCTACCGGCGCGCACTCACCGGTATCTACGCGCGCCTGGCGGCAACCCTCAAGGTTTTGAGCGGCGGTGAGGCCGCGCGCCACGCCGTGGCGCCGCAAAACCCGTACCGCCAGTGCGAAGAGTTTCTGGCCGACCTGCGAACCATCGAAGCGTCTTTGCTGGCCAACCACGGCGCCGCGCTGGCGGGCCAGCGACTGCAGCCGCTGATTCGCGCCGTTGAAGTCTTTGGCTTTCATCTGGCCACGGTCGATTTGCGCCAGAGCTCGGACAAACACGAAGAAGTGGTCGCCGAGTTGCTCGCCGTCGCCCGCCAGGAGCCCGACTACGCCAGTCTGAGTGAGACCCGCAAGCGTGAGCTGCTGATGCAACTGCTTGGCGAAGCACGGCCGCTGCGTGTGGTGGGCGCCGAATACTCGGCCCACGCCCGCAGCGAACTGGCTATTTTTCAGGAGGCCTTGAGCGCCCGCCAGCGCTACGGCGCGCAGGCCATTCGCCACTACATCATCAGCCACACCGAAACCGTCAGCGACTTACTTGAGGTGCTGTTGCTGCAAAAAGAAGTCGGGCTGATGCACGGCGTTCTTGAGCCGCGGGCGATGGGCGCCAAGGAGCGAAAAACCGCACGGCTCGCCGAACCCACGCATGACCTGATCGTGG
>CAIMVC010000373.1 GCA_903844825.1 uncultured Burkholderiales bacterium | reverse complement strand
CCGGCGAGGCCACCAGCAGCCCGCCAATGGGCCGCAACCGGCCATCGATCCAGTCCGACGCCCGCATCAACGCCGTCATCGTTCAGGACTCGCCCGAGCGCATGCCGATGTACCAGCAGCTGATCGCCCAGCTCGACGTGCCCACCCCGCTGATCGAGATCGAGGCCCTGATCATCGACGTCAACACCAGCAAGCTCGACGAGCTGGGCATCAACTGGGGTGCCTCGCTGCGCAATGGCAGCATCGCGGCGGGCTTTGGCGACGTCACCAACCAGGTCGGCGCCAACACCCTGGCGCTCATCGGCAGCGCCCGTGGCAGTGGCGTGACGCCTTCGAGCATGCTGGTCAATGGCGCCGACTACCTGGTGGCCCGGCTGCGCCTGCTCGAGCAACAGGGCGACGCCGCCATCCAGGCCCGGCCGTCCATCCTGACCACCGAGAACCAGGGTGCGGTGATCGACCTGTCAGAGACCCAGTACATCCAGACCACCTCGGAGCGCACCGCGCTGGTCACGCCGATCACGGCCGGCATCACCTTGCGCGTGACACCGCGGGTGACCAACGACGAGAGGGGCTCGGCGATTCGCCTGAGCGTGGACATCGAGGACGGCCAGATCCAGGCAGCCTCCGCCGTCGGTACCCTGCCCACGGTACGGCGCGGCACGGTCAGCACTGAAGCGAGCGTGCGGCCGGACGAAAGCCTGCTCATTGGCGGCTACAACTCGGTGCAGACCGTCAAAGGCAGCGACAAGGTGCCGCTGCTGGGCGACATTCCGCTGCTGGGCAGCTTTTTCTCGACGCGCTCGAACAGCTTTCAGCGCCGCGAGCGACTGTTCCTGATTCGCTCCTCGCTGGCCTCCACCGCCTCGCCGATGGCCGTGCGCGCCCTGTCGGCAACCCAGCCAGCCGCACAAAAGGCCGCGGCCCCCGGCAGCAACGCAGCAGCGCCTGCCGCCCCTGCCGTGCCTGCCGGTCCGTCCGGCATTACCAGCGGTACGGGCGGTACCGGCAACGCCAGCCCCAGTACGACCACCACCAACACCAACAGCTACACACGCTAGCCCGAACCGAAAGCCAACACCCATGAGTACCTACTGCACCTACGCCCCGACCGGCCGCATCGACGCCAGCAACGCCGGCCTCTGCGAAGCCGACCTGCTGGCCCTGATGGAGGCCAGCGGCCCCTCCGTCATTCTCGACCTGAGCGGCCTGAGTTACATCAGCTCGGCCGGCCTGCGCGTGCTGCTGGTAGGCGCCAAGGCGGCCCGCAGCAAAGGCGGCAAGGCGGTGATCTGCCAGGCGCCCGCCACCATTTCCGAAGTCCTCAAGATGAGCGGCTTTGACAAGGTCATCCCGCTGCTGCCCGACCGCGCCGCAGCACAAGCCCAACTCGGCGGCTGACGCTGGCAGGGGCCGGGCGTGGACGAACGCATCCTCTTTGAGTGCCGCATCGGCAACGCGGTCGAGCCATTGGCCCGCCTGCTCGACGGCCTGGAAGCCGCCGGTTTGGAACACGGCTGGACGCCGAGTTTTCAGATGCATATCGCCCTGGTGGTCGAGGAACTGGTGGTCAACGCCGTCTCCTACGGCGGCCAGTTGCCCGGTCAGGGCTGGGTCGAGGTGCGCATCGAATCGGCCGAAGGCGGCGTCAACATCCTGATTGAAGACAACGGCCAAGCTTTCGACCCCTTCAGCGCCGCCACGCCCGACACCGAACTCGACATCGACAGCCGCGCCATCGGTGGCCTGGGTGTGCACTTTGTGCGCGAACTCACCCAAAGCCAGCGCTACGAGCGCAATGGCGCGATCAACCGCGTCAGCCTGTTCAAACGCCAGGCCGACACCGACCCCCTTGACTCTGGAGACACCGCATGAGCACCGACTTGCTTGGGGACAGCACCAGCCCCGCTCCTTTTGCCGCTTTGCTAGAAAGTTTTGCCCAACAGGTCGGACTCGGCCAGCACCGCGACGGCCTGGGCCTGACGCTCGAAGCCGGCGCCTACACCGCCACCGTGCTGCCCGACGGCAGCGACGATGAGCAACTGGTGATCGAAGTCAGCCTGGGCTCGGCCCGCGATGCACCGGCCGCGGCCCTGGCCTTGCTGCACCGGATCAACCATGTGGCGCGCTTTCGCCATCCGTGGCAGATCAGCCTGGACATGGACGAGCAGATCGTGTTGCACACCACGCGGCTGATTTCACGCACCGACGCGAGCGCCCTGCAAGCCCTGCTGGCAACCGGGCTCGAGCGTGCGGCGGCGCTGGACGCGCTGTGGCAAAAAAGCCTGCGCCTGACCGAGCCGGCGCCCGACGTGATGCAAGCGATCGACCTGCACGCCCTGCGCGTTTGAGCCTAGCCATCGCGCTGCCCATTCAACCCCCCATTTTTTAAGGAAGCCAACCATGGTATTTGGCGGCATACGCATCCAAGGCGCGCAAACCATCTCGAAAGCCGATCTTCAAAAAGGTGCCGAGTCAGCGGCGCAGAAAATCACCAGCGAAGTGACTGCCGACGATGCGCTCAAAACGCTCACCGAAGTCTCGGGCAGACTGGTCAGGGGCAAGCGCCTGGCCATCTACGACCGCAGCAGCACAAGCGCTCAAATGCCGCGTTTTGCCCGCCAGTTTCTGATCAGCCGCGACCGCGCCGAGCACACGGTGGCGGTGGTGCGCAACCTGTTTTCGATCGCCGCCAGCAAGATCGACAACGCGCCACTGCGCCAGGAGGTGCTCGGCAAGCTGGCGACGTACCTCGACAGCGACCACAAGGCCATTCGGGGCGGAGCGCTCCAAGAACTGGTCCGCGAACTCACAGACGCAGTGAACCAGCCATCCGCAGCGCTGAGCAGCCAGGCGCCAGCACCTGGGCCTGAGCTGCAGGCACGGCAAAGCCTCCATCCACAGCAAAGCCTGGACCTGGTGGACCTCGCCAACGACGAATACGCACAGGCGTATCTGGCCCTAGACGATGGCGCGCCAGACAAGGCGCTGCCAACCGAGCTGGCGCCAAGCCGCAGCAGCAGCGCTTTGAGCCAGCGCCTGCAAGAACAGATCGACCAGGAACAAGCCTTCAGCGCGCCGCTGGAAAATCTAGACCCAGCAGCAGACCCCCTTGACGTCAAACCGCTGATCGACGAGCAAGTACCAGGCGCCTTAGGCCGCCCATCTTTTGGCGAGTCAGCGCGCAGCAGCAGCGTTGTCGGCCAGCGTCCACAAGAACGGATCGACCAGGCCTCCGACTTCGATGCGCCACTCGAACAGCCGGCGCGGGTATCGGGCGGGTTTGATACCGAGTCGCTGATCGACGACGAAGCGCCAAACAACTTCGACCGCCAGTCCCTGCGCGAGTCAGCGCGCAGCGGCATCAATTTTGACAACCAGGAATGGGCGGGTCAAATCGACGACGACGCTTTCCAGCCCGACGGCTTCGGGCGCAATTCCATCGACGAGTCCATGCGAAACCCAAGAGACAGCAGGGTCAGCCAGGACTGGCCGGATGAACTCCGAGACAACGCGTTCGCGCCAGGCGACGGCAGCCGCACCTCATTCTTCGAGCCAGGGCGCGGCCGCAGTGACAGCGTGTACAGCCGGGACCCGATGCAAGAGCGCGACCCGTTCCAGCCGCGAGCCCAGTTGCCAGGCGCGCCAGACATGCCTGAGATGCGTGAGATGCCTGACTCGCCCCAGGAGAGCCCAGAGCCCGAGCCAGCACTCAAGCGGCAGGACCCCGAGGCGCGCGCCTCCTTCGCCCAGGGTCGGCCATCCACGCAGATCGACGCCGGCGAGTCCCTGGCCAACGCGCCCATGGACCCCGATAGACAGGTGGACTGGAACAGTTTTGTCGACAACGTGACGCTGCGCTGGGAAGACGTTGGCGTGATGATGCAGGCGCTGAATCTGCAAGAGCCAACGCAGGCGCCTGCCGTGCTTGAACGCGCGCTAGCGGGCGACTTCGGCCGGCTAATCCAACTCATCGGCGAGCGCAAGATGTTGCTGCAGGACTACGACGGGCGGCTAGAGGACGTCCAAAAATTGAGCCGCAGCGACAGGGCACTGCAAGGCTACATCGAGAGCCTGGGCGAACAGATAGGGAACTTCAGCGCGATCTTTGAAGACCAGCAAGCCGACAACGTCGAATTCGCCGCCGAGCTAGCCAACGACCCCGAGTACCGCCTGGGCTGTGAGAGCCTGGCGCAAACGGCCGAGCAGATCGCCAATGACCTCGAAGCACTGTGGCAGGCCGCGCAAACCACTGCGCCTGACACCGCTGTGCTCGCCCAGCGCCAGAACGACTACGCGGCCACGCAACTCGCCGGCATCAATGCCGAACTCAATCGCGTGGCCAGCGCGGTGGACAACTTTGCAGGCAGCAAGGCGAGCGAGCTCGTGACCGCGCAGAGCGACCTGTTCGCGCAATTCACCGCGGGCAGTCAAAGCGCGCTGACGCAGATTGAGCAAGTGCGCGCTGAAATGAGGCGCTTAGGCAATGAGCCGCAAGCATCGCTCACGCAACTCCAGCGGCTAGAACAAAGCTTGCAAGAGCCTCTGACCAACACGCAGCAGGACTTTGGCAAAGACAGCGCCATGAGCCAGCGCATGGAGCAAAGCGTTGCGGCGCTGCGCGCCCAAATCACCACGCTGCGCCAGGAAATTCAGGCGCCAGTCAGCGCGCTCGCCCAGGCTTTGCTGCTCAAAGCGCAGGGGCCAGCGCCACAAGCGGCCAGCGCCCGGCCCACCGGCAATGCGCCAGTCGACGCGATTTTGAGCCGGCAGCCCAGAGGCTTGGCGCGTGACAATCCGCAGCAAGGCTTTGAGACGCTGGACAACTACCTGACCGAACTGATCAACGAAGTCAGTCGGGCCGGCGCCTCGCAGCCAGCCCTCAGTGCCGAGCAGTGGGAGCGCATCCGCCATGGGCTGCGCCCCGAGGGCAGCTTGCGGCAGGACTTGCAGGGCAACTACGACCTTCTGCGCGAGAGCTTGAGTCAGGCGCGGGACCAAAAGGTCCAGTGGGCGCAGCGCCAGCACACGCAAGCGCTGCAGACATGGCAAGGCCAGATGGAAAGCCTGAGCCAGACCCGGGACGCGGCGCAAGCCGCGTTCGATGACAGGGTGACACAACACGGTGAGTTTAGGCAGCTCCAGCAAAACGTCAACGAACTTCTGAGCTCTCTGCAGCGCTACCGAGACCTCGATGATGCTCTGAAGGAGCCGGGTGCTGACGAGGGAGAAGCACGAATCGCCCTGGATCGCCATCTCGCTCAAGCACCAGAACAAGTACAGCAGACGGTGGAGGCAGGTCGCCAGTTCGTCGACGATCAGGTGCTGACGCTCGAGGAAACCGTGGTCACGTTAGAGGACAGTCTGCGCCAGATCGAAGACGGCGAGCCGCAGGACCTGGACAACAGTGACGCCGACCTTACCGGGGCGAGCGCAGCCTTGCGCGCCATGCCGTTCCAAGCGCTCGAAGAGCACGCCAACGACCTGACCGAGCAGACCCAGGCGCTCAAGGCGCAGCCACCCCAGGCCCCCGACTTCGAACGCATTGCGGCCCAGGACAACGCGTACCTGGCCGAGCTCGAGATCAGTTACGCCGCGCGCCTGAACGACGTTGAGCAACTGCGCGAGCGAGCCCTGCGACCCGCCTGAATGCTGCCACCCAAACGACAAGCCCTAGCACCCTATGACCCGTATTGACTTCAAGCTGCCCCAATTTTCGGCAGCACCGGCACCGGGGGGAACGCCGGCCAGCATCAGCGAGAAAGGGCTGAGTGGCATCAGCGTCATGCTCACCAGCACACGCCCGCAAGGAGCGGTCACGCCCGGCATGCTGACAGCCAGGATTGAGGGCACGATGCGCCTGGCACGCGATCTGGCCAGCGCGCGCAGCGACCCGCACGCGCACGCCCAGGCGCGCACGGCCCGGCAGGCCTTGCGCAACCTGGCGAGCGAATTGACCGACGCGACAACCGGCCGGGTGCACGGCGGCTACCTGAGTTTGTCGGCCAATGGCGAGGCGCTGGCCAACACCTCGCGCTGGGCCAGCGGCAACCGCAGCGGCGCTGTTGAGCAGGTGCGCGACCTGATCGGCAAGGCCTACGGCGCGCAACTGCAAGAGCGCGGCATCCAGTCCAGCGTGGATGAGTCGATCAATCGCTACCTGGCCCGCAGCGGTGGCAAGCTGGGCACCAAGAGCCTGGTCGGCCTGGTGCGCGAGCTCGAGAAAAAAATACACGGCCCCAGCGACTTCCTGGCCAAGGCCCAGGCGCAGGGCGCACGGCTTGACACGACCGCGATCGGCCCCACCCCCCTCTCCAAAGATCCCCAGGAGTTCCTGCAGCGCCTGAACAGCCGCCACACCTGGCCCCAGCTGTATGAACTTTATGCCCATGCAACTCAAACCCTGCAAACCCTGCGCAGCCTGAGCCAGCCGCAAACGGCCGTGCAAAGAACCGTCCAGGCCAGCGCGCTCGCCGTGATCGAGAGCAACTACGCCTGGGCTGCAGCCGATTCAACCCGAGTCGGCGAGCACGCCTTAACGCCTGACGTGCCCGACTACCAGATCCTGAACTTTGGCCAGCTCAAGATCATGGAGCAGCTCGCCAGCGAACGCGGCATCCCAGCGGCCGGCTTTTTTGCCTTGCTCCAAGTACCACCGGGCTCCGACCAGCTGATTGACCCCGCGGGCGCCAATCATCCCCACCCCCTGGGGCGGCAACTGCATGCAAACTTGGGCCGGGCATTTACATCAGCCACCACGCTGGATGATTTTCATAACCAGCTCGCCAAACAGGCACTGGCGATAGACGAAGAAAGACGGCTTTCCCAGGCCTGAAGAGACCCGGCCCCTCACCCTGCCGCCGGCCGTACACCTCCCCGCCCGTCATGGCCGACGTCGCGTGGCGACTCCCCGCGAGTCATGACCGACTTCAGGTGGCCACTCCCCGCCCGTCATGGCCGACTTCGCGTAGCAACTCCCCGCCCGTCATTGCGAGGCCGCAGGCCGTGGCAATCCATGAATTCGGAGCCCTGGATTGCCGCGCTTCGCTCGCAATGACGGGAGAGTGGCGCTCGCAATGACGGGGCATTCTCCCGCCCGCCATTGCCAGTTTCACGCGCCACTCCCCGCCCGTCTTTGTCAGCCGCAGGCTGTGGCCGAGGGGCTCAGGCTGGCTGCAGCTCCAGGTTAACCAGCTCGACGTGCGGCGCCACCCCCGCCGGCAGGCCCAGCGGGGCGATGGCTTGCGGCTCGCGGCTGCCGGCTTTGATCGCCTCGAGGTAGAGGTCTTCCTCGTAAACCGGCGCAGGCTTGGGTGGTTCTTTGGGTCGATCAACCAACAGGGCCGCAAGCGCGTCATCAGCCTGGCGCAATTTCGGCATCAGCGCAGGGTCCATGGCGTCAATCAAGGTCGTTAACGGGGTGAAATCCAGCGCTGTAACCTCCTTGGGTTCGAAAACCAAGCGCCTGAGATCAGCACGCAAATTCTCGGGCACGGACGGGAAGTCAGACACCTTCTCAGCTTCGTAATGCTGATACAGCCTGTTGTGTATGCCCAATCGTTCATTGCCTGGTTCGCTCTCTGCGTTCATCACATCTTGCCGGCTCTCGAAGATTCCCAGCTCCGCCTTGTGCGCCTGGAGTGCCTCGTCATACACCAGGCGCTTGCTCTCGTAAGCGTTCATCCCGCTAACAACGTCAGGCAACTTGCGCATGTCGGCCAGCAGGGTACTGGCGGGGGTGAACTGGGACAGTTGCAAGCTCTTGATGACGCCAAGTTTGCCCACCAGGCTGCGGGTGCTGCCCGAGATGGCTTGCTCCACCTCCCTGTCCACCTCTAGTCTGTCACAGCCCGCCGGCTTGGGGTCGCCGGCCTGGGTAATGAGCGCGTCGACCCGCCCGGCGACCTGGTTGAGCGCTTGCTGCACCATGTCCTGCGCCCGGCACAGGTTGACGAAGGCCGGCGGCATTTCGATGCCGCGTTTGTTCAGTGCGTCCACCACGGCAAAAGCCAGTTCCTGCTTGAGCTCGCCGCGGGCCTCCTTGACCATCAGTTGGGCCACTTCGGCCCGGATCACGTTGCGTGCCTCGTCAAATTTCGAGCGCGCCAAGGGCGGCAGCAAGCCGGCCAGGGCCTCGACCGCTGTGCCGGGCTTGTTTTTGAGCAAGGCCGCCTGAAACAAGAGAAAGCTGCGTTGCTCGCCCGGGGGGATCTGGCCCGCATTACCAAAGTCGATCAGCGTGACGCCCTGCTCGCTGTGCGTGAGGATGTTGCCGGCGTGCATGTCACCGTGGTAGAAGCCCGATCCATAAACCACTTCCTTGAGCCACACACCCGTCAGTTTGGACAAATTCCTGGCCAGGCCCCGGCCTTCTTCAATGAGCGCCAGGCGCTGCTCCGCGCTTAAATTGGAGGCGCGGGTCGACTCAATGAAGGACTTGACGGTCTGGCCCGGCGCCCGCTCGATGATGAGCGCGTTTTTCTGGGGCGCAAAGCCTTCGGCCAGGCGCATGGACTGCACGCCGTCGCGGCCCGCCTGGGTATAGACCTGCCCCTGGCTGACCTGCTCGGCTTCGCGGCGCAGGTCGAGCTCGCCTTCAATCTGGTCGGCCACCGTGGCGTAAGTGCCGGAGATGCCTTCGTAGCGCGAGGCGACGTCTTCGAAGTAGGCCCGCTCACGGCCGGCGCGCTGCTCAATGCCCGGCCGCAGCAGCTTGATGATGAATTCTTGCGGCTCCTGGCCCGGCTTCTGGATGCGGCAGGCCACTGCCTCGGCCACCGAGGCGGCGCTGACCGAAGCTACATCCAGCAGCGTGGCACCCTGCAGGCCCGGCTGCTCCAGGATGTTGGCCAGCAGCGCCCTGCGCTGGGTTTCATCAATCGGGTTCAGCCCGGTCTTGAGCTGATCGAGCAGTTCCTTGACTTGGGGGTCTTTGACCTTGTCGCCGAACTGCTGCAGCAGTTTTTGCATGTAGGGCCCGCTGCCGCGCAAGATGCCCACCATCTGCGGCAGCGCACCCGGCGGCATCTGGTACATGGCCGCCAGCATGGCCTTGCGGTCCTGCAGCGGCTGCGCGTCGAAGTACTTGCCCAAGATTTCTTCGATAAAGCCCTTGAATTGGCCCTGTGATTCAACCGCCATGTTTTTCAGCGGCGCCATCAGCGCGCCGAATTGGAAGTCCTGGCTAAAGCGGTCCATGAAACCGCCCAGCGCCTGCGCCGTCGCGGGTTTGGCCAGCCGTGCATCCAGGCTAACCAGCGCCTGCGCCCAGTAGCCCGTCTTCAAAAAGTCCTTGAGCCCCGGTTTGGACGTGAGGTTCGCCGCGGGGAGCTTTAAGTCTTCGCGGCTGGGCAAGCCGCTCACGCCTTCTTGCTGAAGTTGATCGAGCACCCCGCCCACGATGGCATCGCGCAAACCGGCGTAGCTGGTGCCCATGGCCGTTTCAGGCCGCAAGCCGGTGGCGTCCTGCAGCGCTTTACCCAGCCCTTCGGGCAAGCCAAAGAGCTGGCCCAGCTCGGGGAACGTCATGAGCAAAACAACCTGCGGCCGGCTGTCTTTGAGCAGCTGCGAAAAATAGGCTGTCTGCTCCGGCGGGCTCAGGTGCTGTGTGGCGGCGAGCTTGGAGGCAAAGTTGCGCAACTCGAGCATCTCCGAAGGCTTGGCCTTGAGCGTGACCTCAAAAAAATTCTTGACCAGCGGGTTTTTCATCACCGTGGCGTCCATCGACGTCTTGACCTCGGCCATTTTTCGATCAGTTTCTGAAGGCGCGGCAGGCTGGAACTGCATACGCTCGTCCAGGCGGAGCTTGTTGGCCTTGTAGTGCTCGATCTGGCCCCGTAGCTCCGGGCTCAAGGGCGCTTCGTTGGCGGTGGCCAGCTGCTCGCGCAAGGTGTTGAACACGGCCTCGCGAAAGTCACCCGTCGGGTCCTTGGCGCAGTCGCGCGCCAACTCCACCAGGTCCGCCGTGCTGCACTCCTGCCAGACCGCCTGGAGCTGGTTGTCCTGCCCCGTGGCCTTGATCAGCTTGATGGCGATGCTGCGCACCTGCTGATCCTTGGCCTGGCTGACTGCGTCATTGGCACCCGCCTCGGGCGGCTTGAGTTTTTTGAACTCACTCTTGGTGACGCCGCTGTCGAACGTTGTAACGCCAAGGGTGCGTACGCTCAGTTGCACGCGCCCTTCAGTTTTGCCCATGGCCTTGGCAATCAGCCAGGGCACCACGGTGGCCTTGGCCAGGCCGCGAACCCAGGGTTTCCAGGCGTCGGTGTTGCTCTTGAACTGAACGCCATCGGTGCTGCGAGCCTGGCCCGGCTGGGCGTTGGCCGCTGGCAAATTGGCCTGAAACTGCCGCCTGACGGCGCCTACATCCATGTTCATATGCTGGAGCCTTGTTAACTCAAGCCGCCAGCCAGCCGCTGCTCAGCGCATGTCCGGGGTGCGACCCGTCATCACCGCCGGCTGGGGCCAGCAGCCGCTGCCGCAACTGGCTGGAACTGGCCAGGAAATTGCCGATGATGACCAGCAGCCGATCCGCGCTCAGCTGTGCGCGCAGCAGCGCCAGGCATAAGAAGACCCCTTGCTCTTCCTCGTCGATCGACAAGGTGGCGCCCGAGGTTTCCATCAGCAAAAAATTCATGCGCAGCAGGCGAGCCAAAAATGCCTCGCGGCCCTGGGCGGGCACGTCCATCAGGCGGCTGCTCAGGTGCACCAACTCGCCACCGTCCGGTGCGATGAGGGTAAAGACAAAGCCGTCGCCGTGCTCGAGCGCGCACAGGCCCTGCTCGTCCAGCACCAGGGGCACGCCAACTTCGGCGCCCAGGGCGGCCAGGCATTCTTCAATCAAATCGGGGGTGGTCACGTCGCGCTCCCTGCAGGGTTAAGGCAATTTATGGCGACGCGCTGTCGGCTGCCGCCTGTTGCCTGTTTCCGACCCGCAATCGAGTCGGCATGAAACTGTAAAAATGATAACGATTTTTTACAGATTATTGCACTGCTATCAAAAAAATGACCCTGCCCTTCCATCGGCGCCTTGAGCACGGATCGGGTCAGTTACTGATCAGGCGGAAGCGCCATACCGGGAATCAGCCTCTTTTTGACACAATGTTCCAATATTTACAACCAAGGCTTAAACGTGTAAAAATGTATCCGAACGTTATTTTCCTGATAAAGCTGACGCCCGGCAAACCGACCTCGGTGCCGGCCCCGCTCACGCTGTATCCACCCGAATCAACCCGCACCCACGTGCAAGACCAGAAGGGAAACCCATGAACCTCGACCAAGCCCAGCGACTCATTTCACAACTCGGCAGCGAACTCGGCGGTGACGCCAGCAGCTACAGCCTGGACGAGCATGGCGAGGTCAGCCTGGTGTTTGAGGCGGACATGCCGGTGAGCATCCGCTTTCACGCAGACACCCTGATCCTGGCCAGCGTGATCGCCACCGATGTGAACCTCGACGAGCCGGGCCTGTTTGCCACCTTGATGGACTACCAGTTCATGGGCATTCGCACCTATGGCGCGGTGATGTCGTGGAACCCGTCGACCAACTGCCTGCTGCTGTCGCGCCAGCTGTACGGCGAACCCAGCGCCGAGCAACTGGCCCACGAACTGAGCATCCTGCTCAAAACCAGCGTGGAAGTGCGTGACGAGCTCGAACCCCTGCTCACCGGCGAGTGGTCGCTCAAGGAAGACGGCAATGCGGACGCCGCAGCCGGCGCTCCGGCCCTGCCAGGAATGCTCATGAACCTGGCCTGAGCACGCCAGGCCACAAGGAAGGAAGCCACACCATGAGCATTTCGAACAATATGTTGGGCCGCCTGAGCCAGGCCGGCTTTCAGGCGCAACAAGCGCCGGTGCAAGGCGCGCCCGATGGGGCGCTACAACGCGCCGGCGATCGCACCTTTGTCACCGCCGAGAAACTGCGCCCCGACAGCTCGATCGCGCACCTGTTTCAGCGCATCCAGCCCAGCGCCGCGCAGGTCCAGGCCTACGTCAGGCATGACCCTGACGCAGGCGCCGCAGGAGCCCTCATTGGCCAGGCGCCGGCACAGGTACCCGAGGGCGATGCACGCGTGGGCCATGACTACAGCGAGATGTTCACCTTCTCCAAGGACGACAAGGGGCAGCTGATCGCCAATCTCAAACCCAACACCGCCAAAAACACCAAGCTGGAAGACAGCAACGAGGCCGTGGCCTACCGCAGCTTTCGCGAGGCGATCAAGGATGAAAGGGAAATCGTCGACCAGGGCAAGTCCGGGCTGCGCAAGTTTTGGGAAAAAGTCAAAGACGCCTTCAAGAAGGACACGGAGCTGCGCTTTCAGCGAGAAGACCTGGGCGGCGAGCCTGCGGCGGGGCCCGAAGCCGTGGCCGGGCAAGTCGCCGGCGCAGCACCACCACTTGCAGCGCCACCCGTAGCGGCGCAAGTAGCTGGGCAGGCAGCGCCTGTTGCGGGCCAGGCAGCGCCTGTGGCCGGGCAGCCCGATGCGGCCGCTGGCGCCCAGGAAGCGCCAGCGGCGGCGTCCACCAAGGTGCGAATGAAGATCTCGACTTCCAACTCCCAGTCCAAGAGCGAAGGCCATGAGATCGACAACAGCGGCAAGGCCGGGCTCAAGGACCGCTCGCTGAAGTGGAAGATTCTTTTCGGTGTTGGCGTGGCCGTGGGCGTCGTGGCGGCCTTTGCCTTGCTGCCCGCGCTGGGGGTGGTCGCCACCGGACTGGCCGCAGGCGCGGCGGCACTGGCCGGATCGGCGGTGGGTCTGGTCACGCTGGCGGCCGGTGGCGCGGTGGTGGGCAAGACCCTGAGTTACGTCAAGGCACCCTGGTGGCGCAGCACCTTGCAGGGCCAGATTCAAGTCAAGGAACGCACTGACGCCCAGGCGCTGGGCAAAAGCTACGCGGCCGAAGTGCGGCAGCAATTTGTGCTCGACCACAAGAGCGAGCATGGCGTGGATGCGCCCGAAGGCGGCTGGAAGAAAGCGCGCCTGCTGGACCCCAAAAACCTGAGCGACTTCATGGCCATTGCCGCCAAGAACGATCCGGAGCAACTCAAGCGCAAGATCACCGCGCATTTGCTGGACCCCCAAACATCGCATCTGGACCCCACGACGATTGCCAACGCCAAAGGCTCGATAAGCGGTGCCTTCACCAACTGGTTTTTCACCGGCAACGCCAAAGGGCACGCTGAAAAGACCGTCAGCATGGTGGCGGATCAGATCGCCATGGGCATCATGCGTGGCGTGGGCGAAGGCACCATGGAGTTGCTCATTGCCGAGCTGTCAGACGAGCTGACCGAGCGCGGCGGCGAGGCCGCCGGCGCCATGTTCAACCCGACCCAAGAGGCCTTTACCCAGGCCGTGGGCTACCTCAAGCCCGGAGCGGCGGGCTACCAGATCGGCAACACCCGGAACATCCTGGCGCAGATGGACGCATACACCGCGCTGTCAACGGATGCGCAAACGGGCCTGAAGCGCGAAATCGGCAAGGGCGACAACTGCGTGTTCGGGCTGGCCAACGCCGCTGCCTTTCAGGGCGAACTCCAAGACCTGGACCGTGTGATCGGCCTGCACCAGGCCTCGCTGGCACAGGTGCAGACCTTGGTGGGCGCCAAGGCGCTGCTGCTCGGAGAAAACAACCCGCCCGGCACGCTCGGCGCCGTCAACGAAGGCCTGGCCGGACTGCTGGCGGAAGGTCTGACAGAAGACCAGATTCAAACCCAGGCGACAGGTCTCAAGGACCAGATGCGGGCGATTCGCCAAAAGATCGCCGACCCCGCGGCAACGGGGGCGCTGATCACGGAGCACGCCCAGGCCCTGCTGGACGTGATGACCGAGATGGACACGGCGGTGGACGCCGCCACCACCTACGCGCTCACGCTGCGCCGGGCCGAAAACGCCTTCAGCGCAGAAAAGCCCATGCGCGCCGACATTGAGCAGCACCTCGAGGCGCTCAAACCTTACGAAGACGGCCACGGCCCCAACCTCAACCCGCTGGCGGTGGCCGATGTCAACTACCATTTTGCCGATGCGAATGTCCGCCAGACCAAGCTCAAGGAGGGCGGCGCACTGATCACCACGGCCTACGCGGCGGCCGACCGCTTCGACACGCTGGTGGTCAAAGGGCTTGAACAGAGCCAAGAGGTCGACGGTTTTGCGGCAGCGCTTTCGGGCGACGCTGCCGAGGCGATAGCACAAGCCATCGCGGAGCAAAGTCTCAATGTAGGCCGGTGGACCGCGCTGGGGTTTTCCGCGCCGGGCGATCTGGCACCAGCCCAGGCCGAGGGCCAGTGGCGCAGCCGCATCGCAGGCGGCGCCCTGGGTCTGGACGGCGAGCAGCAAGCGGTCTGCAGCCGCGTGCTGACCAAGCTGGGCGACGCCGGGCATGCAGCGCTGATCGCCGGTCTGAAGGCCGAGCAGCCTGCAAACCTGGCCGGCTTGCTGGGCCATTTGCAGGGCAAGCTCGGCGCTGAAGGCGGTGCAGGCGCCGATGCCGCGCAAAACGCGCTCGACAGCTACCAGCTGGCCCAGGCCGCGCTGCCGGCCCGCTCGGCCCAGGCGGCCCCGCTGACGCTGGCGCTGCATGCGGGTCAGGGCGAGCTGATCGCCAAGCACCAGGCCCTGCTGCAGGTCCATCAAAACCTGAGCCGGACCTTCGACAGCGATCTGGGTCGCAAGCTCTACGAGTGGGCATCACAGGCCCCTGCTGCCGACAATGCTGCCCAAATCCCCCCATACCCGCCAGACGCGCTGAACGCTGGGCAGTTCCTTGAGATCATCAGCCGTTTTCTGCAAGATAAATCGATCGATGCAGCGCCCACCCTCCAGGCCCTGCAGACGGCCAAGGCTGCGCTGGACGGGCAGCGCAGCTTGGAGGAAGTCGCCCAGCGCGCCGATAGGCTGCAAGCCATCAGCCGCCAGGATCTCGACGTTTTGCAGGACCTGACGGACAAGTTCAGCAGCCGGCAGGCCGGCGAGGTGGAGTTGGCGATTCAGGCCCGGCGCCAGGAGGCGGAGGCAGCGCGCCGCGCCTTGAGCCAGCTGATCGCCCCGGGCGCCGTGGGCGGCAGCCAGAGCGTGGAATTTCAGCAAGTCGTCAACGACGCCGCCGCCTTGATCGAGCCGGAGCGCGCCGCCGACTTTGCGCAGATCACCAGCGCGTTGAAACAAGACCTGGCCCTGCGCAAGAATATCGCCGTCGACCAAAAGCAGCTGGAACGCGAGATCAGCGCGTCGGCCGAAGAACTCAAGATGCTGACGGGCTTTAGCGGCAGCACCGAGGCGCTGATCGCCAAGGTGATGGCCGACCCCGAACTGGGCCAGGAGCTCTCCATCGTCCTGCACGCCTACCACCAGGTCCAGGCGATGGACGGACTGCCCGGGCTGGCGCATGAATTGAGCCCAAAAGAGATGATCGACGGCGCCAAACGCATCGGCTTCTTGGCAAATGCGTCGGGCAATGCGCTGAAAGAAATTACCCAAGAATCCATCGACCGGCTCAAAGAGCGAAACCAATTCAAGGACAGGTTCGCAGGTAGAAACAACTCGGAACTGGAAAAACTATTCAAACAGCCAGTCAACGCCAACTTCGTGCGCAACTTTGTGTACGAAGAGCGGGCGCACCAGGCGCTGATGGCGCTCGACGGCGCCCCCCCCGGCATGAAACCGCAGGAGCAACGCATCCTGATTGAAGCCACGGCCACAGATCAGGTTCAGACCGAAAAAAATCACGCCCTGTACCGCAACCAGCTGCTGAACGACGGCAACCTGGGGCAACTGCGCCAGAGCCTGCAGACCGCCTTTGCCGGCCGCGCCGACGCCTTGAAGGCGCTGATCGCCGATTCGCAAGTGAGCTTTAATGCAGCCAACTCGGACTACCTGATGGCGCAAATTCAGGCCCTGGAAGAAAAAGTCCCTGACACGGCCACTCTGCGCAGCGCCATCGGGGAGGCCAAGACAGGCACGCTGATTAACCTCGGCAAGACCTTGATGGAAGCCGACCAAGCCCTCAAGATGAGCCCTGATCAGGTCAAGAACGTGTACACGCGCGGCATGTACGAGGCCAGCCTGAAGAACCTGAAGTGGTTTGACCCCAAGAAGTTCAGCGCTGAACGCCCCGGCTTTTTCGGCCGCATGCTGTTCAGGGTGCTCGGGCGCGGCAAGCGCCTGCCGCGCATGCTGCGCGACAAAGACCTCAACGCGATCAACACGGCCGTGCAAAACATTGCCGTCAAGGGAAAAAACAGGGGGCAGCTCAGCAGCCAAATCCAAAGCCTCAACACCTCTATCGCGGCCCTGCGCAAGAGCAAGGATGCACTGCTCGCAGACCCGAAAAAACTCACCATGGCCTTGCAACTCCTGGCCTTCGAGCAGCTCGAGCAAAAAGCCAGTGCCAACGCCAGCAAGCTGACACAAGAAGACATCACGGCCATCACCAGCCGCTGGCAGGCCCTGTTCCCCGACTCCAAGATTGGCAGCGAGTATTTCGATACCAGCGAGCTGCCGTTCAAGGCCGGCGACACGCTCGAGAGCATCCAAAACGGCCTGGGCAAGGACTTTGACGCAGAGGTCTCCAAGGCGTTGCTGGGCATTCGCCAGCAGCAGCAAGACATCAGCGAGCTTCACCAGAGCATCAAGAAAAGCATTGATGCCATGCCAGACGCTGCCGGCAAGCCCTGGTATTTTGAAAAAGGCCCGGTGGCCCTGGCGCTGGCCGGCATCGGCCTGGGCTCGGTGGACATGGCTGTTGTCGACCGCATGACCAAGGCCGGCGTCCCTGAAAAGCAAACGCTGGCGCTGCTGGCTAACTGGAAAAACGCCCACAGCGCGATCAAGGCCCAGCCGACCGATGCCCTGCGGCAGGGCCGCGTCGCCAAACACGAGCTCGGCGACATCATCAAGGATCTCAAAGCCAAAGGATTCGATGCCCAAGCCACGGCCCTGGAGGATTTTCGGGACATGCTCGAAGACAATCTGCTCGACGCCCTGCCCGCCCCCGGACCGCAAACGCTGCAAGCACTCACGCAAGAGGAGTTGACCTTGCTGAGCATTCAGGACCCGGATCAAGGCTTTGACAACGGCCAGGTCGACGCAGACGACCTTCGCACCGGATTTGTCCAGGCCGGCAATGAGCCGGTCAGGGGCGCCAAGCCAGAAGCCAAGACAGTGCCCAAGGCCGCTGCGAAACCATCTGCCGAGCCGACTGCGCCGCAGTCCAAAGCAAAAGCCGAACCCCCCAAGCCCAGCGGCGGACTTTTCGGGGGCCTTTTCAGTGGGAGCAAAAAGTAGTCAGTAGTCAGCGGATGGCGCAGCCCCTGCTGGCAGGCCTTGCTACAGTTTTTTAAGCCTGGATGCCCCTATGAAGCTGAGCGAGATAGCGCAACTCGAGCCTGGGCTCTGGCACGGCAGCAGGCCGGCGGCCAGCCCACAGGAAAGTCGGGTTTGCTGCCTGCCCAACGGGTGGCAGTTGCTGCGTTCTTCCTGAGGTATCGAAGGACCATGCCCCGTTCATCCTCGCCCGCTTCACCAACACCCACCGACACCCACCAACACTCAACCCATAGCCAACCCATAGCCAACCCATAGCCAACAGCCAGGCCAAAACCAGCAAGGACACTCATGGGATTTCTTCACAAGTTCTTTAAAAACGCGCTCTCGGGCCACCACCAGAATCAGGGCGACTCCTCAGGCGCGGGTCATCACGGCGCGAGGCGCCATGGTCTGCCCGTCATGGCACCGGCGCCCGCTCCCGGCAGCACCGGGGCCGTGCGCGGCTGTCCGTCCTGCCAGGTCGTGCAGGCAGCGGACGCGCGCTTTTGCATGCAGTGTGGCCAGCCCATGCTCAGCAACTGCAGCCAATGCAGCAGTCCCCTGTCCGCCGGCGCGCGTTTTTGCAACCAATGCGGCAAGCCGGCAGTCTGAACGTTTGACGTTTGCCGGCCTAAGCCCCCATCCCCACCGTCCCCCGGCGGGGACTCAGGTGTCAAGGCAAGCCTGACTGCCTGCCCTCTTGGGGCCTGGCAGGGAAAGGTATCAAGGTTCGGCCTGACTGCCCTGGGCCCGTTTTTCGTCGCCGGGACGCATGCCTTTGAGCCAGTAGACCCAGGACAAAATCACGGCCACGGCGGTGTACAGCTCGGCCGGGATTTCCTGGTCGACGTTCAGCCGGCTCAGCAGTGCCAGCAATTGCGGGTCCTGGGTGACGTAGACACCTTGCCGGCGGGCCTCGTCAATCATGCGCAGGGCCAGCTCGTCGTCGCCCTTGGCCACGACCACGGGCACGGTGTTGGGGCCGTACTCGAGGGCAATGGCTTGCTTGCGGTGGGTCATGCGCTGATGTCCACCACCATGCCGCGACCCGAGGGCACCCAGTCGGCAGGCTGCGCCGGGCGCGGACCATGGACCACCAAAAAGGACTGCATGGCCAGACCGGCCTCCACCAGTTGCGAGGCCAGCTCCGACGAGCGCCGACGCGCCTGCTCGGCGACGTCACCCTGCAGGGCCCACATGGTCAGATCGACCCGGTCCTGGCCGTGCAACTGGGTTCTGAGCCAGAGCTCACCCAGGCTCTGGCTGCGCGAGTGCACGTTCACCGTCAGCGGCGGCGCTTCACCGCCCTGGCGCGGCGCGCGCCGAAACACCAGCTCCACCGGGTCGGCATCGGCAAAGGGCAGCATCATGCTAAAGAGGAGCTCCCGCTGTGCCTGCGCCTGCACGGCCTGCACCTGGGAGGACTCCAGGTCATCGACGCTGCGCTGCAGCTGGCTCAGCCCCTCCAGCGCGGAGTCGTCATCGCTGTCGGAGCGCCCGAGCGCAGCGATCAGGCGGCGAATGAGTTGCTTGGGATCGTCGGCAGGCACGGGCAGGCCGCGCGCCAGCCAGACCTCGGAGCCCATGGCAGAGGCCACCGCCTGGCTCAGCGCCTGCGGTGTGAGCTGGGCCATCGACAGCTGCATGCCGCGCCACTGCGCCTGCAGATCGGGCTGGGGGACGATGTCGAGCAGGGCTTGCATCACGCCCGGCTTGAACATCTGCGTCAGCTCCTGCAGGCCCGGTGGGCGAAACAGCAAATTGCCGATGCGCGAGAAAAGCGCCGGGGCCGCCCCCGGGGCAAGGGCTGCCGGCTCGAGCAAGGGCTGCAGGCCCCAGGCCCCCACGGGCGAGGCCTGCACTTTCAGGGCCAGCGTCTGCCCGGGTACCAACGCCAGGGCGCTGGGCACGTCCATCAGCTTGCCGCGTAGCAACAGCGACAGGTCGTCGCCACCGCGCGACTGGACCGTGGCCTGAACCACCTCGCCGTCCTTGAGGCCGAGATCGCGCGCGGTCGACGCGGCCAGCGGCAGCAGCTTGCCTTCAAGATAAATGGGGTTGGCCCGACCGGCCAGTTGGCCGACGTCGGCAACGCCGATCAAGGAAAGCGGACCCAGCGCCGACGCTCTTCCGGCGTGTTCGACGCTGCGACCCCCAAAAAGGCCGAGGCCTCTGCCGGCTGCAGCAAAGGCAGCAGCACGGTACGCATCAGTTGCTGATGGTCTGGCACCTGGAGCACCACGCCCGAGCGCAAGCGGTTGATCTTGCCGCCAGGAAAGACCTGCGGGTTGAGCTGCACAAAGGCCTGGCGCAGCAATTCGATGCGCAAGGGGCTCTCGCCCAGGGTCTTCTGGATCACTTTGTCGAGTGTCTCGGCCTGGGTGGTTTTGTAGCTGTTGCTGACCGCTTCGGGCTGGCCTGCCGCCGAGCGCGAAGGCGCCGACGCGGCAGACGGCGTGGGCATGGGGGTTTCTGCCGCACCGGCATGCCGGGCACAGGTCATTGCCACAGCCGCGGCGGCAACGAGGCTCAGTAACAGTCGTGCGCAGAGCGGATTCGAAGCGGTAGCTTTCATGCTGTTTCCTTCAGGGCAGATGGGCTATTTAAAAAAGTCGGGGGCCGTGCGGGGCGACGTTTTACGGCGACTCGGTCGGCCAGGCCTGCCAGTTGGCCTGTACCGAGGCGGCCGGTCCCGCCACCACCTGCAAACGCGCCTGGTGGGCACTGACCTGCTCGACCCGTGCCAGCACGGTCTGCGCGGCCACACCTGGGTCGAGCAACTGGCGCGGAAAGCGCTGGCGCTGGGCAATCAACCATTCGTCACCGGCGCGCACACCCGACAAAGCGCCCACATTGATGTGGACCTCCTGCCCTCGAACGTGGGTCACGTCAGGGCGCACCGGCTCACAGGCGAGCTTGCTGCTCAGGGCCTGGGCCCAGCCCTGCACCACATCGGCCAAGACAGACCGAGCCGCAGCGGTCAGCCGGGGCTGGCCCCAGGACCGGGTCTCGTAGGCCATGACCACTTCGGCGCTGGCTTCGAGCCAGACGCCGGACTGACCGGGTGCGTAAACCGAGAGCAGCAGGCGCGCTGCCGGTGCCGGTGCAGACAACAAGGGATTCCAGGCGCTCCAGCCCGTGTGCTGCCGGCTGACCGGCTGCAAGGACAGCTGGGCGCGCCAGGGCAAGCGCTCCAGGCTGGTTCCGGTCAGCTGGCGCAGGTAGGCAGAGCCGGCTTCTGCCGGCAGTTCAACCAGGCGCCAGCCGGCCGCAGCATCGGCGGCCTGCAGCCACCGATCCGTGGCGAGCCGACCGAGCTCCTGGGCCAGCGGCGCCTCGTCCACCGTCCAGCCGCTGTCGACTTGCAGGCGCAGGCCCATGAGATGGCGCAAGCCGGCCGCACCGGCCGCACCGGTCGATCCGTCAGCACACGCCTGCGCAGCAGCACCCTTGGCCACGGTGGCCGGCCGGCCAGCGGCAGGACGTGCATCGGCGGCAGGCAGAGCATTCGCCCCGGCAGCGCGCTGATCACTGGCCCTGGCCTGAGCTGGCTGAGGTGTCTTGACAAGATCCTGGGAGGCGTTGAGCTGCAAGCGGGCCTGTGGCTGCCCTTGCGGGTCTCGCATATAAGACAGCACCCGAACGCCACGCACCTGCATGCCAGAGCGAAAGCTGCTGGCTTCGCGCAAGGCCCCCTGCGCGTCGATCCAGGTTGCCGTCTGCACCTGCGTGGCCCCTTGCAGGGCCGCTTGCACCAGCCCGTGGCGAATGGCCTCGAGTCGCTCGTCAGGGCTCAGGGGCTGCTCAGCCCACGCCGGGCAAGCCGCTGCGAGCAAGCCCAGCGCCAGCCAGGCGCGACGGCCCAGGCCAGGGGGTAAAAACCGGGTTGCAGAAGTCATCACAAAGCGCCTGCGCGATCAGCGCCCTTTGGCCACCACTTGCCCGAGGTACAAGGTGCGCAGGTCCTGCACCACCGCCCGGTCCAGCGACAGCGTGGTCTCGTAGGTGTCGTCACCGGCAGGCGCAATGCTGACCAGCACGGCGCCGTAAATCACGCCTTCGACCCGGGTGCGGAAGGTGTCGTTTTGCACCGTCATATCGGCCACGGTGGTGGTCGCATCGAGCTGCTGGCCATCCACCTGCTCGGTCAGCGAGCGGTAGGCGTCGAGCTTGGAGGCGCGAATCGCCAGCAGGCGTTGCTGGGCCGGATTGCGGTGGTTCTGCACGCTGATCACCGCGTAGCCCGTGGCGGTCAGCGTTTCGCGTTTTTCGACCAGCGGCGCCACCATGGCGGCGCTTTCTTTCTCGGGCTTGGTCCGCGTCAGGTCCACGGACTGACAACCGCCCAGACCGAGCAGTGCAACAACAGCAGCGCCGGATAAAACAGCGGACAAGCCTGAGGAAATGGAGGGCGATCGATTCATGCTGAGAGCTCCCAAAAGTGGATCTGGATATCCGTGGATCAGTAACCAGTAAACAAACGAGCCAGTCGGCGGGTCAACCCACGCTCAAGCTCTGTGCCCTCTTTGCATCGGCACCAACAGCCCAAGCTTGAGTCGCTGCCGTCTTGACCCTGCCACCTGGCGGCCGCGATGCAGCGCCAAAGGTGCCGGCAGAGCCCAGAAATGAGGGGGCAAACGCCACACCAAGGTGATCTGGCGCCCTTGAATTTGACACCTTTGATGTATTAAAGTCACACTTCGTCACAAATGCTTTCTGTTTTTCACATTCTGTGTCACAGTATGAATCAAGTTAACTCAGCATTCTGCCCCGGTCAAGCCCTTCCCTTCGCCCCGAACCCCCTTTCAACTCTGCAATTGTCACCGTGACGCCCTCCACCAAAACCAACCCGTTCATCGGAAAAAGCGAAGCCGCCAAGGCCGTTCGTGATCTGATCGGCCGGGTGGCCGATTCCAGCGCCACGGTGCTGATCACCGGCGAAAGCGGCACCGGCAAGGAACTGGTCGCCAGGGCCTTGCACGACTATGGCAAGCGCCGGGGCGGACCTTTCGTCGCCGTGAACATGGCCGCCATTCCGCGCGAATTGATCGAGAGCGAGTTGTTCGG